>CADDZM010000031.1 GCA_902812345.1 Chloroflexota bacterium | reverse complement strand
GTCCCGTAAACGAGACGGCTTCTACGGTTTTACACCGAAAGACTGCAATCCCAGTCTTATTAAGTCGTAGACAACCATTGTCGCATAGCAATTTAAGCTGATACGACTCTAGCGGTTGGCACTTAGTGCTTGTAAAGAATTAATTTGTTTAGATCTGAGGCAAAGAGTAAGCCATCGTCACCTCACGATTTTACAAGTTAATTCTTTACACCAACTTAGTCGAGAATACGCTAATGCTTTGCCCAAAAGGGCCACTAGCTGTACTCAGGCGAACGATTTAGCCTGAAACCTGCAAACATTATTAGGTTATTCGCGTGCAAACTACACCTACATTATCTCATAACAGGCACAAAGGTGCCACCTGCGAGTTGGTCTAACTCGCTAACAAGAGAAAGGAGTGAGGCTTCCTCTGTCACCCCAGGGAGACAGTCCCCGCCTCACAACGTTTATGGGAAGTTTGGCAGACAATCTATCGGAAAGCGCCTGGCAGTCTTACGAACAGAATGGCTACCTGAAACTGGGTAAGCTTTTGAGCGCCGAAGCGTTACACGCTCTCCAGGAACGGATAAACGCCATAATGTTAGGGACCGCCGAGATTGATTACCCGAACCTTTTGATGCAGCTTGACAGCACTTCGGGAAAATACAACGACGCCGGGGTCCAGAGTTTAGGTTTTAAAGGCGCGTCGCTCAATTATCGCAAGATTCAAAACCTGGAAATTGACCCTCTTTTCGAAGACTACATCAAGTTGCCAATCTTCAAGGAACTGTCGCGGCGGGTATATGGCGATGGTACTCCTATTGCCTGTTTCCGGGCTATGTTCATGAACAAGCCCTCCTATCAGGGTACTTTGTTGCCCTGGCACCAGGATGCCTGGACGCACCTCGACCGCCAGCCCCTGATTACGCTCTGGACCGCTCTCGACCCGGCCACGATTGAAAACGGTTGTGTCGAAGTGCTGCCGGGCAGCCATAAGTTTGGCCGGATAAACCCGGACGACCCTTCAGGCTTTCTGACCCCGGCGCAGATGGCCCAATATTGTCCCGATAATAGCGGGACTTTCCTCGAACTGGAGCCGGGCGAAGTAGTGTTATTGCATAACTGGCTGTTGCACCGCTCGGACGTTAACCGGACGCCAATCTCGCGCCGGGCTTTCAGCGTGTGTTATATGGATGGCCGCACCAGGGCTTCCAATGGCGCGGTTTATACTCCGCTTTTTAATTAGCGGCCTGCTCTACCGGGCAAGGTAAAAACTTGCAGGGCTATGTTTGTTGTGGAAGTTGGAGATAAACGAGTAAGGTTATAAGAAATGAGTGATTCAACCATTAAGGTAGGCTTCGGGGCCGCCGACCTGACTCCCCCACCCGGCCTGCAAATGTCCGGCTTTAGCGCCCGTACCAAAACGGCTACCGGCACCCATGACCCCCTTTTCGCCAGGATGCTTTACATCGAAGAACCAACCGGGCCAGAAGGCAGCCTGCTTCTGATAACCTTCGACCTTATCGGCATGGCCCAGAAGTTGGTCCGGGAGATAAAACAGGGGGTCCGGGAAAAGTTCGGCATCCCGGCGGAGCGGGTGATACTGGCCTGCTCTCACACCCACGGCGGGCCTAATACCCTGGATAACGGCCTGCTTGGAAACCATAACGACGCTTATTTAGCGTCAATTCCGGGCAAGGTCATTGAAGCAGTCGGCCATGCCGTCGGCCAGACCGTTCCCGCCGAACTGCACCTGAACCAGGGCGTGGCCGAGAACGCCGGGAAGAACCGCAACGTGGAAGGCGGCCCCATGGACCCCAACGTAGGCGTGCTGGGCGTGACCGGCCCATCCTCAAACGAACTGTTGGGCCTGGTCTTGAACTACACCTGCCACCCGACCGTGCTTGGCCCCAAGAACCTGCTTTACACCGCCGACTATCCTTTCTACACCAACCGGCTTATCTCCGAAAAGACCGGGCTATCCCCTGACAAAATTCTCTTTACCCAGGGCGCTTGCGGCAACATAAACGCCGGGCATACCGCTAAAAGCAGCATGACAAACGCCGGGCTGAGCTTGCGCACCTACGAAGAAGCCGAAAAACTTGGCGGAAACGTCGGCAAAGCCGCCCTGGATGCGCTTGAAAGTATCCAGCGGGACCCGGCAAAATTCCGGCTTAAACTTGGCGAAAATATCCCGGTGGTGGAAGAAAAAGTAAGCCTGGACTGGAACCCGGCGCTGTGGGCGACCCCGGCAGGCGTGGGTGATTTCCGGCGCGAAAAAGAAGCGGCGCTGGCTACCGGCGAATGGAACCAGCGGGCCGACGCCTCGGTTCTGGTGCGCTGGGCAGACATAATGCTGCAGGAGAAACTCGACCCGCCCTGGCCGCCCTTGCAAGCAACCCTTACCGCCGCCCGCCTTGGCCGGCTTAACTGGGTAACGGCGCCGGGCGAACTCTACGTGCAATACGGCCTCGCCCTCAAAGAAAAGGCCGCCCAAAGCGGGCAAAGCGCCTGGCTGCTCGGGTATACCAACGGCGTCTACGGCTACTATCCGACCCCGAACGCTTTCGAACGTAAAGACTATGAGGCGGCGACGGCTTACCGCTACTACGGCTGGCCCGGCCCGTTTACGGACCAGGTTGGCGAGCATATCGGCGCGGCCGCCCTGGATTTGCTGGACAAAATTAGCGAGAAATAGGAGAGATTTTTAAGCTATGAGTATTTCTGAAACGAAAAACAGCAAGGTTGCTGAGGGAGAATTAGCTTTATTGGGGGGGACAGCCGACGCTCCGAATTTTCCGGCCTGGCCGCAATACGGCCCCGAAGAAGAAAAGGGCTTGCTGGAAGTTTTGCACAGCGGCGAATGGGGCGGCTATAACCCCCGCGTACCGGAACTGGAGGGCAAGTTCGCGGCCCGGCACGGCACTCGCTACGGCGTAGCGATGGCAAACGGCACCCTTTCCCTGGCAGCGGCCTTGCAGGCTTGCGGCATTGAAAGCCCCTCCGATGAGGTAATCGTCCCGTCCTATACCTTTTTCGCCAGCGCGTCCTCGGTGCTACTGGCCGGGGCCAGCGTGCGCTTTGCCGATGTTGACCAGGCCAGCCTGACGCTCGACCCGGCGGCGGTTGAAGCAAGCATCACGCCTCAAACGCGAGCAGTGATGCCGGTCCATTTCGCCGGACACCCGGCTAACCTGGCTGCTTTAAAAGAAATCTGCCGGAAGCATAACCTGATTCTATTGGAAGACGCCGCCCAGGCACACGGCGCGGCTTTCCAGGGCCAACCGGTCGGAAGTTGGGGCGATTTAGGCAGCTTTAGTTTCCAGGCCTCCAAGAACATGACTGCCGGGGAAGGCGGCATGATTGTTACCAACAACGAAGACCTGGCGAATAAAGTCTGGGCTTTAACCAACCAGGGGCGCAAAAAAGGCGGCAAGTGGTACGAACATTACGTGCTGGGCGCGAATTATCGCCTGACCGGCTTCCAGGCGGCAGTATTGCTGGCCCAGTTTGCCCGGCTGGATGCCCAGGTGAAGTTGCGCGAGAAAAACGCCGCGATTCTTGACCGCGAGTTGCGCGCAAACCCGCAGCTTGGCCTTGCGCCGGTTGGCCGCACCGCTGCCGTCAGCAGTCACGCTTACCATATCTACGTCACGCGCTACCGGCCCGAAGCCCTGGACGGTTTGAGCCGGGAGAAATTTGTGGAAGCCCTGGTGGCTGAAGGCGTACCGTGCAGCACCGGCTACCCGATGGTCCTTGACGACCAACCGGTCTTCCACGCCGAAAAACTGGCCGGACGGGCGCATCCCGGCGACGTGCCAAACTCGCGGCAGGCTGTCGCCGAGGTGGTCTGGTTTATCCAGCGAGTGCTGCTGGGGACCGAGCAGGACGTTTACCGGCTGCTGGAAGTTTTTGAGAAAGTACGCCGCAACCGGGGAAAGTTAAAGAGTGGAAAGTAATCCGGCGCCTTCGCCTGAAATCGGCTTTGGCATCATCGGCCTGGGTATGATTTCACATAAACACGCCCAGGCCATCGGGTCTACCACCGGCGCGAAACTGGTGGCGGTCCTCAGTTCGGACGCGAAAAAAGCCGCCGAGTTCGCGGCGCAGTACAGCGGCGTTCCCTACACCGACCTGGACGCTTTCCTGGCTGACCCGGCCTTAAACGTGGTCAATATCTGCGTGCCAAGCGGCGACCACGCCCGTTACGGCATCAAGGCAGCCCAGGCCGGAAAACATATCATGGTCGAGAAGCCTCTGGAAATTAGCCTGGAAGCCGCCGACCGTCTTATCGTGGGCTGCCGCCAGGCCGGGGTAAAGCTGGCCGTTATTTCACAACGCCGTTTCGACCCGGACATTCAGCAGCTAAGACGCGCCCTCGATAGCGGGCTTTTCGGGCCGCTCATTTCGGCGGACGTTTTTATCAAGTGGTACCGCACCCAGCAATATTACGACAGCGCGGAATGGCGCGGCACTTACCGGCTCGATGGCGGCGGCGCGCTCATGAACCAGGGCGTGCATTATGTGGATGTCTTACAATGGCTGGCCGGGCCGGTCAGGAGCGTCCGGGCCACCACTCGCACCGCCGCCCATAAAATCGAGGTCGAAGATTTAGCCCTGGCCTTGCTTACCTTTGAAAATGGGGCCGTCGGCCTGCTGGAAGCCTCCACCGCCCACTACCCCGGCCTGCCCGAACGGCTGGAAATCACCGGGCGCAACGGCACGGCGGTCCTCGAAGCGGGCAAGTTCAAGGTCTGGGAGTTTAAGGCGCCAGCAGGCGAAACCGTTGATACAAACAGCGGCCAGCCCGGCGAGACCGGGGCTAAAAATCCCGGCGACATTACGAGCCGGGGTCACGCCTTTCAGATTGCCGATATGGTTGCCGCTCTAGGCGAAGGCCGCGACCCGGCCATTACGGGTGAAGATGGACGCAAACCGCTTCAGATTATCCAGGCGGTCTACCAGTCGGCCCGCGAAAACCGGGAGATATTTTTAAATGAGTAGTTTGGAAAAATCGTTGAACATAGAACGTTGAACGTGGGAACGGATTATACCAGGCCCAGTCACGTCCTTGTCATTCCGAGCGAAGACAAGGAAACTCGGAGCCTTTGGCGAAAGCGCTACTTTTTGTATTGAGGTTTACTGACTACTGACAACAGTTAAGGACATAAAAGTGACAGACACATCCAGAGTGCGTTTTGCCGTGATAGGCTTAAACCACGGCCACATTTACGACCAGGTGAATATATTGCTGGCAGCAGGCGGCGAATTGGCCGCTTTTTACGCTCCCGAACCGGACCTTTCGGACGCTTTCGCTAAAACCTATCCCCGGGCCGTCCGGGCCGGGTCAGCCGCCCAAATCCTGGATGATGAGTCTATTCAGCTTGTGACCTCGGCGGCTATCCCGAACGAACGCGCCCCGCTTGGCCTTGACGTGATGCGGCACGGCAAGGATTATCTCTCGGACAAACCCGGCTTCACGACGCTCGAACAACTGGCCGAAGCCCGCCGGGTGCAGGCCGAGACCGGTCAGATTTACTCGGTCTTTTACGCCGAACGCCTGGCCAACCCGGCGACCCGGCGGGCCGGGGAACTGGTCCGGACCGGGGCTATCGGCGAGGTGGTCCAGACTATCGGGGTCGGGCCGCACAAGATAAATTTGCCGACCCGCCCGGCCTGGTTCTTTGAGCGCGCGAAATACGGCGGCATCCTGACCGACATCGGTTCGCACCAGATGGACCAATTTTTATTCTTCACCGGGGCTAAATCGGCGCAGGTGGTCTTTTCCCAGGTCGCCAACTACCAGCACCCCGACTATCCTGAACTGGAAGACTTTGGCGACGTGATTTTGCGGGGCGAGAATTGCAGCGGCTACGTGCGGGTGGACTGGTTCACGCCGGCCGGTCTACCGACCTTTGGCGATACCCGCCTGACCGTTATAGGCACCGAAGGTTATATCGAAGTCCGCAAGAACCTGGATATTGCGGGCCGGCCCGGCGCGAACCATCTTTTCCTGGCCGACCGCCAGGGCGTGCGTTACGAAAACTGCGAAAACGTTGAAATTCCTTTCGCCCGCCAGTTGCTCGACGACGTGCGAAACCGGACTGAAACAGCCATGACCCAGGAGCATTGTTTCCTGGCCTCGGAACTGACTTTGCAGGCCGAAGCCCAGGCGGTCCGACTCGGGTTCCTGGCCCAACCCGGCCCCGGCTTTTAATTGATTTAATCAAAAAAACCGCCCCGGTAACGCCAGGGACGGCTTTTTTGATTCACTTCCAGGCTTTTCAGCTTAAAGTATCTGTTCAAGATTCAGGTAAGCGAGTTCATCCGGGGAAAGCCGGACGCTTAACGCCTCTAACGAAGAGCGCAATTCCTCCACGGTACGCGGGCCTATCAGGGCGTATATGTCGAGGGCCGGTTGGCAAAGCACATAAGCCAGGGCAACCTGGGTCGTGGTAACACCGTATTTATCTGCCAGTTCCCGGGCGCGGTCAAGGCGGCGGAAATTGTCCTCGTTAAACCAGGTCCGCACCACTTCAGGGTCGGCGGTCGCGCGGTCTTCGGCCTTGAAACGCCCCGTAAAAAAGCCGCTGGCCTGGCTCGACCACGCAAACAGGGGCAGGCCGCTTTCCTCATACCAGCGGCGGGTCGGCAAGTCCGCCGCCGTCATGCAATCGGGCCACATCGGCTCGTTCCACAGGGCCAGCGAGAAATTCGGGCTGCTGGCGGCAAACCCGACCAGTCCACGCTCCGCCGCGTAAGCGTTAGCCTCCGCCAGACGGGCCGGGGTCCAGTTCGAGCCGCCAAAGGCCCGCATTCGTCCGGCCCGCAGATGCTCGTTGAGGCATTCCACGAACTCGCTGACCGGCAACTTAATATTATCGCGGTGCATAAAGTAAAGGTCCATGTAGTGCGTTTGCATGCGTTCGAGCGACTCGTGCAATTCCCTGGCTATCAGGTCCGGCGTGCAGGAGGTGGTGCAAGCGCTTTTACCAACGAGATAAATCTGTTCGCGGTTGCCGCGCGCGGTGAACCATGCGCCGGCCGCTTTTTCGCAGCTTCCGCCGCCGTAAACATAGGCGGTGTCAATACAGGTGCCGCCGCTTTCTACAAAAGCGTCTAGCAGCGAGAACGAAAAAGGAAGCCGCCCGGCGGCAAGGGCCATCGTGCCAAGTACAACGCGGGAGATAGGTTTCTCACTTCTCGCGATACTGCCATAGCCCATTAATTCTTTAGAAAAACCTTTTGCTTGCGCGTTATCGGTCTGTTTCTCCGACAATTTTTCTTCCCTTCAGTTTGATTTTAACCCGTTTCCGGTCCGTTAAAAAGCAGGTTTGCCCGGTTTCTTTTTCCCTAGAATACCATACCGGGCGCAATCAAGGCCCGTAGTTTCCCTTCTAATCAAACGGCTGGGTCAGATGAATTTTGCCGCACGCTTTTAATTTTTCAGGGTAAAACTTTGTAAAGATAAATTAACATTCCGCATCCTGGCAAGCCCCGGTCCGGCGTCTTATGCTATACTTTTAACAGTAGAAAATCAAAAAGGTTCTGGCTTCCGGCTTCTTAGGGGCGCTAAATGGAAGCGTCATGTGCAGAAGGCTGACCTGCGGGGTATTTTTTTATGTTAGAACAGAACAACGCGCCCAATCCGGCCCTGCCAACTCCGGTGCAGCCTGTTAGCAGCCCGATTATCGAGGTGGCGCATCTCGTCAAACGGTATGGCCCGCTAACGGCGGTAGATAACATCAGCTTTGAGGTACATGAAGGCGAAATCTTTGGTTTCCTGGGACCGAACGGGGCCGGGAAATCCACCACTATTAAAACGCTGTGTACCCTGGTCAAGCCAAGCGAAGGCCAGGTAAAGGTGGCCGGGTTCGACATTATGGGCCAATCAGACGCGGTGCGCCAGCAAATCGGAATTATTTTTCAAGACCCGACCCTGGATAGCGGCCTCACCGCTGTCGAAAACCTTGAATTTCACTGCATGATGTACCACGTGCCGCGCCCTGAACGTTCCGACCGCATCAAATATGTCCTCGACCTGATGGACCTTGACGCCCACAAAGACCGCCTGGTGAAGACTTACTCCGGCGGTATGCGCCGCCGCCTGGAAATAGCGCGGGGTCTGCTGCACCGCCCGCGTATCCTGTTCCTGGATGAGCCGACGGTCGGCCTCGACCCCCAGACCCGCAACTATATCTGGCAGTACGTCAGGCGGTTACGGGAAATCCATAAAACTACCATCTTTATGACCACGCACTATATGGACGAAGCCGAACATTGCGACCGCATCGCCATTATTGACCACGGGGTGATTGTGGCCCTGGACACGCCCGCCGCTCTTAAAAGGATGGTCGGCGAGGACCAACTGGAGTTGACGACCAGTGACAATACCCTCGCCGCCCGCATAATCGAGGATTATTACAAGCTATCCGCGACCGAGCGCGACGACCGCCTGACTTTACAGGTCGCTGAGGCCGATCGTTTTGTCCCGGCCCTGCTTGGCGAACTTCCCAGGCTCGCCAGCAACCTGGTGGTTAATACCCTGCAAATTCGCAAGCCGACCCTGGAAGATGTCTTTTTGAAGCTGACCGGGCGGCTTATCCGCGAGGAAGATGAAGGCAAAAAAGACGAACGCCGCCTGAACTTGCGCAAACGCAGAAGGCTCTAAACGACGTTGAACCTTTAACGATAAGGAATTTTACAGTGGCTAAAGTATTCAATGATTCTGTTATGAGCCTGCCGGGGACCGACTCGGCCCTGACTTTCAGGCGGGGCGCGCTGGACTGGGAAGCGACTTACGGCATCTGGCGGCGCGACTTAAAGAAATTCTTCCGGGAGAAAAGCCGCCTGTGGGGCGGTATCGCCCGGCCTATCCTGTGGCTGATTATCCTGGGCAGCAGCCTCAAACCGGCCATTAGCAGCAGCAGCCTGGGCAGCACCGGGATAGATTATACCCACTACATCTTTCCCGGCGTGATTGCCCTGACCCTTATTTTCACCTCGATTCAGTCGGCTATCAGTATTATCTGGGACCGCGAGTTCGGCTTTTTAAAAGAAGTGATGGTTGCCCCGGTGCCCCGGCTCTCTATCCTGCTCGGAAAAGCGCTCGGCGGCGCGACCCAGGCTACCATCCAGGGAATTATTACGCTGGCTTTCGCGCCTTTAATCGGCCTCTGGCTCAACCCGCTGGTGCTGCTGGGCCTGTTGGGTACGATGTTTGTTATCGCCTTCGCCCTGACGGCCCTGGGTATCGTCATTTCAAGCGCCATGACTTCTTTCGAGGGTTTTGGCGTGATTTCCAACTTTGTAGTTATGCCGATGTACTTTTTAAGTGGGGCGATTTACCCGACCGAAAGCGCGCCCTTCTGGATAAAGCCGCTCATTTACATTAATCCGCTCACTTACGGCGTGGACGCGCTGCGCCAGGTTACAATTGGCGTTGGCGTGCATGACTTCTGGTTCGACATGGGCGTGCTGGCCGTCTTTGCCGTAGTCGTCCTGGCAATCGCGCTGCCGCTCTTTAACCGCGAATAATTTTTCCTCTTTTAAAAACCTATTGACAGCCTGATTTTTTCTGGTATGATACGTATCATACGATACGTTATTGGTGATACGTATTTATCAATAGCGCAGTATTAAGCTTCAGAAGAGCAGGTTATTTAGCCAACTCGAAATTAGTGGTTTGCCGCCTGCTAAAACAGGCCGGAAAACCCTATAATAGAAAAAATCCGTTGATAAAAACGGGTAGCTTAGAGTTTTTAAACTACCCACCCAACCGCCAAAAAAGAACGAAAATCACTTATGGGGGAACAGAAACGGCGTCCGACAAGCGTGGATGTAGCCCGGCTGGCCGGGGTTGCCCAATCCACCGTGTCGTATGTCATCAACAACCGGACCGATGGGAACGTGCGGGTGTCGGAAGAAACCCGCCAGCGCGTGATGAAGGCCGTAGCCGAGTTGGGGTACTTCCCCAGCGCGGCGGGCCGGAACTTGCGGGCGCAGCGGACCCATACCATCGCCCTGATGATGTTTAACTATACCCTGGAGAACTTGATTGCCGAGCCTTTCCTGTCCGGGGTAATGTCCGGGCTGGTCGAGTATCTGGCCGAACAGGAATACTATCTGCTGGTCTTGCCTGTGATGAAAGGGACCGACCGCTCGGTTGAATCCTTTTTGCACAGCAACCGGGCCGATGGCGTGGTTATCAGCGACCCGGCCTTATCCCAGGACGCGAAATCCATGTTGAAAACGGCCCCGCTCCCGGTGGTCTTCGTGGACGGACAGGTCTGCGACGACCCGCTTGATTTTCCAAACGTCAACGGGCGAGGGCATGTCGGTTCGCGCCTGCTGACCGAATTTTTGCTGGCGAAAGGCCACACGCGGGTGGCCCACATTCGCGGCACCCTTTCGACCCCATCCGGGCACAGCCGCCAGGCCGGTTATCTTGAGGTGATGCGGGAACGCGGTCTCTACCAGCCGGAACTGGTAGCCGAGGGCGACTGGTTCAAAGAAGGCGGTTTCAAAGCCGCCGAGCGCCTGTTCAGCTTGCCAAAACCGCCCAGCGCCATCTACGCCGCCAACGACCAGATGGCAATCGGGGCAATTGAAGCCGCGCACGTGCACGGCCTGCGGGTGCCACAGGATATTGCTATCGCCGGTTACGACGATATTCAGGTCGCGGCGGATGTCGCTCCGCCCCTGACTACCGTTCGATTTCCTTTCAGGATGATTGGAAGACAGGCCGGGGAAATGGTTGTAAAACTGGCCGCCGATTCCGATTTTAACCCGGCCAGTCTGCCGCCAATCCCGGTCGAGATAGTCGAACGCGAATCCGCTTAATTTAAGACCTTGAAATTTTAATCACCGACCAAACAGCCCGGCGGGACGCCCGGGCTTTGTTCACTGCTGCCTGTGTCAGGGCAAATCGTTAAAAATTCCTAACCGGTTAATTTCTGGCTTTGCGCTTGCGAAGGGTTAGCCGATTCTTAGATACGAGATATGGAGGTTCCCGATGAAGACCCGCCTTACATTATCCAGTTTGAGCAGCGTTTTCAGGCACGGCCGCCTGAGCCTGACTCTACTCGCGGTGTTTTGCGCCAGCCTGGTCCTGGCCGCCTGCGGCGACAACACGCCTACTACCCCATCAGCCACTACCCCATCAGCCACTACCGCAGCGGCCACTACCGCAGCGGCCACTACTGCGGCGGCCACTACTGCAGCGGCAACCACCACCGCCCAGGCTACAACCGCGGCGGCGACTACGGCTGCTGCTACGAGCGTCGCAACAACTGCCCCTGCGACAACTGCGGCAACGGCCACTACTGTGGCGGCAAACACCACAAGTGCTGCCCCGGCCCTGGGGGACCCGAACCTCAAAGGCACCGTGACCTTCTGGCACACCTACAGCGCCGACTCCAAAGAGCAGGAAACCCTGAAAAACGTGGTGCTGCCCGGTTTCGCCAGGCTCTACCCGAACGTTAAAGTTGATGCCCAGCAAATCCCGGACACCGATTTCCGTCAGAAACTGCTTACAGGCATCGGCGGCAATATTCTACCTGATGTGGCCCGCCTGGACATCCAGTACGTCCCCGAATTTGCCGAGATGGGCGCGCTGGCTAAACTCGACGACATGCCGGGCTTTGCCGACATCAAGGCCGACGCTTACCCCGGCCCACTCAGCACCAACTTCTGGAAGGGCAGTTACTACGGCCTACCGCTCGACACTAACACGAAAGTTTTGATGTACAACAAATCTGACCTGCAAGCGGCCGGTCTCAGCGCGCCGCCCAAGACAATGGACGAATTTTTTGCCGCCGCCAAAAAACTGACCGTTTCCGGCAAGCAATTCGGCTTCGTCCCCAGCGGCACCGGGTCGTGGAGCATCCTGCCCTTCTTCTGGAGCCTGGGCGGTAACGTGACCGACGACGGCATCACCAAAGCGAGCGGCTATCTGAACAGCGCCGATAGCGTGGCGGCGTTGCAACAACTGGTGGACCTGAAAAAAGCCGGGGTTATGCCCGACGCAATCTTCGGCGGCGGCATCAGCACTATGGAAGGGCTGGCGACCGGCCAGTATGCTATCATTGATGACGGTCCCTGGATGAACAGCATCGCGGCCACCCAGTTCCCCAACTTTACCCTGAGCTACGCCCCCATGCCCGCCGGTAAAGGCGGCAGCATCGGCATCGTTGGCGGAGAAGACCTGGTGATGTTCGCCAAATCCAAGGACAACCCGGCAGCATGGGCCTTCAGCCGCTACATGCTGAGCAAGGATGTCCAACTGGCGATGGGCAAAATCGGGCAACTCCCCGCTATCAAGAGCGTGGCGACGTCGCCCGAACTGGCCAGCCTGCCCTACTACTCGACCTTCCTGACTCAGCTTCAGTCCACCAAAGCCCGTCTGCCGCACCCGGCCTGGCCTAAAATCGAAACTGTCCTCAACGATACTTTCGAAGCCGCCTTCCGGGGTGACAAAGACGTAAAAACCTTGCTTGACACGGCGGCTCCCAAAGTAGACGCGCTGCTGACAGGCGCCAAGTAGCCAGGCAAAACCCTTTTCCACTCAACTCTCTTATGCTGGTGGAGGCCGCCAGGGCGGCCTCCATATAACCTTAACCCTCAAGGCCAGCGCCGGCCTATTGCAAGGAGTTTGTTTTATGGGTCTTAACACAGCCCCATCCCCGCTTTCAAGAGAAATATCGCCCAAATCCCCGCCCGACCGGCCAACCGGACGGCTAAACGAACCTGGCGAGCCTGTCGCGCCCGTCAGGCGGTCGTGGTGGTATCCCTTTAAGAAAGCGCTGCCGGTCTATTTGTTTATCGCGCCGGGCGTGATTTTGTTTCTGGTCTGGACCGTCTACCCGCTGATAAACATGCTCGTAATGAGCTTCTTCCAGTGGAATTTAATCAAGCCAAGCATTTTTATCGGCCTTGATAACTACACCAGGGCTTTCGGTGACGAGATTTTCTGGCAGGCGTTACGCAACACCATCTTTTACGCGGTCATCAGCGTGCCGGGCCAGCTTATCCTGGGCCTGGGCGCAGCCTTGCTGGTCAACCAGAAGTTACCCTTCCGCAGTTTCTTCCGCACCATGTTTTACCTGCCGGTGGTTTCTAGCTGGCTGGTCGTTTCCCTGATTTTTGTCTACCTGTACAACAGCCAGGCCGGGCTGCTCAATTACATCCTTAAAGACATCCTGCATATAATCCCGAGTTACCAGGCATGGCTCCAGAACCCGGTGACGGCCCTTTTCGCTATTTGCGTCCTGGGTATTTGGAAAGGCGTCGGCTGGACCATGGTTATTTTCCTGGCCGGGCTGCAATCGGTGCCGCCAACCCTCTACGAGTCGGCCGCGATTGACGGCGCGACCACCTGGCGGCGTTTCTGGCACATCACGCTACCTCTCATCCGGCCAACCATCCTTTTCGCCACCGTCATGCTTTCGATTGGCGCGTTCAACGTCTTTATCCAGGTCTATGTTATGACCGGGGGTGGCCCGCAGCACTCCACCGAAACCCTTATGACTTATATGTACAGCGAGGCTTTCAAATTTCTGGACCTGGGCTATGGCGCGGCCCTGAGCTGGATTTTCTCTATCGGTATTTTCATCGTTAGTATCCTGGAAATCCGCTTTTTACGCCGCCCGGTGGAATACTAGGGGTAAGGGAAGAAGGAAGGAAAGGGAAAAATGCAACTCCGGCCTAAAATTTTACTGACTACCGCCAGCCTGTCCAACCGGTGGCGCATGAACTACCGCAAGACCGACACCCCGGTGATTGACCGGCGTCACCCGCTACTGGTGGTGGCAATTTATATCATTCTGCTCTTCTGGACGGTTATTTCGGTGGTACCGCTGCTCTACATGGTCAGCACTTCTTTCAAGGCTAACCAGTACGTCTTTGAGTTTCCGCCTAAATTTATCCCGGAGAACCCGACCACGGCTAACTTCGAGCGGGCCTGGAACTCCGAAAATTTCGGCCTTTACTTCGCGAATAGCCTGGTGGTCGCGGTTGCCACGACCATTCTAATCCTGGTGCTATCTTCGATGATGGCTTTCGCGTTCGCCCGCTACAAGTTTCCAGGCCGGTCGGTCCTGTTTTACTCAATTCTGGGGACCATGATGGTGCCGGGCCTGGTGCTGATTATTCCTCAGTTCGTAATGGCGAAAAACCTGGGACTGCTCAATAGCTTGCACGGCCTGGTGGTGGCGTACTCGGCTAACTCGGCGGTGAACATCTTCTTTTTACGAGGCGCTTTCGAGGAAATCCCCAACGATTTGCAGGACGCCGCCGCGATTGACGGGGCCGGTATCTGGTCTACCTTCTGGCGGATAATGCTGCCGCTGGTCAAACCGTCCCTGGCGGCGATGGCGATTTTTAGTTTTATGGGCGCGTGGGACGAATTTACCTGGGCTTTGACTTCTATCCAGGACGAAAAACTACGCACCCTGCCGGTCGCCTTGCGGCTGTTTCAACAAAGCCACGGCACCCAGTGGGGTCTGGTCTTTGCCGCCTCGCTGATTGCTATCGTGCCGGTGATAGTCGTCTTTTTGATTTTCCAGCGTTACTTTATCCAGGGCGTGAGCGCAGGAGCCGTCAAAGGCTAGCCCGGTAGCCCTTTACCAGTCAACTCAAAAACCAAGGAATTTGCTATGACTGTCGATTCGACTGTTGCTTCCTCTACCCTGAATACCGGCTGGCTTTACGAAAACAGCCTGCGCGTCATCCTGGCGAACCAGGCAACGACCGGCGCTTTTATCGCCTCGCCCAATTTCAGCCAGTACCGCTACTCCTGGTTCCGGGACGGCGCTTTTATCGCCCTGGCCCTTTCCGACACGGGCCGACCCGAAACCCTTGAAGCGGCCCGGCGCTTTCACGGCTGGGTCAACGAAATCGTCCAGCGTTACCGAGCCCTGGCCCAAAGCGCGATAGCCCGAGTTAAAGCAGGTCAGGCGCTCGACCCGATTACCGACGTTTTGCACTGCCGCTACACAGTGGACGGCGAACCGAGCCAGGACGACTGGGTACCTTTCCAGATTGACGGCTTTGGCACCTGGCTTTACACCCTGGCCGAGTATTGCAAAAAGCTCGAACCGGCCGCCGCAGCCGCCGACTTAACCCGTTATGGCGATTCTATTGCTTTGCTGGTAGACTACCTGAGAGCGCTCTGGCAGACCCCCAATTACGACTCCTGGGAAGAACACGGCGATAAAATTGCGACCTCAACCCTGGCAGCCCTGTTTGGCGGGCTTTCCCGCGTCGCGGAACTGGCGGCATACCTTCCAGGCGACACTATTCTGGAAAACGCGGCGGCGTCGGCCACCCAAACCGCCGGGAAAATAAAGAAATATATCCTGGAAAACGGCACGGCCCTGGACTCGGCTACCGGCCAACGTTTTTTAACAAAGTTCTGCGGCGGAGCCAATCCAGGCGAACTGGCGGGGGCTGTTGACGCTAATTTGCTGTGGGCAGCGGCGCCTTACGGCCTCTGGCCCGTAAACGACCCGCTCATCCAGGCGACTGTCGAGAAAATCATCCGGGATTTGGTGGCCGGTGGAAAGCCGGACGCAAGCCCGCTTGATAGTAGCGCCGGGGTCCACCGCTACGCCCGCGACACCTACTTTGGCGGCGGCGAATGGCTGCTCCTTACCGCCTGGTTGGCAATAGTCCGGCTCGACCAGGGCGATACCGGCGGGGCTAAAGCGCTGCTAAGCTGGATTGAAAAACAGGCCCGGCCGGATGGCGCGTTGCCGGAGCAGACCTTCGAACACATGAACAAGCCTGACATGCTCAACTTCTGGATAGAGTTGTGGGGTGAAGTGGCAACGCCGCTGGTCTGGTCGCATGCCAGTTATGTGACCCTGGTCAACCGCCTTCGTTCCGCAGGCATTTTAGACTGATTACACCGAAAGGAAAGTTCGTGAGTTTACCGCTAACCGGGCAGCCCGGCCAGACCGCAAATTCAACTCACATCACCGTCCTTGATTTCCGGCCGGACCAGGCTTTTTACAGACCGGGCCAACCGGTCAGGCTGCTGGTTCGGTTTCGGGCCAGCCAACCGGCGAAAATGGGTCTTTATTTAAAAGTAACTTTCCTGGATAAAACCATCAACACTTATTTCCAGCGGTTCAGCCCCAAAAAAGCCGGCGGCACCTTCGAGACTGCTTTTACGCTTTATTTGCCGCCGGAAACGCCGCGCGGCTACGGCTTCGAACTGGCCGTGAAAACGGGCAAAGAGGCCACTACCCTGGCAACCGCTTCGACAGCGGCGGACGTGCTGGATGGTTGGCCGCAAATGCCCCGCTACGGCTTTTTCGCCAACTTCAAGTGTGAAGAATCCGAGGAAGAAAGTCTTTCCCGCGCCGAAACCCTGGCCGCCTATCACGTCAATGTGGTCCAGTTCTACGACTGGATGTACCGCCACGAAGATTTTATCCCGCCTGCGGACAAATTTATTGACCCGATGGGCCGGGCCGTTTCCTATGCGACGGTCCGCCACAAAATCGCGGCAGCGCACCGCTTTAACATGGCGACCCTGGCCTACGGGGCGGTCTACGGCGCGACCCCGGCTTTCTGGGAAACGCACCAATCCTGGGGCATGTATCAGGCCGACGGCACGCCCTACAGCCTGGAAAGACTTTTTTACATTATGGATATTTCGCTCGGCAAGCCCTGGGCCGAAAACATTCTGAACCAGTACGAAAAAGCGGTGACGGTGGCGGGGTTTGACGGGATTCACGTGGACCAGTACGGCTACCCAAAGCTGGCTTATACCTTGCCCGAAAATCCCGCCAAAAGTCCCGAAACCCTGGAACTGGCCCGGCTTTTCCCGCCTATCATCAACGCGGCGGCGCAGCGGGTCGCGCCATTAAAGCCGGGGGCGGGTGTTATTTTCAACGCGGTCAACAACTGGCCGATTGAAACGGTGGCCCCGACCGAACAGAGCGCGGTCTATATCGAGGTCTGGCCGCCTTATGTTGAATACATTAATCTGCACGACCTGATTATCAACGCCCAGGAACTGGCGGGGTCGAGCGAGAACGGCAAACAGGTCATCCTGGCGGCTTATTTGTCGCCGTTCCTGCCCGAAGGCATCCGGCTTTCGGATAACGCCGCGACGGACGAAGCGCCGCACGCGGTCCAGGGCAGCATCCCGACCACCCAGGCCGAAAAGATTGCAGGCGCACAGAACGCGGCTCTGCTGGCGACGGCGGCAATTTACGCCAGCGGCGGCTTTCACCTGCTTCTGGGTGAAAAGAACGGAGCCCTGGCCGACCCCTATTATCCCTACTACGGCCACTTTCAACCGGATTTCGTTGAGAAAATGCGGCGTTACTATGATTTTATAGTGCGCTACGAGAATGTCCTGTCGGACCCGACCACGCGCCCGCTCCCGGCTGCCGAAGTCGAGCAGGCGGTCGAAATAAGCAGCGACAGCGGCCCGGTCGAGGTTAGCGGTGCGGCAAAGGCGGGGCGGGTCTGGGCCTTGTTACGGCAGGGGAAATCTTTTACAACCCTAAATCTTGTCAACTTGCGGGGCTTGCACGACAGCCTGTGGAACGCCTTTAAGGAAACTCCCACGCCCCTAAGCGGCCTGACCGTATCGCTAAATCTACCCGAAAGTGAGGCCCAACCCATCAAAAGAGCCTGGCTGACTTCCCCGGACAGCGGCAGCGCAGCCCAGGAAATAACAGGGCGCCGTCAGTCTCTACCGGGTAACCGCCAGAGGTTAAGCCTTGAATTACCCGGGCTCGATTACTGGAATTTGCTTGTTTTGGAGAAAGAACCTTAACTCTAAAATCATGCCAATTATATAAAATTAAATAACAGATGGCATAAAAGTACTCTTTTACACTATTTTCACCACAGATATAATTATCAGGCACGAAAAGTGCATGAATATGAGGTGCAAGCAAATTAAATAAGTTTGCCGGAGTGTAAGCTGGGTTACAGACCTGGAAAGACTAAAAAGCTATAATCGGTTTAACAACTTTTTGGTAAGTAGCAGTTGGGGCGGTTTCCAGGAAAAGCGGGGTAAATATATGGACACCTTTTTGATTTATGCTTTGGCCGGGGTAGGTTTTCTTTATTTGGTCTGGGGCATTTTTTGCTGGCGTTTAGCCAGTAACCGGGCCAATAATCCTGAGTGGTGGGCGCTTGAATACGAAGAAACTGACCTGATGTACCAGGAGTTAACCAGCAGTCGTTACCGGTAAAAAGCGCTTTACTTTTCGCTTTTTACCTTTCTTTATCGCAGAAACATTATCTTCCGTCCGGTTTTCCAGGAAATAGCAACCAAATTTACCAGAATTTAATTCCAGCAATTTATTTTGAAGCCACCATTTTATTTTGGATGGCTTCTTTACTTTCCCCTTAAATTGCCGGTTGCCAATCTATTACCAGGTTGCCTTGAATTTCTCCATCTGACCCCTCATCGAAAGAAATACTTTTCTAATTTTTACTGTGACCGCTTTCCTTTTGTAGTTGCATTAAAAACGGCCTAATCATAAAATGTTTTTACTTTATGCCATCGTAAGGTTGCGCTCTTATAAAAGGGCCGCCGGTTAAGGCAAAAACATTCCGTAAAGAGGCTTTTTAATGGTCCCGGATAAAGAAGTAACCACATTTTCTGACGAAACAGATATACGGGTTATCCGGCGGGGATGTCCCGCAGTCAAAGGGCAGCCGGCAATCGTTGCCGGCGCGGTCAAAGGAATTGGCAAGGGTATCGCTACCCGGCTATGAGATGTTTTAAAGTTGGAATTAACCTTATTTACATCAACCTTATTTACAAGGAAGTGAACTCATGAAAATTACCGGAGTAAAAGTTATTCTGACCGCACCGGGCCGGAACTTTCTTTTTGTAAAGATTTTAACCGATGAGCCGGGCATTTACGGCGTGGGCGAAGGCACCCTGAACGGCAGCGAACCGATTGTTGCCCGGGCTATCGAACATCTTTCCAACCTGATTATCGGGCGCGACCCGGCCCAGATTGAGGACATCTGGAACACTCTTTATTACAGCGGGTACTGGCGCGGCGGCCCGATTTTCGCGGCAGCCCTGGCAGGGATAGATTTTGCCCTCTGGGACATCAAAGGCAAAGTGGCCGGGCTGCCGGTCTACCAGTTGTTAGGCGGACGGTCGCGGGATGGCGCTTGGGTTTACGGCCACGCCCACGGCCCCGAACCGAAAGCGGTCGAAGAGTCGGCCCGCAAGTTTATTGAAAAGGGCTATCGCTTTGTGCGGTGCCAGTTGGAAGGCGGGTACGGCGGCTACGGCGGGCTGGGCTTCGTCCGCAACGAGCCTTCGGGCATCGCCGGGCATCGCGGCACCGACTATTTCAATTACGAGCCTTATCTTGTCTCAACTCCTAAAATGTTCGAGCATATGAGGCTGGCGCTTGGCAACGATATAAACCTGCTGCACGATGTCCACGAACAGTTAACGCCTAACGAAGCGGCCCAACTGGCGAAGAGCCTTGAACCTTACCGCCTTTTCTTCCTCGAAGATGCTTTGCGCCCGGAGCAAACCAACTTCTACCCGATGCTGCGCCAGGCTTCCACGACCCCGCTCGCTATCGGCGAAATTATCACATCACGCTGGGAGTGTCTACCGCTTTTCCAGAACCACTGGATTGACTTTATCAGGACCGCGCCCATTCACGTTGGCGGCATTACCGAGATTCGCCGGATTTGCGTCCTGGCCGACTCCTATTTCGTGCGAACCGCTTTCCACGGCGCGGCAGACCTCGGCCCTATCGGTCAGGCGGCAGCCTTGCACGTAGATTTGAGCATCCCGAACTTCGGCGTGCAGGAGTGGGTTGACTTCCCGCCCCAGCTTTACGATGTAATTTCAGGCATGGGCTATTTCAAGGACGGTATGGCCTATCCGCAAGAAACGCCCGGCCTGGGCACCGATATAAACGAGGAAGAGGCCAAAAAATACCCTTACCAGCAAGCCTACATGCCGACCCACCGTCGCGGCGACGGCACTATTCACCTGTATTAGTATTAATTCGTAGAACGTTGCGCGTTGAATATTGAACGTTGAATATTGAACGTTGAACGTAAAGGTTGCTAATAAAAGGAGAGGAATTTGGCTTCAAAAATCCCGGTGCGGGTCGCCCTTCTGGGCGGCTCGAACCGTTCCAGAAAAGTTTACGGCCCGCTCCTGCGAGGTTTGGCCCTGGTGGGCGAGGTCGAACTGGTGGCGGTCTGGTCCCGGCACGAAAGTTCGGCCCAGGAATTAGGCCGGAGCCTGGGCGCACCCTGGTACACCGACCTGCAAAAACTGGTGCAGGAGACCGCGCCCCAGGTTGGCATCGTTTCGGTAGCCTACTCGGCTAACGGCCAGGCCGGACTTATGGCGATTGAACACGGTCTGAATGTGCTGGTGGAAACGCCTATCGCCCCTTCGTTAAAAGAAGCTGACGCCAGTATTGCGGCAGCCTCCCAGCGTAACCTTAAAATTGAGGTAGCCGAGCAGTTTCACCGCCGCCCGCTGGAGCAAATCAAGTTGAAACTGCTGGCAAGCGGGCTATTCGGCCAGGTCTACAGTTCTTTCAACGATTTCGCCGGACACGGCTATCACGGGGTCAGCGTAATGCGCAGCTATCTTGGGTTCGATGCGGTGCCGGTACGGGTTAGCGGTGTCGTCCGGGAGTACCAACTGGCCGACCACGGGTCGCGCATCACCAACAACATCGAACCGCGCACCGAGACCCAGGAACACGCCATGATTGAGTTTGGCGATGGGCGGCTCGGTTTTTACCACTGGACCAGCGTCGGGTACGATTCGGCCTTGCGCTGGTGGCGCAGCAGCCGTTTCCTGGCGGAAAAAGGGATGGGCATTACGGTCGGGGTTGGCCTGGAAGTAAAAGAGGAATTAAGCCTGCTTGACGCCAGCCGGAAAGCGCCCCGGTTTATAACCCTGGAACGCCACTGGGACCGCGTGGATGGCGGCGCTTTGCAGGCGTTGGTGGCGTACACCGGCGACCCCGACCAACCGGTAGTGCGCTGGGACAACCCATTTTATGAGGTTCTTAAAGATTACGGGATGCAGTGGAACGATGACGAAATCGGCATTGCCGGGTGCATAATGAGCCTGGTTACGGCCGTCCGGGATGGCGTAGAACCGAGCTATGGGGCGGCCCAGGGCCGGTTGGACCAGGAAATAGTCCTGGCCTTGCGCGAGTCTTCCCGGCTCGGCGGGCAACCGGTCGCCTTACCGTTAGCAGTCGAGTAAACCAGCCTTAAAGCGTTTAAGGCTGGAAATTAGTTAAAATTGGCTCCCCGGGTTGTGCTTTCGCCAACGACCGCCCAGGTTGCACCCGCACCCGGAGGTCTTCAGGCGGGCTTAACAAAAGAAAGGCCTGATGTTAAGGGCTTTGGTTGGAAACCAGCCTTATACCGGGATTTTAAGGCAGTGTAAACCGGTTCGGGTGACAAAGTTAGTTGACCTGATTTCAGGACCCCGCACTTTGCCTTTGCCCTGTATACAAAGTGGCAGGCTTGAAAAATCCCAGGCAAAGGTCTATACTGAAAAAGGTAGTGAGCCTTCCATATTGACCTGACAAGCGCTTTAGAGGCTCGACTAAGCTGGAGGTCAGGCTCCCTTTTTTCCCTGGAAGTAACGACGAGAGATAGAGATTTTGTTAATCACCTGGTGCAGGTTGGCTGGGCCGGGTTAAATCAAGGAGGAATTGCAAGTGGCTACTCTTGCTCAACAAACCTATGTCGCGAAAGATTTTAATCTGAGCGGGCTTCAGGGTATCTCCGATAAAACTTTGGAAATCCACTTTGGTCTTTATAAAGGCTATGTAACCAACACCAATACCCTTAACGAGCACATTTCGCAACTGATTAAAAACGGGCAGGCCGGTTCACCGGAATACGCCGAATTAACCCGCCGCCTGGGTTTTGAATATAACGGCATGATTTTGCACGAATATTACTTCGGCAATATGACCAGTAACCCGACCGGCGCGCCCTCGACCGGCGGCAAACTGGCCGAAACCATCAACGCTTCCTTCGGCGACTTCGACACCTGGAAGCTTGATTTTACTAAAGTCGGCGGGATGCGCGGGGTGGGCTGGGCCATTACCTATATGGACCCCTCTAACGGGCGGCTTTCCAACCACTGGATTACCCTGCACGAAGACGGCAACCCGGCCGGGTTCAAACCTGTCCTGGTGATGGATGTATGGGAACACGCCTTCTTATTAGACTACAAGCCGGCCGAGCGTCCAAAATATATTGAATCCTTCTTTGCCAATATTGACTGGAACGCCGTCGAGGAGCGCCTCGGCTAAGAACCGGTATTATCGCTAATGGCCCTGGCGGGCCGGGTTTTCGCCCGCGCTCGCCAGGGCCATTTCTATTTTTCAGACGGCAAGTAAGAAATGCAGCCTTTTGAATACGTCCGGCGCCACCTGCGTAAAGACGAGATGGCCGCCCGCTTTGATAAAGTAGTGAACGAAATGAATGAGGCCGGGTGGGAACTGGCTAAAATTGTCCCCACCTACGGCTATGTCCGCACTTTCTGGGAACAGGAGGGGCGCGGCCCTTTTAACGGCAGTTATCTGGTCTTCCGGCGGCGAAAACAGGAAAGCGAAGTGCTATAATAAGCCGTGAGCAAGCTAAAGCTCGAACGGGTTCATTGCCATCTGATACAAAACTACAAAGGCATTTCTTAGTATGAACGAGAGCAGCCGGACCATCACGTCGGAGTTGTTAATAAAAAATATCGTCGAGACCTGGCCCGATACCGTCCGGGTCTTCGCCAGACACGGCCTGGGCTGCGTGACCTGTTCGATTGCCAGCTTTGATACCGTTGAACGCGGCGCGAAAGCTCACAAAGTCGCTGTCGAACCGCTCCTGGCTGATTTGAACCTGGTCCTGGCCCGGCCCGATTTGTTCCCCGAAGTCAAAACCGGCGGCCTCTCCTCTGCTGCCATTGGCGTAGACGATACCACGACCGGCGGCATCAAGAATATTATCGCTATCGTGAGCGGCAAAGGCGGCGTCGGCAAATCTTTTGTAACCAGCATGCTGGCAATTGGCCTGAACCGCCTGGGCTACCGGGTTGGCATCCTCGACGCCGACATCACCGGCCCCAGCATCCCGCGCAGTTTTGGCATCACGGCCCGGCCCGCCGAAGGTGAAGGCGGGAAAATCATCCCGGTTATCAGCGGCCAGGGCATCAAGGTCATTTCGTCGCTCTTTTTCGTTGAGAACGAAGATACGCCGATTATCTGGCGCGGCCCCCTTATCGCTAAAATGATAAAAGATTTTTACGGCAGCACCCTGTGGGGCAGCCTCGATTATCTGCTGGTAGACCTGCCGCCCGGTACCAGCGACGCGCCCCTGAGTGTTATGCAAAGCCTGCCGGTCAACGGCATCATCCTTGTTTCGTCACCGCAACAACTGGCGACCAGTATTGTCCGAAAAGCGATTGGCCTGGCCGATAAAATGCACACGCCTATTGTAGGGGTCGCCGAGAACATGAGCTGGCTGATCCTGCCCGAAAGCGGCAAGAAAATGAACCTGTTCGGTCCCAGCCAGGCTGCTGAACTCGCCACTGCCGCCCACGCCCCGGTCCTGGCGACCTTACCTCTTGACCCAAAAGCGGCTGAACTGATAGACGCGGGCCGGATTGAAGAATACAGTTCCCTGGAAACCGACGCCCTGGCCGGGAATTTCCTGGTGGAAGGCCAGCCAAAAATGCGGCGGCAAAACCTGTCCATTTCCGTGAATTAACCGGCTTTTCTGAATTTAGAAGCGGTGGGAACTACTGCGCCCTTGTTCGCCAGGCGTTGACTCCGGCCCTTTTTAACCTCTATAATTTCCCCGGTGGGTTAGTGATATTTTCTCCTGTGGTTCGCGCTATTTTGCTCCCGAAAGGGGTGTGATAACAATCTGGGACGACACCTTTTACGATAGTGTGCGGGTATTCCCTGTAAAAACGCCGCGCCTTTCCACGGTCTACCGGCATTGCGGGCGCGACTGGCAGGACGCCGAAAGCATCTTTTTTATTCACGGGAGCCTGAGTTCCGGACGCTGGTGGGAACCCGCCATGGCCGCTTTCGATGAACTGATGCCCGGCAAGTATGCCTGCTATGCGCCAGACCTGCGCAGTCACGGCCAGGCCGACCCGCTCCCGGTGCAAGGGATGGAAAGTTTCACCCTGGATTGCCTGGCAGTTATGGACACTATCGGGCTGAAAAAGGCCCACATTGTGGGCTGGTCTATGGGCGCGGGACCGGCCATGCAGCTTGTCTTTGACCACCCCGACCGCTGCCTTTCCCTGACATTGGTCAGCCCCCTGCCGCCTTTTGGCACCGGAGAAGCTAACTTGCCCCTGAACCGGGAAAATATCGGGCAGGCCATCCGGCAGGGCAATTTCGAGGCGGTCACGCGGATAATACGGGCTAGCAACTTGCGGTCCGGGCGCTTCCCCCTGGATAATTCACCGCCGGGCAACGCCCTTTTTTATTACCTGCTGCAAAGCGCCATGCAAATCGAGAATTATCCCGGCGACGAAGCTAACGGCGAAGGCGACAGCGCGGCCATGCATTTGTTCAACATGGCCGACCGCTGCGCGGGGATAGACCTCCCGGTCCTGAGCGTTCACGGGGACGAGGATGCGATTATTCCTAACGAGCTTTTCGCCCGCATGAGCAATTTGTGGCCCACCGAGAAATTCCGCGAGGTGGTCTTTAAGAGCGCGAGTCATTCGCCGATGGTCGAGCAACCGCGCCGCTTCGCCATCATCCTGGACGAATTCTTTTCCACGATTTAACTTTTCGCAGTTTTACTTTTATTTAAAAAGCTCTTTAGAAAGCAGGTTTTCTATTTATGTCAAATGCTCCCCAGGCTGCGCCTGAAACCTCCACCGGAATTGAAACCCAACCCGAACCTGAAAAATCGGGCAAGGGAAGAATGCGGGAACGGCCCATTCTTTTCCTCGACCTTGAAACTACCGGCCTTAATCCGGGTTTTCAGGAAATTAGCGAGATTGGGGCGGTGCTGGTGTCACAACCGGACTGGCAGGTTATGCGGTCCTACGAGGCGAAAGTGCTGCCGTCCCATATCGAGACCGCCCAACCGGAAGCCCTGGTTATCAGCCATTTTGACGCGGCGGTCTGGGAGAAGGAAGGCCGCCCGTTAAAGCAGGCCTTGGAGGAATTAAGCGAAATCGGCCAGGGAGCAATCCTGGCCGGGTTTAACGTTACTTTTGATTGGGCCTTTTTGCAGGCCGGGTTCAACCTGGTTGGCATACCCGACCCGTTCTACTATCACCGCTACGATGTTATGAGTTCGGCCTTTACCATGCTTTATGATAAGGCCGATTTCAAGAAGTTTAGCCTGAGCGAGTGCTGCCGCTATTTTGGCGTGACCAACACGAAGGCTCACAGCGCCCTGGCGGACGCTCAGGCTACCTTTGAGGTTTTCGTGGGCCTGATGAAACCCGCTGCCGCCACAGAAACCGCGCCGCAAGTTATCCCGGCGGATTAAGTTTAGCACGTTCGCGGTCTTTGAGGACGCGCCGCAGCAACTTGCCGGAAGCATTCTTGGGAATAGCGTCAATAAACTCAACTTCCCGCAAATTCTTGTACCCGGCCAGCTTGCCGTTGGCCCATTTCACCAGTTCTTCGGGCGTAATATCGTCTGCGTCCGCTTTCAAAACGACAAAAGCCTTCGGGATTTCGCCCGCTTCCGGGTCGAGTTTTGGAATGACCGCCGCGTCGGCTACAGCCGGGTGTTCGAAAAGCAAGGCCTCGATTTCAGCCGGGGCAATCCCAAAGCCTTTGTATTTTATCATCTCTTTCTTGCGGTCCGTGATGATAACATAGCCTTCCTCGTCCATCGAGCCGATGTCGCCGGTAAAGAGCCAGCCGCCGCGCAGGGTTGCGGCCGTCGCGTCGGGCGCTTTCAGGTAGCCCTGCATCACCTGGGGGCCGCGCACAATCAGTTCGCCTACCTCACCGACCCCCAGTTCTTTCTCGCCGGTTTCTATATCCACAATTTTTTGCTCGGTGTCGTGGACCGGGAGACCGACCGTTTCAGGCTTTATCAACTTTTCGTCATAAACCGGGTTGATATGGGTTAGCGGCGCGGCCTCGGTAAGGCCGTATCCCTGTAACACGGTCACGCCGGTCATCTGCTGGAAGCGGCGGGCTACTTCCGGGGCCAGCGGGGCCGCGCCGGACATAACGTGCCGGATAGAACTCAAATCCTGCTCTTTGAGAAGCGGCCAGTTGGTCAGCATTACCAGGACGGGCGGGACCGCGTAAAAGAGTGAAATCCGGTGCATCTTGATAAGGCGCATACATTCAACCGGCTCGAACCGCTCCATGAGGACCGCCATACCACCCGATAGGATAGCCGAACCCATAAGCATGGTGCCGTAAATATGGTAGAACGGCAAAAAGAGCATAAAGCGGTCATTGAAAGTCATGCGGGAGCAGGCTACCATCTGGTAGGCGTTGCAGACAAGGTTCTGGTGGCTGAGCATCACGCCTTTAGGGAGTCCGGTCGTGCCGCTGCTGTAGGGCAGGGCCAGCAAATCATCCCAGCCGACATTGGGCCGGGCCGGGGCGGTTGGCGGGTGATTTTTGACCAGTTCCGCGAAGGAATGGGTGCCTTCGGAGTTTGCGACCTGGCCGGGTCCGGCGGTTATAATCAGTTTGAGGTGGGGCGCGTCGGGCATAGCGGCCTGGACCAGGGGCAGCAGGTCGTGCTGCACAACTACGCCGACCGCCTCGCTGTTACCCAACTGGTAAGCCACTTCTCGCTCTTTATAGGATGGGTTCATCGGGCTAATGGTCGCGCCAATCCGGGCGATAGCAAACCAGCTAATGACAAATTCAGGCCGGTTGGTCATGAAAAGGCAGACCCGGTCGCCCTGTTTAACGCCAAGCTGGATAAGGGCATTGGCAAAAGAATTGGTGAGGGCTTCGAGTTCGCGATAGGTCAGGCTTATATCCTTAAAGACCAGGGCCGTATTTTCCGGGAATTTCTCAACGGTTCGCGTTAGCAGTTCACCGTAGGGGTGAACCGGGTAGTTGATTGAGGGCCGTACAAACTCCATCTGCGAGTTTAACCGGCCAGGCGCAGCAGTGGTAGCCTCTTGCATAATACAACTCCTGTAGCGTTTATTTAATTGAAGGTGATTGCGTATTAGTTGTGCTTAATTCCATTATAATCCAACAGGCAAATTTACGCACATTAATTAGAGTGGACAGTAGGCAGTTGATTAGAGACAAGCGCCGTTTTGTATTTGCAAAGCAATCAAACTAACCTTATCTTTTTGACTTCAAGCTGTAACCTGGGCCAGGGCAAGGCCGTTTAAAAATAGACTGACAAATTTTCGCAGTTATATCTAAAGTTCGTCCTGAATTGTTCCCACTGACTACCCACGACCGGCTACGGGCCGCTGGCTACTGGAAAAAGATGAAACAGGTTCCCCCCCAAAATTTCTGGCGCAATCACCCGCTTTTAACCCTGATTACGGCCCTTTTTATCGTGGGCCTGGTTCTAATTGCATGCCTGCTTATTCTCCAACCCGCCAGGGTAGAAACTCTACCCCCGCCTGAACCAACGGCTGTTTCCGAAATTCTCCCAACCGCCGCGCCTACTCTCACGCCCGTTCCACCAAGCGCAAAGCCGGCCCAACCGCCGCCAACGCCTTTAATACCCCTCCGCACAGCCTCACTCAACCCGGCCCACGGCATTCACGCCCCGATTGGGTTCCAGTGGACCGACCTGCAACGGCTGGCTTTGGCCTCTTTCTCGGATTCAACCGGAGTGACAGGGTCGCCCGGCCTGGCCCTGGCCCTCAGCACCGATATGCAAGCCAATAATAACCTGGGCGGAGTCCGCATGGAGCAAGACCTTTACCAGTACCAGAGGCAGGGCGCGCAAATCTTCGTCCGGCTCTATCCACAGCGGTTTCCGGGCGGCTTTAGCGAACCGTCCGCCTCGTTCAACGGGCGAAACACCATCAGCGGTACGCCCCAGGACGCCGCCGAGGACATTTTCACTTTTCTATCTGAGCAGCAAAAACGCAACGGCTGGCACTTCACCCGCCTGATTCCCGGCAACGAGCCTGACCTCGAATGGCCCGACAACCTTTACGGCCAGAACCTGCTGCCCTGGACCAGCCGGGGCGACCCGGCCAAGTATGTCGCCATCAATACCTTTTTCATCCAGGTCTATCAGGCCTGGCAGGAGCGCGTGGCCCTGCCCGATGCCGCTCTTTTTCGCGATGTAACTTTGTACTTCCCGCCGCTGGCGCAGGACGCCGGGGATAACCCGGACACCTACGCCGGGTTTTACTACTACGATGGCGGCCAGCCGGTCGGCAACCGCTATGACCGGCTGCGGGAGGCTATCGAGCTTTACAAACGCTTCGCCTGGCATAACTATATCAGGCCGGGCCGGGCCTGCCAGGATGTCGCGGCGGCAGCCTTTCCCGGCTGGCTCAAACAGGGTCTTGAAAGCGGGTGGCCTGCTGTCGTCGGGGAGGCCGGGTGGGGACCGGATAACCTGGCCTTGCCCGCTCAGAACGACAGCCGCGCCCACCTGACCCGCTTCTGGCAACTTTTAGGCGTGAAATGGGAAAGAAGACTTTACGTGGATGACCGGCCCCAATGGCTTAATTATGATGACAGCATCAACGGAACTCGCTTCGAGGATGATATAGCAGGCTTCACGGGCGGGTGTTACATGGCCGGAATCAAAACGCCCCAACCAATCGGGGTAAGCGTCTGGCTGGCCGGGTCGGAAGGCAATTTCGTGCAGGCTGTCGGCGTGGAGCCAGGGCCAACCGGGGCTATCCGGCGCTGGATGCAGGCTTACGCAGGACTACGTTTATAGCAGCCCTCAGCCGGTACTAAAAACTACTAAAATATTGTTATAAGAAAAGTTAGCGGCTGCGGGTGCGCCGCCGTTCGGCCCAGGCGGGGGTAGCCTGGTGGTGGTGGTCAAAAAAGTTCTGGTCGTGGGAGTGACGGTGCCGCCGCGAGCCTCGAAAGAGCCGCTTTAGCTCGGTGCTGCTGGTATCGAAGATGACGTGTAGCGAGTCGCTGAGAATCATGCCTATGATAAAGACAAGCAAGAACGGCCCCACCACCGGGAACCAATCGAAAATAGTCTCGCGGGCGGCGGCGCGGACGCTGCTGCCGAGCAACACCAGAAGCAGCCCCGGGAACCACATCAGGTAGATGACGCGCAGCAGCGTGCTGATGACCGGGAAGTGCGACAGGAAGCAGCGGTGAGCCAGCATTTTCTGGTAAGGCCACCAGATGAAGCGGAGCCAGCCCCAGCTTTTATAGCCCAGCGAATTAAGGTCGAGGTCGGGATTCATGAAATAAGTGGCGAAATGATACCCGGCCAAAAGACTGACCACAAAACCGGCGTCCCACTTCAACCATATGGCACCGGCCGCCAGCGGCACGGACAGAGCCGTGTTAAGGCGCCGGTGGGTCGTACCCATTGGCATGGAAAAACCTCTTGGATTGTCGGATTAACTCTCAATTTTTCGCATCAGCCTGGCAACAGGCGTTTGGGGTCCCGGCGAAAATTATGCCACGATTGTAGCACAGATGAGCTAACCCGGCAAGCCTATAAAAGTTCTTCCAGCACCCGGGCGACAACTTCGGCAGGGACTTCACGGGTGACTTCGACCGACCCGATGCCCCGCGGCAATATCCAGCGGACTGCCCCGGCCTCGACTTTTTTATCGAGCTTCATGCTGGCTAGAATTTTCTCGCGGTCAAAATTATAGGCGCGGGCCGAGGTCGGCAGCCCGAACGCTTCCAGCAGGGTCTTCTGGCGGGTCACGAATTCAGGGGAGCAATAGCCCAACTGCTCGGCCAGGCGGGCCGCGCCCTGCATCCCGATGGCAACCGCTTCGCCGTGTAAAAGTTGTGAATACCCGCCCGCCGCTTCGAGGGCGTGGGCGTAGGTGTGGCCGTAGTTCAGGGTGATACGCAGGCCGGTTTCGCGCTCGTCTTCCTGGACGACCCCGGCCTTGACCGCAACGGACTCGCGCAGAATCGAGGCGGTTAGGGCCATGTTCCCGGCGTTAAGGGCAAAAACATTTTTCTCCAGCCGTTCGAAACGGGCCAGGGCGGCTTGCTCGGTGCCGGTGCCGGGAATAACGGCGTGTTTTACGACTTCCGACCAGCCGGAACGCCGGGCGCGTTCGGGGAGGTTGGTCAGGGTCAGGACATCGGCAATGACGGCCTGGGGCGGGTAGAACGCGCCGATTAAATTCTTGCCGGTCGGGTGATTGACGCCGGTCTTGCCGCCAACGCTGCTATCCACCATCGCCAGGAGTGTTGTCGGGAGTTGGACGAAAGGCAGGCCGCGCAGCCAGCTTGAAGCGGCAAACCCGGTCAGGTCGCCTACCACGCCGCCGCCCAGGGCCACCACTAAATCTTTACGTTCGGCCCATCCGGCGGCCAGCCAGTCGTAAAGGGCCGACACCCGGGCAAGCGACTTGGAAGCCTCCCCGGCAGGCACCAGTTGGACCGCCACTTTAAACCCGCTCTTTTCGAGAGCGGCCTGGACGGTCGGGGCGAAAAGCGGCCCCACCTGCGCGTCGCTAACGATAAAGACCTTGCGATTGGCGGCCTGGGGCAGGTACTTTAAAAGAAGTTCGCCCAGGTTGCCCAGCAGATTTTCACCAAAGACAATCGGGTAACTGCCCTGGCTGGTCCGGACTACCAGGGCATCGCTAGCCGGGGCCGCAGGCCCGGCCGGCCGGGCCTGCGGCCCCGGCT
>CADDZM010000030.1 GCA_902812345.1 Chloroflexota bacterium | reverse complement strand
CAGGCCGCCCTGGCCTGGATGCAGCCACTTTAGCCAGGTGGCATGCGCGCTACACTAATTTAATTGGGCTCGGTTTAGCGGCTAATCCCCCTCCCAGTGGCGGGTGGCCTAAAAACAAACGAGGCCGGCCCAGGAAAACCAAAGCCCGAAATCTACTCGAACGTTTGCAAAGCCATGAACGGGAGGTGTTAACCTTCGGCTATGATTTTAAGGTGCCGTTTGACAACAACCAGGCTGAACGGGATTTGCGAATGATAAAAGTCCAGCAAAAAGTGTCAGGTAGTTTTCGCACCGAGTGGGGGGCGAAGTGGTTTTGTCGCATCCGCAGTTACATTTCGACTTTACGCAAGCAGGGGCAAAGCGCCTATTATGCTTTGAAACAAGCTTTTAAGGGTCAACCCTTGCTACCAATTTTACCCCCTGTGGAGTTACCTATTTATTAAGAAAGAAGAAGAAGGAGCGCGGGATGTCAAACAGGCCAAAGCCGGTAGTCTTAATCGTCCTGGACGGCTGGGGATACAGCAAAAACAGGCAGGGCAACGCCATTCAGGGTCATAGCCCCAATCTAGAGCGTTATTTCCAGGATTACCCGCATACTTTTCTAAAGACCAGCGGCGAGGCAGTCGGTCTGCCCGAAGGCCAGATGGGTAATAGCGAGGTCGGCCACATGAATTTAGGGGCCGGGTTCGTGGTCTACCAGCAGTTTGTAAGGATAGACCTGGCTATCCGGGATGGCTCTTTCTTCCAGAACCCGGCCCTGGCCGGGGCAATCGCGCACGCCAGACAGACCGGCGGCAATCTGCACCTGATGGGTCTGACCGGGACGGGCGGGGTTCACGCCCATTCCCGCCACCTCTACGCCCTTTTGAAAATGGCTCACGGCTCCGGCCTCAGCCCGGACCGAGTTTTTATCCACGCCTTTATGGATGGACGCGATACCGCTCCCACTTCCGGTAAAGGTTTTATCGCCGACCTGGAAAAGCAACTGGATGAGTGGGGCGGGAAAATCGCCACGGTTTCGGGCCGGTATTACGCCATGGACCGCGATAACCGCTGGGACCGGGTGGAGAAAGCCTACCGGGCTATTACCGAAGGGGTCGGGAACAAGGCGTCATCGGCGGAACAGGCCCTGGCCGATAGTTACGCGGCGGGCGTTACAGACGAGTTTGTGGCGCCGACCGTTATTACAAGGCCGGACGGACAGCCCACGGTTACGGCCAAAGATGGTGACGCTATCATTTATTACAACTTCCGGGCGGACCGCGCCCGTGAACTCACCCGGGCTTTTGTTTTACCGGGCGACAAGTTTGGCGCTTTCACCCTGCCGGACGGCAAACCAGCCGGGTTCGACCGCTTCCGCCGGTTGGAAAACCTTTATTTCACGACTATGACCGAATACCAGCAGGGTTTGCCGGTCCAGGTGGCCTTTGCCTCAACCGATGTAACCTCGCCTCTTGCCAGAGTAGTCAGTGACGCCGGGTTGCGCCAGCTTCATATTGCCGAGACCGAGAAGTACGCTCACGTCACTTTCTTCTTTAACGGAGGCCGCGAACAACCGTTCCCGAATGAAGACCGGGTGCTGATACCTTCGCCCAAAGTGGCGACTTATGACCTCAAACCGGAGATGAGCGCGGCGGAAGTAACCACAAACTTGCTGGAACGGATCAACCAGGACATTTACGATTTTATCATCGTGAACTACGCGAACTTTGATATGGTAGGACATACCGGCGACCTTAACGCGGCCATTAATGGCGGCGGCGTGGTGGACGATTGCGTGCGGCAGGTGGTTGAAGCGGTGCTGGCAAAAGGCGGCAACCTGATTATCACCGCCGACCACGGCAACGCCGAGGTAATGATTGACCCCAAAACGGGTGGGCCTTTCACGGAACACACCACGACCCCGGTCGAGTGTATCCTTGTTACGCCGGAAGATTCCCCTTACCGCCACGGCCGGTTAAAAGAAGGTATCCTAGCGAATATTACGCCAACCCTGCTGCAACTGCTCCAATTGCCCAAAGCAGCCGAAATGACCGAGGACAGCCTGATTGAAGGTTAATTCCCGGTTGCCATTCTTGCGGGAAATGTTAAAATAGGTAACATTAAAAGCAGTTTAGTAAAAAGTTTAACTCTGGAGCAAAAACTATTACTCTTAAAAATGATGGGCCGGCTTCGACCAACGGCGTTCCTCCGGCCCGGCGCAACCTTTCGGTGCGTTATGGTCAAGAAAATTCTGCTACTTCAGCTACCACTGAAGAGGATATTATCCCGGCAATCAGCCGGAAACACCCGGTTTTTCTTTTCTTAACCAGCCTGGGGTTTGCGGCCCTTTACGCCGAAGCGCTGTTCTTCGCAGCGACTTACTATGGCAACAACCTGGACACGGCGGTTAATGCCGTTGTCATAGCCGGTGTTTTCGTGCTTACTTTCGGGGTTGTCTTCGCCTCGTTTGTCTTGCCGCACCGCCGCTACCGGCCCCGCTTTAACCGTTATTCGCCTATCATCTTCCTGGCGACCCAGTGGACGATGTCAATCCTGATGGTGCTGGGCATAACTATAATCGCTTTTGGGGCCGGGGTCGTGCTGGTGGAAGGCCGGTTGGAAGCGGTAGCCGAGCTTTTGCGTACTTTCGCCCTGTATGCAGTTGTTGTTACCCTGGTCTTTCACGGCCTGGTAATTTATGTGCGTTACGTGCGGTTTTTGTACGAGCGCGAGATGCACGAATCCTACAAAATTGTCAGCCTGGCCGGTATCGTTACGGTCGTGGTGCTGGTCGTAACGCTCTTTTTGTTGCAGTTCGACCTGGGTCGGATGGGCGGCAACCTGCCGAACCAGGGCTGGCTTTCGCTGCATCTGAGCATCCGTGATGTGACCCTGATTGCCCTGACTTTCTTTGTCTTTTTATGGCACGCCACCGCCCTGGCCGACCATTAAGCCGGGTTTATTCCGGGGAATACAAAACGCTTAACCCTTTGATTATGTTAAGCGGGAAATAAAAAGGCCGGTCTTAAAACCGGCTTTTTACATGCCAAAAAATACCGGGAATGATTTAAATCCCGTACCAGGGTTCGGCGGCCAGGTCTTTCTCGAAAATCGCGCGGTCCTCGGCCTTCTTAATCTGCTGGCCCTGCCGCTCGGCCAGGTTAAAATAATGCTGGGCCTCGGTCTTGTCATTGCCTGCTGCCAGGGCGCGGCCCATTCCTTCGTAAGCGAAAGCCAGGTCAAAATCCCCGATGTTATTCTCCTGGCAAATCGCCAGACTGCGCTGGGCGTGGTGCAGGGCCGGGACCGGCTGGTTCAAGACCGCGAAGACGTGTGAAATCAACCATTCGCCGCGTGCCTGATTGACGGCGGTGCCGACCTCGCCCCAGTGATAGCAGGAAGCGTAAGCAGCTTTAATCATCTTTTCGTTGTCTTCCGGGCTGCGGTCAGGCTTCACCAGGAGTTGCCAGACCAGGCTATTGAGGCTAACGCCAAAATGCTCATGCGCTTCTTGCTCGGTAAACTGCTTTTGTTCTTCAGACATTATTCACGCCTTTCTGGGATTGTTACCGTTGTACGCCAGGCATCGTACACCTGTTGTAAATAGTTTATGGTAATTTTAAAATGTTTGATGTACGGCATCTAACGTTTCGCGTGGGATTTTAGCTTCACGGGTGAGGGTAAAACCCCATACCTCGGCTGCTCCGTTTGCTTTCAGGACACGAGCGCATTCGTTCAGGGTCGAACCACTGGTGCAGACATCGTCAAACAGAAGTACCCTTAAATCCTTTATTTCAGGGCCGCGCCAGCCGAAAGCATCCCGGACATTATTAAAACGCTGGCGGCCTTCCACTGCCAGTTGCGATTGTGTGTAGCGGTCCCGCGTGAGCCAGCCCGGTTGGTAGGAAAGCCCGCTCAAACGGGCGAACGGCTCGGCAACCAGGGCGGCCTGGTTATAACCTCGTTTGCGTTCGCGCCGGGGATGCAAGGGGACCGGCAACAGCATATCAAATTCCCCTGACAGGCCGTACCGAACCAGTGCCCCCGCCACTTCTCGCCCGGCCCATTCTCGCAGGTTGCGGACACCCCGGTACTTCAGGCGCAGGACCGCTTCCTGCCCGGCCTCACGGTGCCAGAAGACCGCCCGCACGCCGTCCAGCGCCCGGGAATTCCGGGGCAAACGGCACAGGCTTCCTTCGCAATGTTTTTCCCGCAAAGGTTCGCTACAAGTATGGCAAAAAGGCTCGGCCACATACGGCAAAGCCGCCTCACAGGCTGGATGCACAACTTTTCCGGTCTCCTTACAAACAAGACAATGAGTAGGATAGAAGAAGTCGGCTAATTCACTAAAGAAATCCATATCTCACACAATCAAAAGCAACTCTAACTCAACACTCCTAAAATTAGTATACCTTGAATTACAGATTATAAAGATTACAATTTAACCAAAACAACTGGGGTTGCTTTTTTCTGACCGGGTATCTGGGGCAGATTCAGAAAAAGCCGTCGTTCAGGTAAAAAAGACAAAACGCTGCTGATAATGGGGCGGAGTTTTACCCGACTTTCACCAGTTGCTTACCAAAGTTTTCACCCTTTAGCAGGCCGATGAAGGCGGCAGGGGCGTTCTCCAGGCCATCGGTAATCGTTTCACGGTATTTTAGTTTCCCTTCAGCGATGCCCTGGGTCAGTTGTTTAAGGGCATCGGGCCAGAACTTCATATGTTCACTGACTATAAAGCCCTGCAACTTGCAGCGCATGGAAAGCAGAAGGGCGTAGTTTTTAAGGCCGTAGGGTTCCGTGGAGTTATAACCCGAAATCAAGCCGCAGAGCGGAATCCGGCCAAACGGGTTCATCCGCCGCAACACTTTATCAAGAATTTCACCGCCGACATTATCAAAGTAAACATCAACACCGTCTGGCGTGGCTGCTTTCAGGTTGGCATAGAATTCGGGAGCTTTATAGTCTATACAGGCATCGAAACCCAGTTCGCCGGTCACATAATCACATTTAGCCGGGCCACCCGCGATGCCGACCGCCCGGCAACCGTGCATTTTAGCCAGTTGGCCGACCACACTACCCACGGCCCCGCTTGCCGCCGAAACGACCACGGTTTCACCCGGTTTGACCTCGCCAATCTCAAAAAGACCCACCCAGGCTGTCACGCCCGGCATCCCGGCGGTGCCCAGGTAAGCGGTGAGCGGAATGAGGTTAGGGTCAATTTTGCGCAAGCCTTTGCCGTTGCTGAGGGCGTACTGCTGCCAGCCGGCATTACTCAATACAATGTCGCCCGGCTGAAACCTGGGGTTGTTCGAGGCAACCACTTCGCTGATAGTGCCGCCAACCATGATATCGCCCAATTCGAGGTGGGCGGCATAGGACTTCAACTCGTTCATCCGGCCCCGCATGTAGGGGTCAAGCGAAAGGTAAAGCGTTTTAAGTAAGATTTCCCCTTCGCCCGGTTGGGGAATATCGGCCTCGACCAGCCGGAAATTACTTTCCTGGGGCCAACCTCTGGGACGGCTTGCCAGTAATACCTGTAAGTTTTTGTCGCTCATAACCGGGCCTTTCTTGTAAAAATAAAACAAAATTTGAGCAAAATGTTCAATTCTTCATATTATAACGACAATCCGGCAGTTTTTCTTTTTTTAAGCCGTTGCGCAAAGATTAAAATCTTGACACTGACCCGGTTTTTAACCTACCATTAACTTTATGGAAAAAGATGGAAAAATGAGAAAAGAAAGGCAAACTATGATAGAGGTTGCCCTGATGTTAGAAGGCCAGGAAGGTCTTAACTGGGAACGCTGGCAGCGCATCGCCCGGGCGGCGGAAGACCTTGGTTTTATTGGGCTTTACCGCTCGGACCATTTTACCAATCCGAACCCTCCTGATAAGGACTCCCTCGAATTATGGGTATCGCTTACCTGGCTGGCCGGGCATACTAAACGCCTTGAGTTCGGCCCAATGGTCAGCCCAGTATCGTTCCGCCACCCGACCATGACTGCCCGGATGGCAAGCGCGGTGGACGACCTTTCGGGCGGCCGCCTGACGCTCGGTCTGGGCGCGGGCTGGCAGGAGCGCGAACACCGTAATTACGGCTGGCCCCTGCTCGACCTGCACGAGCGTTTCGTCCGGTTCGAAGAAGGGCTGGAAGTGGTTACGCGGCTTTTGAACAGCGACCAACCGGTAAACTTTGAAGGGAAATATTACCACCTCAACGACGCGATTCTGCTGCCGCGTCCGGTCCGGCCCGGCGGTCCTCGCATCCTGATTGGCGGCAACGGCCCGAAGAAAACCTTACCTTTAGCGGCGAAATACGCCTCGGAATGGAATGCAGTCTTTACCACGCCCGAAAATGTCAAAGAGTTAAACGGGGTGCTGGACAGAGAACTTGAAAAACAGGGCCGGGCCAAAAGCGCAGTGCGCCGCTCCCTGATGACCCGCGTAATTTTTGGCAAAAACGAAACCGCTCTTAAGGCGAAACTCGAAGCGGTGGGCCGCAGCCCGGAAGACCTCCGAAAAGCAGGCATTATCACCGGGAACACCGCCCAGGTCGTCGAACAACTGGGCCGGGTCGCCGAGGCCGGGGCGCAGCGGGTAATGCTGCAATGGATCGAGATGGACGACATGGACGGCCTGGAAGCCCTGGCAAAAGAAGTGCTGCCCCAGGTCCAGGGAAACTAAAGCGATGGAACAAGCCAGACCGATTCCTGATTCTTACTGGATTACCCCGGATTTCCTGGCGGGTGAATATCCAGGCTCGACCCACGAGGCCGAGGCCCGCCAGAAATTACAGGCTCTTCTTGGGGCAGGAATAACCTTCTTTCTCGACCTGACCGAAGAAGTCGAGCGGAATGTTTCGCTCAAACCCTATAAAAAATTGCTGGAAGAAGAAGCCGCCCGGCTCGGTAAGAAGGTCGCGTACCGGCGTATTTCCATCCGGGACGTGGATGTGCCAAGGCCGGAAAAGATGGCGGAAATCCTTGACGCGATTGACGGGGCGCTTGCGGCAGGCCATAAAGTTTACGTGCACTGCTGGGGCGGGGTTGGCCGGACCGGGACGGTGGTCGGCTGCTTCATGGTCGGCCACGGATTGACCGGGGAAGCGGCCATTCGGAAAATCGCTGAGCTTCGCAAAGGCACGCCCGACGAGTGGAAGACTTCACCCCAGACCAGGGCGCAACGCAACATGATTATAAACTGGCATTAAGGACGAAAGCGGCAAAATTTCGGGTTTTAAATGAAATACGAAATTACAACCGACGACCCGATTTTAATTGAAAAGTGCCTGGCCGGAGAAGAAGCCGCCTGGGAAGCCCTTATCAGCAAATACGAGCGGCTGGTCTTTTCGACATGCCGCCGTTACGGCCTGCACCAGGCAGAGGCGGAAGATACCTTCGGCCGGGTCTGCCTGACCTTACTCCAGCATCTCGAAAAACTCAACGACCGGAACAGGCTGGCCTCCTGGCTCATAACCATCACCAGCCGGGAGTGCTGGCGGCAGCGAAAAAACGCCAATCAGACCTCCCAAACGGTCCACCCTGAAAACGACCCGCGCAACGCTATCGAGGAAATCGAAGACGATAGCTTGCTGCCCGAAGCATCAATGCTTCAACTGGAACAGCAGCAACAGGTACGAGAGTGCTTTAACGAATTGCCCGACCGCTGCCGCCGCCTGCTATGGCATCTCTTTTACGACCCGGCTCAGCCGCCTTATACCCGGATTGCCGCCACCCTCGGCTTGCCGGTAGCCAGTATCGGGCCGAACCGGACCCGCTGCCTGGAGAAATTACGGTTAAAATTAAAAAAATTGCAGGAAAACTTGCCCTTATAAACGTATTTTTTTTAACAACCTTTCCTCAATTTAATAGACTAATATAAAAACACGGTGCGTTTCAGCAGGACAAAGGAAATTGACAGTAAAACAACTTTATTTAACCCGATTGCCGAAAACAAACAAAATCAGATACAAGGCGGTAAGATTAAAAATGGCGCGTGAAAAGTGTGTGAATACCGAAATTATTTACGATTACGCTCAGGGTTTGCTGGAAGGCCCGGCTCTGGAACAGGCCCGGAACCATCTCGAAAGTTGCTCCCGGTGTGAAGCCCGGCTAAACGAAGCCCGCCGGCTTTTGCAGTTTATCCAGGATGACGCCCGCCTGGAAGTACCCGCTTGCGCCCACCGGCGCAACGTAAATTTATTTCGTCCCTGGTTCGAGACCCGCCAGCGGGAAGCCCTGGTACAGCCTCAGGCTCTGGCCCAACCAAAAGTTGGCCTGAAGCAATTCCTGGCCCAGCTTGCCACCGATACCCGCCGGATGCCGGGCCTGAACGCCAGGCTGGCCGGGTTGCGCAGCACCGCTTTTCTTAACTGCGATTTTCAACTCTTGTTCAGCCTGGACGAGGGCCGGGTTGAAGTTGACCTTAAAGTAAGCCAGACTGCCCAGGAAGGCTGTTACAACATGCTGGGCCAGGTGGTAGGTCTTGAAGAAGAAAGCCACTCCTGCCAGGTTGAACTGATAGCGCCCGGTCACAGCGTTCTCCCGGCGGCGCTGGATGAAACTTTTACCTTCCAGTACCAGGATTTACCGGCGGGAAATTACAGTCTGAAAATTACTTGCGGGCAGGAGAGTTTTGACATTAGCCCCATAACGCTGTAAAGCGCGTAACTTCATGACCGATACGCCTCAAACTGAACGCTTGCTGGATGAATTGCTGTCCTTACTCGCGCCGGAAAGGACAGCCTTTTTGGCGCGTCCTCAACTGGTCTATGAGTTAGAGCCGCTGGTGCAGCGACTGGCAGGATACGCCGACCAGCTTGGCCGCTCAGACCCGCCTAAAGGGTTAGAAGTAGCCGCGACCGCCCTCGAAGCCGCCGGGCAAGCCAACACGCCCGCCGCCAACGGCTTCGCCAACCGGGCCAAGGCCAACGCCCTGCGAATCCTGGGGCGTTTCGAAGAAAGTCTTCCCTTTTACAAAGAAGCTATCGCCGCTTTTAAACAGGCAAAATTAACCGCCGAGGAAGGCCGCACCTACCTGGGCGAACTGGCCGCCCTCTCCAACCTGGGGCGTTACGCCGAGGCTTTGCGCTACGGCGAAACTATCCGGCGGCGACTAGCCCGCCTGGGTGACAAACTTAACCAGGCTAAACTGGCCTCGACCCTGGCGATTATCCACCACCACACCGGGCGCTACCAGAATTCGCTCCGCCTCCACAACCGCTCGATTCAACTATTTAAAGAACTCGGCCTGGAAGAAATGCTGCCGCCCGGCCTGCTCAACCGGGCCAACACCCTTACCCAGCTTAACCGCTTCCGGCAGGCCGAACAGGATTACGAGACCTGCCGGGAGGATTTCACCCGGCGCGGCCAGACCGCGCTTTTGGCTTTCGTGGACATCAACCTGGGTTTTTTACTGTTCCGGCAAGGCCGTTACCACGAGGCCCTGACCTTACTTTCCGCTGCCATCGAAGGGTTTGAGGCTACCGGGCAGAAGGATAAACGCGCCCTGGCCGAACTGGATTTAGCCTTTTGCTATAGCGCCCTGAATTTGCATAACGAAGCCCTGGCTTACTTCCAGCAGGCCGGGGAAGCTATGGCGGGCCTCAATATGCGCTATGAGGCTTTACGGGTCGAGATTGGCCGGGTCGAGGTCTTGCTCAACCGGGGCGACTACCCCCAGGCCGCCCAGCGTCTTAGCCAGGTCGAGGCGGTCTACAACCAGGCGGAAGACAGCGAACGGAACCGCCACGCCCTGGCGATAATCTGGCTCTACCAGGCTTACCTGCTTACCCGCACCGCCCCACCGGACGCTTTACAGGCTATTGACCTTGTAAAGCGGGCCAGGGAGACTTTCCAGGTACTAAAACTAACCTACTGGTCGGCCCAGGCCCAGATTATCGAGGCTGAAATTCTCCACCTGGCCGGAAAACTGGCCGAAGCCGAGCAAGCTTTCCATGACGCGGGCGGCCCGGTCAGGCGTTTGAAACTGCCGCACCTGCTTTACCAGTTGCATTACGGCCACGGACGGCTAAAACAGACCCGCCTGGCGGCTGCCGGTGAGAACGGCCCCGAAAAGACAAAGTTGACCGGGGCGGCCCTGGCCGAATACCTTAAAGCCGCCGAACAGGTCGAATCTATGCGGGCCATCTTGCGGCCTGAAGAGTTGCGGGTAGCTTTTATGGAAAACGGCCTGAAAGCCTACGAGGCGATGGTCGAACTTTGCTTGCAAGACAGCCACCGCCCGGACCGGGCCTACGAGGCTTTTAACTACGTGGAGCGGTCCAAGTCGCGCACTCTGCTGGACTTGCTCTCCAACGATATCTCGCGAACCCAGCGGCAGGCTAGTGGGGAGGAAAGCCGCCTGGCGGGGCGGGTGGAGCAATTGCGCCAGGAGCTAAACTGGTTTTATTCGCAGGTACATACTTTCCAGGCAGTAGATACCTCCGAGGAAAATTCCCGCCAGGCCAGCATGCCGGTAGGGCAGGTTGCCGAGGAGGTCAGCGGCAGGGAGCGCGAACTTGCGGTCCTGTTGCGCCGTTACCGGCCCGGCCTGCTGGCGGAACCGGCCGGGGTAAGGCGGGGTGGTAGCGCCGAATTGGTCACCGAACTGCGCCAGGCATTGCAACCGGGCCAGACCCTCGTTGAGTATTACACTCTGGGCAATAAACTGATGGCTTTCGTGCTGGACCGGGATAATTTTACCCTCGTGCCGGATATTGCCGAACTCAGTCAGGTCAACGAATTACAGGAGCGCCTGAACTACCAGGCTGATAAATTTAACCTGGGCCGGGCTTATGTCGAACGCCGCCTGGCGGTCCTACGGCGCGACTATGATTTCTACCTGGGCAAGCTCTACGCGGTGTTAATTGAACCGCTTCTGCCGCACCTTTCGGGGCAAAGCCTGGTGATTGTGCCGCACGGCAACCTGCACACGCTGCCATTTCACGCCCTTTACGACGGCCACACCTATTTAGCGGAAAGATTTGAAATCTCTTACGCGCCCAGCGCCAGCGTCTTGCTTCATTGTCTGACCCAACCCGACCGCCCGCATCAAAAATTGCTCGGCCTGGCCGTTCCCGACGAAGTCTTGACCGGGGTCGAAAAAGAAGTGCGGTTGCTGGGCGAACTTTTCCCCGAAACGCGCCTCCTGGTAGGGCCGGACGCTACTTTACCCGCTCTCAAACAAAACCTGGCCTGGTGTGACGTGCTGCATTTAGCCTCACACGGCGTTTTTCGAGAAGATAATCCGCTTTTCTCGCTGCTAAAGCTGGCCGATGGTTGGTTATCGGTCCAGGACGTGATGGACTGGCGTTTTGAGCCCTCCCTGGTTACGCTCAGCGCCTGCCAGACCGGACTCAGCCACCCCCTTTTCGGGGACGAGCTTTTAGGGCTGGCGCGAGGCTTTCTATCGGCGGGGGCTTTCTCCCTGGTGGTCAGCCTCTGGTCGGTCAATGATGAAGTTACCACCCAGCTCATGCAATATTTCTACGAAGCCTTGCTGGCAGGCCAGAACCGGGCGGCGGCCCTGCAAACCGCCATGCATAAACTTCGCACCGAAAGCCCGTTCACCCACCCTCACTACTGGGCGCCTTTTATCCTGGTAGGTCGCCCCTAATTCCCCTTTCCACCTTAAAATACAACCTACTTTAAGGCCGTGGGTTTTAAGTTTACCCCCGGAACAACCCCCTCCAAAAGTCCGATTTTGCTAACCCATTATAGCTTGTAAGGACTATATGGCTATTGCAATCCATGCTATAATTAGACATAATAACAAGACATAACATTAACTTCAGGCTCTTTTTGGCAGTTACCGGATATCCCGGTCGGTGGCATAGCAAGAAACCCACCCGACTCCTTTGCATAAGAAGTAAAATTCTGCACTTTTAATTACTTTTCGCAAGGCTTCCAAACCAATTTTTACCAGGCAGGGTCAAACTTACGAACCGGCGCTATTGAGGAAAGGATACACGGGTGGTATGAGCGGTATAGGTGCTGTTTTCAAAAATTTCTGGGGTCTGAGGCAAACCCTGGCCCTCGGGGTTGTCCTGGCTTCGCTGGCGCTGTCTTTCCTGCTGGTAAGTTGCGGCAACGATTCCCCAACCCCAGCTTCCGCAAGCGGTCCCGCCAGTTCAGTAAATATCCCATCCAACCAGGCCACCAACGGGAATACGCCGGTAGTTTCCGCTCCCACAGCCACACCCGCCATTGATACAGTGCTGGTGGTGGTAGCGGCCCGGCCTATTCCGGCGGGCACTCTGATTACCCTGGCCGATCTCGATACCGTTGCCAAGCCCCGTTCTGAAGTTATTGCCGACCAGGATGTTTTACAGGTGGCCGAGGCGGTTAACCGGATAAATAAAAACCCCTACAACATCGGCCAGCAAATTAAAAAAGGCGACCTTGTCGAGGGCACTTTCTCGGCTTACATGCGCCAACTGGTAGCCGATAAGAAACTCGAACCCGGCAAAGGCGCTTTCGCTTACGCCACCAATGACCTTTCAACGGTGACTGGCCTGATTCAGGAAAACGACCTGGTAGACGTAGTGGCGACTTATGTGGTGGAACGCCGCATTACCGGCCAACCCGCCGGGCAGGTTGCCACCGGCAACCCCCAAAATTTAAGCCCGAACACCGGCCTTGAGCTGACTACTAAAACCGTCCTCCAGAATGTCCGCGTCCTAAAAGTAATTCATTTACAGGCTCCCCCGACCCAGGTTATTGCCGCGCCCACCCCGACACCTAACCCGGATACTCCGACCGCGGTAGTAGCCTCGCAGCCGACCGCAGTGCCAACCCCGACTCTCCAGACATTTCTGGAAAACGGCGCGGGCTTTCAGGTCAATACCATCCTTATTCTTGGCGTAACCGACCAGGAAGCGGAAGTGCTAAAGTTTACGCGTGAATACCGGGCCGTCGGTACCGCCGCCCGCCTTAACGTTACCAACCCGGTTATAAGCACCGGTGATACGAGTTATTTCGACCCGACTACCAGCGGTTCGGTTGCTATCGTCCATTTCGTCTTGCGGGCTAAACCGCAGGACCCGGCTAACCCGGTAGACCCTTCCATCGCCAAACAACAGACTACCGGCGTAACCTTCCGCATCCTGGTCCGGGATTATGGCTTGCCGATACCTGAACTGGTGTTCGCGACCGGCACCCAGTGATAATGAATTTTAATACGTAACTCGGCAGGGCCGGAGCCAACTTAAACGCCTGACTCCGGCCTTTCTACGGTTCAGGAAACCACCTTCGACCCCGGTTTAGCCTGATAATGGTACTATTGCAACCCTGTTTTAAAGATGTTATCATTTCCACATGCTGGGGGCCAGCGGCCTGGTTTATTTTATATGCCCTCGTAAACCCATTAAATGTAGGGTAAGGACAATACTTTCTATGACTGAGAACCAACGCAAAATTCGACTACTGGTAGTAGATGATATTGTAGAAACTCGCAATAATTTAATTAACCTCCTTTATTTTGAACGCGACATCGAAGTGGTTGACTCGGCTACGCGCGGCCAGGAAGGCATTGACAAAGCCAAGAAGTTGAACCCGGATATTGTTTTGATGGACATTAATATGCCGGATATGAACGGTATCCAGGCCACTGAAATTATCATTAAACAGGTTCCCGGCGTGTCAGTCATTATGATGTCGGTGCAGGGTGAACAGGATTATCTGCGCCAGGCTATGCGGGCCGGGGCACGCGAATTCCTGGTCAAACCTTTTTCCGGTGACGAACTGGTCAGCAGTATCCGGCACGTCTACCAGGACGAGCAGAGTAAACGCCGTTTTGCAGTGCCGGTCCAATACCAACCGGGTTTACCGTCTGCTCCCAACGGCAGCGAAGCTACCCAGGGCGAAATTATCAGCATTTTTAGTCCAAAAGGCGGCATCGGGCGTACTACTATTATCACCAATCTTGCCGTGGCTGTTAAGCAATATAGCAAAAAACGGGTAGCCCTGGTAGATGGTAGCCTTTTCTTTGGGGATGTTGGTATAATGATGGACATCCGCAACACGAAAACCATGAGCGACTTGCAGGGCCGTATCGAAAACCTGGATACGCAGTTGTTGCAAGACGTGATGCTTACTCACTCCAGTGAGCTAAAAGTGCTGCTGGCGCCTTCCAAACCGGACCAGGGCGAACTGGTTACGGCTGACGACTTGAAGAAGATACTCAAGGAACTAAAAAATAATTACGATTATATCTTTGTTGATACTTTTTCCTCACTTAAGGAAGAAACCCAGCTTTCCATTCTCGATATGAGCGACCTTATTCTAACCGTTATGTCGCTTGAAATGACCGCTATCAAAGACATCCGGCTGTTTTTGGAAGTGACCGAAATCCTGGAGTATCCAAAAGATAAAATTGTCCTGGTCCTGAACCGGGCCGACAGCAAGCACGGTCTGCGAGCGGAAAACATCGAGACGACTATCGGACACCAGATTGCCGCCACGATAAGTAGCGGCGGCCCGGCCGTAACTCTTTCGATTAACCGGGGTACGCCCCTGGTAATTGACGCACCGGACAACCCTTTCTCAAAAGATATTCAAACGCTCGCTCACAAAATTGTAGATGGTGAGATTGGGAATAAAGTAGCTGTCAACGGTTCCAGGAAGAATGGTAAAGTAAAGGGTAAAAAGTCGGGCGGGTTGTTCGGCCTGTTTGCCCGCCGAAAATAAACGCCTTTTAAATCAAGGCTTTCCGGCGCGGCGAAACTTTGCCGTTTATCTGGACATTACCGGGGTCCAAACGCAACTTTCTAAGTTTAGCAGATATTTAAGGTAGTAATCTATGTCTTTACTCAAACGCATCGGCGGCACGGATGGGGTCGAAACTTCCGGCACAACCACTACATCTAATGGCGTCAATAACAACGGAACCTCGAATAATGGCGCGACCCTGGCAACCACCGTGACGGCCCCAGCCGAAAGTACTCCTAACCGCAGCGGCGGCCTGAGCCGGTTACGGGCCGAGTATAACCCGGCGGCAACTCACGCCGCCCAGGTTAGTAAACAGGATAAAGTAACTTACGAACTCAAAACCCGGATCCAGGAACGCCTGATTGCCGACCTGGAAAAAAAGAAAATCCCCGTCACGGACGACAAACAGGTTAAAAATATCACCGAGGAAATTTTCCAGAATATCCTGGCCGAAGAACCGGTACCGCTCAGCCGGGTGGAACGCCAGAACTTGCTGAACGCTATCCTATCCGAGATTATGGGCTTTGGCCCGCTCGACCCGCTTTTGCGAGATGACAGCATTACAGAAATCATGGTCAACAGCCCCAAGCAGGTTTACATCGAGCGCAAGGGCAAGCTGGTCCGGGCCGACATTACCTTCCAGAATAACGAACACGTTATGCGTATCCTGGAAAGAATTGTCGCGCCGCTAGGCCGCCGCCTGGATGAAAGTTCGCCAATGGTGGATGCCCGCCTCCCTGACGGTTCCCGCGTGAACGCGGTTATCCCACCGATTGCCCTCAAAGGGCCGTCCATTACCATCCGAAAGTTTTCCAAAAAACCCCTGACGATTGATGATTTGATCAAGTTTGGCACGCTCAACCATAAAATTGCCGACTTCCTGAAAGGGTGCGTGGAGTCCCGCCTCAACATCGTCGTATCGGGCGGTACCGGTTCAGGTAAAACGACCCTGCTCAACGTGCTTTCTAACTTTATCCCGGACGATGAGCGGATTGTAACAGTGGAGAACGCCGCCGAATTACAGTTGTGGAAAGACCACGTGGTTACACTGGAATCTCGCCCCCCTAACGTTGAAGGCCGGGGTGAAATCAGTATCCGAGACCTGGTTATTAACTGCTTGCGCATGCGGCCCGACCGGATTGTGGTCGGGGAGTGCCGCGGCGGTGAAGCGCTCGATATGCTCCAGGCTATGAATACCGGTCACGACGGTTCGCTGACCACCGCCCACGCCAACAGCCCTAAAGACACCATCAGCCGTCTTGAAACCATGTGCCTTATGGCCGGGATGGACCTGCCGGTGCGGGCTATCCGCGAGCAAATTGCTTCCGCCGTGAATCTGATTGTCCAGCAGGAACGCATGCAAGACGGCAGTCGCAAAGTTGTATCCATCTCGGAAGTAGACGGTATGGAAGGCGACGTTATTAAAATGAACGAAATCTTCCGCTTTGAGCAGACCGGTATGGACGAAAACAACAGGGTAATGGGTAATTTGCGGCCCACCGGAGTCCAACCCCGCTTCCTGGAACGCTTCGAGAAATACAATATCTTCCTGCCACCCGACACCTTCGGGTCCAGCAACCAGTTGCGGCCTTTTTAAGAGCCTGGTGTAACCGGAGTATATCGCATGGCTTCTCTATTTAAGAAAAAAGGCAGTGCCGTCGGGTCGCGCCTCAATGATTACGCGGGCGATAAGAATGCGCCAAATCCCCAGGCTGTTACCACTAACCGGCGCACCCTTGTCAACGAACGGATTGAAAAAGCCGTCCGGGGCAAGGGTTTTGCCGTATCAATCCAGCGCAACCTGGCCCGGGCCGACCTGAAGTTAACCGTGGCCGAATTTATCGGGCTTAAAATTCTAAGCACCGCCGTTGGATTTGGAATTGGCACCTTTTTAGGCCGCGATTTCGGCCAGTTCGCGCTGCTGGTCGGGCTGTTAGCCGGTATAATCTTTTTGTACCTGCCCGATATTTTCGTAAAGCGCCGCGGCAACAAGCGCATTAAAAATTTTAACAACCAGTTAGGGGATACCATTACCCTGGCCGCCAACTCGCTTCGGTCCGGCTATAGCCTGTTACAATCCATGGAACTGATAGCCCGCGAAGCGCCCGCGCCCATGAGCGATGAATTTCAGCGGGTCATCCGGGAAGTTTCTCTGGGGTTAGCCACCCGCGAGGCTCTTAGCAATATGCTCAGGCGGGTTCCCAGCGATGACCTCGACCTTTTGATTACCGCCATCAACATCCAGTCGGAAGTTGGCGGCAACCTGGCGACAATCCTGGATAATATCGGCCATACCATTCGCGAACGCGTCCGTATCAAAGGCGAAATAAAAGTGCTGGTTGCCCAGCAGCAATATTCCGGTTATATTATTTCCGGATTGCCGGTAGCCCTGGCCGGGGTGCTGATGTTGATTGCGCCTACTTTTATGGTTAAAATGTTTGTATGGCCCTGGATCTGTATGCCGATTTGCGGGTTGATACTAATCGGCCTGGGCTTCTGGGCTATTATGAAAATCGTCAATATTGACATTTAATTTACCCGGTCTTGAAATTTTCTTTTTATTCCTGGCATCTAACAGGAGCGTGTAATGAGAACTGAAATCATAGTTGGCATCGCGATTGGCGTCGCGGCCCTTGTCATCGTCCTGATGATGATTAACATTATTCGGCGCCGCAAAGCTAACAACCCGGACGTTATTGAAGCCCGCCTGGCTGAATATATCGAGAACCCCGTTTCGCTCGAAAAGCTGGAATTACAGCAACCCTTCTCCGAGCGCGTGCTGAAACCGCTGGTAGGCATTTTCGCCCGGATTATGGGTTCTGTGACCCCGGCGAAGTCCCAGGAACGCTTGCGGCGCAACCTGCAAATGGCCGGGAATCCGAACGGGTTGCAGGCCGGGGACTTCCTGGCTTTGCGTTTACTGGCGGCGATTCTTTTAACGGGCGTGGTCCTCTTTTTGTGCTGGGTCACCAAGCAAAGCCTCGGCCTGAGCATCGCGGCGGCCGTGTGGATGGCCCTGATGGGTTACTCTTTCCCGGCTTACTGGCTGGGCGGCAAAATAAAAGCCCGCAAAAAGGCCATTTTCCGCAGCTTGCCGGACGCGATTGACCTTTTGACTATCAGCGTCGAAGCCGGGTTGGGTTTCGACCAGGCGCTCCAGCGCGTGACCGAGAAGTGGGATGACGAACTGGCGCGGGAGTTCAAACGGGTGCTTAGCGAAATGCGGGTCGGCAAATTGCGCCGGGACGCCCTGCGCGAAATGGCTTACCGCTGCGACGTAAATGAATTGAGTATTTTTGTAGCCTCCATTATCCAGGCCGACCAACTTGGCGTCAGCCTGGCCCGGGTGCTGCGCATTCAGGCCGACCAGATGCGGATGCGGCGGCGGCAGATGGCCGAAGAACTGGCCCGCAAAGCCCCAATCAAGATGCTTTTCCCGATGGTTTTCTTGATTTTCCCTTCGGTCTACATTGTAATTCTGGGACCGGCAGTGCCGACCATTGCCGCTTCCATGGGTTTCGGCGGCTAATTTAAAATCGAAAATAAAGGCCGGGCTACTAAACCGGCCTTTTGTAACTTAAAAGACCCCCAGGAAATACCGGGGGTCTTTATTATTTGGGAGCCTATTGCCGGTCGTGGACGGACGTGTCGTGAATGGCTGTCCGGGCGCTCTCCATGAATTTGCTGCGGTCCTGGTCGGACATCGCTGAAGCGGCCTCACCGTGGGTGCTCATCACGTGCTGCTTGGCCTGGTCCATAACTTCGTCATCGGTGTCGCCTTTAGCGATGTAATCGCATTGCATCCCGGTGTCGCTGCAATGTAGTTCTCTAGCCATTTTTAACCTCCCTGTTAAAATATGCTTTTAACCAAAAACAGGACGGGAAACGATATCCCGCTTTCAGTATAGCACCGTCCAGGCCGGTTTTATAACCATCCTGAAATCAGGCGGAAACCCGCACCACCCGGACTGACGCGCCGACTTCAACGACAGATTGCCAGTTATCGCCTTCATCATAGCTGGCAAAAACCTGGCCCCGGTTCGTACCCAGGTACAAATCGCAGTTTTGACCCAAATGGCTGATAAAAGCGTCGCGTAAAATTGCGCAATTAGCCTGCTGCGGTAAACCGGACTCCAACACTTCCCAGTGACGGCCACCATTCCGGCTGCGGTGGACCTGTAAAGGGCCCCGAATAATGGGCAGAGAATCGTCCGTATCCTCATGGGCTATGACAAAAACGGTTTCAGGGTCCTGGGGGTGGAGGGCAAGCGGTCGGGTCATTTCAAAGGGCAGGCCTGCTGTAATATTCTCCCAGGACTTTGCGCCATCATCGCTCCTAAAAGTGCCGTAATGGGTGGTAGCATACAGCCGGGCCGGGTTAAGCGGGTGCAGGGCAAGTTTGTGAATATCGGCCAGGGCCGGCCCTTCAGGCAGTTCGTGAGGCACTCGCGGAATGTTCGCGGTGGTATCCTGCCAGCTCTGGCCGCCATCGCTGCTGCTTAAAATGCCAACCACGCTCAGACCCAGGTAAATACTACCTGGCTGGCCTTCCACAGGGATAATTGAATGAAAAATGGCCGGTCCAAATGGTCCAAACCAGTAAGATGCGCCGGGAACTTCGCGTAACCCGGCCAGTTCTTCACCGGTCGCCCCGCAATCGGGAGTATAGAAAAGATGCCCGGCTTGCAGGCCCAGGTAAAAAGCCCCGGCAGCCCGGTGGTGGTCAGGTGTAATAGTCCAGATTTTCTGGCCGGGAAAGCTAAGGGCAGCCGGTTCCCAGTTCAGCCCGTAATCACCGCTGGTAAATAATTCACCGGCAGCAGTCCCGGCCAGCAAAGAACCCGGCGAACGGGCATCCCAGGCCAGGGCGCTGATGTCGTGGCCGGCCAGGGCATGCGTAAGCGGCGTCCAATTTGTCTTCCGCTCGTCGGCCTGTAAAACATGGATACCTCTGGCAGTACCAAGATACATCAGGCCGCCATCGGGCGAAATTTTGGCAGTGGAAAGATTTTCCATGAACCCTCCTGTTTTAAGATTTTTGCGAATATGCAAAGTAATAAAAGACAAATCTAAATAAAAAGATTCCGGAGCCACAATTAGGTTATAATTAAGACAGCCAAAACCAACCTAGATAAAGCTAAAGCCGGGAACAGGAAAGGGAAAACTGTGAGGAAAGTCCAGGTGTTAAACCGCACGCGCGGTTCCGTCGTTGCAAAAAAGGCTGAAATGGCCGATTCTGTCTGGACGCGCTTTATGGGATTGATGGGCCGCAAGGGACTGGCGAAAGACCACGGGCTGGTAATTTACCCCAACAACGGCGTGCATATGTTTTTCATGCGGTTCCCGATTGATGTGCTGCATTGTGCGGAGGACGGCACTGTCCTGAAGGTCGTCGCCAATCTCAAACCCTGGCGGGTCGGCCCGATTGTTAAGAAATGCAAGTACACCGTGGAACTGCCCGCCGGGGCAGCCAAAAAAAGCCATACGGCGCAGGGCGACAAAATCGAACTGGTCTTTCCAAACTCTAAAGGTTAAGAATTTCGGCGGCGGTTTGCTCCGGGGTTTTATCCTCGGTATAGACGGTTTGCTTCGCCAGCTTTTCAAAGACGCCGCTCCGCGTGAGTTCCTCGTGCAAGTCGTAAAATTCATTCATTATCGAGTTAAAACGCTGCCGTAGTAGCTGACTGGCCTCGTTAAATTCGGGCGACGGCAAAATAAGAATGACGTTGTGGTAGGGGGCGAGGACCGACCGGACCCTGGCTAATAAAGCCTTGTCGGGATAAACCGAAGAGCCTGCCCCAAAATCAATAACGCTGTTCGGGTAGTCGGCCAGGACACGCTCGACCGAATGGGCGTGATAGGGCTGGCAGTAAAGAAAATAGCCCATAAATCCATCCTTTTTATAAGCTTTCCCGGCTGCGTCGTGGTCGTAGCCGATTTCTTTTTAACAGTCCCAGCGCAGGGCATCGAGCGGTGCCTATTCGCGGTTTAGCTTGCGGGAGAGCAAAGAGCCGATGGTGCTTTTGCCGGTAAACATCGGCCCGATTAAAATGACCGGCTCGGGCAGGGATAAATTCATATTCGCGGTAATTTCTTCGGCGGTTTCTTCGGGGCTACCACTACAAAACCAGGTTTTTGACTTGTTAAAAACAACTTGCCTAAAACCTGGTTTTGTACGTTAATAGTCCGCTAAAGTGAGCTTACCACGAGGTCGTCAAAAGAAACCTGGGCCGAATAACCCTGGAACCCGGCCTTACCAGAGGCTATCGAACTATCGGTTACAGCGATAAGCTGGGTTCCATTGACAAACCCTTTCAGGCTGGCGCCATTTACTTCCAGTTTGAGCGTATACCAGCCGCCCGGCGCAATGCCGGTGCTAACGCTGCTGAGGAGGTAGAAAGTGCCGCCCACTCGTTTATAGAGTTCGGCTTTGCCGTTAAGCTGGTTTAGCCGGAAACTATAGAAGTTATTGTCGTCGGCATAGCGGGCGATTACCCCGGCCGCCGACGAGCCGCTATCGGCCCCGGTGCTGACAATTCTAACTTTGGCCTGGACCGCGTAATTGGTCCAGCCGCCTATGTTAGCGTAAGCCCGGTTACTGGTCGCGGCGGTTGAGGTTTGCTGGTAGACGAAGCCCTGGCTGCCGTCACCCTTCACAGTCCAGCTTCCGGTCACGGGCTGCAAGCTCGTGCTAGTGCCCTCGAAATTGTCGCTCAGTAATGGCGCGGGCACGAAACGGACCGCATCGGCCCGGTGAGTGGTGCCGCCGCTAACGGTGAGCGTGACCGAACCACCCGTCCCAGCCGCGAAATTGAAAGCCCCCACCAAGGCCCAGCCGTCCGTTTGCTGGGTTTGATTTTTGGTGACGGGGGCCGAACCACCGTTGTAATTTATAGTGTAGGTGGCGGCGGTGGAGTTGGTGGCGTAATAAGGATACCAGGCGTAGACCTGGTAAGCCCTGGCATTGGGCAGGTTCGGCGTCCACTTGGCAGTACTGCCGTTGGTCGTGCTGTAACGGGTCGAACTGCCGTTGTAACCGGTCAAGTTGCTGGCAACCCAGGCGCCGGTTTCCTGGTAGCCGGTCTGACCGTTATCCACGATTACTGCATTGGAAGCAGGCGGCATCGAAGCCGGGTCGGGGCTGGTCCCAGGAATAGCATTCGGGGTTTCCACCCAGAACTCGATAGACTGCGGCGGTAAAGTCGGGTTAATCGTGGCGCTTCTTACCACGCCCAGGCCCAGGTTCGCTTCAGTCGCCGTGTAGCGATAGCCGGAGAAAGTCCGGGTGCCCGCCACGTCAATATTGAACGTGAAAGGCGTGGTGGAACTGCGGTTGGTCAGAGCAAAGACAACCTGGCCTTGCGGCGTCTTCCAGGCCATAATGCGGTTATCGTTGCGGACGGTCGCTTCGTCCACCTGGTATCTGACCGAATTCCAGGGCATATAATTTAAAAACCCGGCGACCGAGTGGAAGTTTAGCCGGTTGTAGTCCCAGTGACCCGGCTGGATGGTGCTGGCCCCAGGGCATACGCTGGTGTCAGCCGGTTGCCAGAAACCGAGCGAATAGCCGGACGCCTCGGAGTTGCAGGTCGGTTTGAGGGCATGCAGCCAGTACCAGGTTGGCGAATCCTGGAAAGTCATCCAGTTCATCAGGGATTGGGCCGTGTTAATAAAGCGGTCGGGACTGGCCGGGCCGTCGAGGTATTCAAACTCGTTGTTAAAGACCGGCTTGCCCATCGCGTTGGAGTTATAGTTGCTGGTTATCTGCTCGTTGGATGAAGAGCCGATTTTGTGCCAGGTCCAACTATCTACCAGGCCTAAAGTCGCGCTGTCGCCCCGGATTAGTGAGCCGCCGACGCCATTCTGGCCGCCTTCGCTGTTGGCATGGATAAAGACCGAGGGAAAATTGGTCCGGATCTTGGGGGCGACCACCTTGAAGGTGTCATAATATTGCTGGCTGGTGTAGCAGTTGGAAGAATACTGCACCCCGCACACGCTCGGCTCTTTTTGCAGGCCCCACTGAACCACCGGAACCCCGTGAGCTTGCAGGTAATTCACGTCCTGCACCAGGGCATCTCCGAACCGGTTCAAAAAGGTCGAGTCGTACTGCTTGAGCGTGCCCTGGATATAGGAATTGTTGCTTTTCCAGTACGGAGCCGGGGACCAGTATTCGACATCGGCTCCATCAATACCGGACTGCTGGATCATTTCGGCCAGTTCGTCCATCTGGCCGGAGAAGCGTTCGATGATATGCTGCTGGGCGGTATCCAGGCCCCGCAGGTAAAGCCCCATCGCCAGGCGGACGTAGCGGAAACCTTTCAACATGTCGTTGTAAAAGCGGGTTCGTTCGCTGGCAACCAGGTCGTGCGGGACGGAAGTGGTCGCGGTCGGCAGGCCGTTATTGCCGGAGCTAATCGAGTCGCTTTGGATTTCCATGCCCAGTCCTTCGATGGTCTGTTTCGGCAGGTCCAGCCGCAAGGTATAGTCCGCCACGGCCCGGACGGTAGCCGCCGGGAAGTCCACCATAATTCCGCCCAACAGCGCCGCCCCCAGAAAAGAAACCAGCCCCAGGCACAGACTCCTGGCCTTGCTTCCCGGTCCTTTTCGCAGCCCGGCCGGGAGTTTCCATTGAAATTGCATTCAAACCTCCTTGTTAAAATTTCCAATTTTCTTACACCGTGGCAAGCCGAATAGACCGGTTATCCCTGGCAGAATGGTTACCAGAAGAAACCCGGCAGGCGAAATTTCCCGGCCGAACCAACCTGTTCGGTCGGAGTTTAACGAGGGATAGGTAAGACGTGAGGTAGGATGATTAAAGAGTTAGCCCCTCATTCATAGCAGCGCACTTCATAAATCGCCGCCGAGGGGTCGCCATTGGTCGCCAGTACCGTGACCCGCAGCCGGTCGGTGAGAATTGCTTCGGCCAGGCGGTGGCGGCAGTGACGCTGATAGTTGCCTGTAACGCTCACCAGAACGCGCCATTCGTTATCCACCCAGGCCGATACCCGGTAGTCGGCCGGACACTGCGGATCGAAGTAGAAAGGCTGGTAGGCGTGGTACTCGCGCAACAGGTGGCCGGGGAAACTCAGTTCGACCTGGCCGATTTTGCGGGGAGTTTGCCACTCCAACTCCAGCCATTGCGGTAGCGCCCGGGCCGGGTCGGAACGCCACAGGTTAGTGAAACGGTGGGGCCGGGAAACCCCGCTCAGCACATTTTCCGGCGCGTAGACCGCCTGGTCCGGCGATACCCGGAAACTCAGGGTAAGCCCCGGCCCGTACCGCCGCATCCTGGTGGCGTTCATGGCAATAGCCGCCACGTGGCCTGGTACGATAGACCCGACCACCAGCCAGCGCACGGCCGGGTTGGGCAACAAGTCAAGCCGGTAATAGCGGCCCGGCTGCACTTTCAGGCCGAGGGGCCAGTCCACCCACTGTGGCTGCGGTGAAGGTTCGACGGTCAGGGTCGTCGCGGCGATACTGCGCCGGTCATCAATGGCGTAGTCCCACAGGTCGTTGACCGGGATAATCCTGGTTTCGACCGGCTGGGGCTGGCCGGAGTCGTTGACCAGGCAAACCCCGACGCTTTCCAGCCACTCCCCGGCCACGGCCAGCCATTGCCCCCGCCGCACCAGCAAAGAGTCCGAAGGCAACTTCGGCTCCTGGTCGAGCCAGGCTTTGAGGCCGTCATGCGCTCCCGGCATATTGGGCGCGGCCCCGGTCAGAAGAGCCTGGCTGCTGGCGCTAACTTGCCGGGCTTGCCGGGCCAGGTCTTGCGGGTCTTCGTTGCCGTTATTCGGTAGAAAACAGCCGTCGCGCAAGAGTTGTTGTTTTAGCTTGAAAAGAGCCTGCTCACTTCCGGCGATTTCGGCGGGGGAAACCTCGTATTGCCGGGCCAGGGCGGCGGCGGTCCCGGCGGCCTGGCCCATCAGGGCCGTGGTGGCCTGGACCCGCACCGTTCCCAGGGCTACGTGGGTCACGCTCACGTTCCGCCCGGCCATCATCAGGTTATCCACGTCCTTGCTGATTAAAATACGCAAGGGAATGCCGTACGGCCCCACGTAACTCTTGGCCTGGTATTCGCTGTTCGGCTTGTAACCTTCGGCGCTGGCCGGTTCGCTGGTAGCCGCCAGCAGACCACCCGGCGTGTGCAGGTCCACGAACCAGCCGCCATAGGCGACTTCGTCGGGAAAGGCCGTCCGGTTCTGGGGGTCGTGTTCGGTCATGAGATAGCGGCCCATAATCCGGCGGCTCTCCCGTTTGCCCGGCACCTGGCCGATCCAGTCCAGGGCGTAATTTCTGGTGCGCTCCATCATGACCGGGTCTTTGTTTTTCATCCAGTCCCAGACGCCCAGGGCGTGCCGGGTCAATTCGTGGCGAATGTCCTCCGATTCGTAGATGGTGTTCCAGGGTACGCCGATTTCCAGCCACCAGAAGCCGCCGCGTTCGTCTTTGGGTAGGCGTCCCTGTTCGTAGAAATAGCTGGCATCCTCGTACTTGACGGCCCAGTCGGGCGGCGTGTAGGGAGCCGGGCGGCCAATATGGCGGGTCTTGAAATGAATCGAACTGCCCATCGTGGCGTTGCTGGCTTCTTCGGGAGCGTGCGGCTCGTTAAACTCAGCCCGGCCTTCCGAACCCATGCGCCATTCGCAGCCCGCCAGGTCGGACAGCACCCCGTCCCCGGTGCAATCAATAAAGGTTTGGGCCCGGACGGTGATGCGAGTTTCGGCGTTCGCCACCACGACCTTGATTTCTTTAACCTGGCGCGGGTTTTCTTTGACCACTTCCTGCAAGGTGGTATTGAGATGCAGGGTCAGGTTGGGTTCTTGCTGGACGGCATCGTAAAGAACCATGTCGTAGACGCTGTTGGTCCAGCCGTTTTCAAAGATTTCCTCGTGGTTGCGGGCGCGTTCTTCAATTAGCAGTTCGGAAATGATGCCGGTTTCGCGGGCGTAGGCGTGGAAAGCGGCTGCCCCATGCGGCGTGACCCGAATTTCGCTCGAACTGTTGCCGCCCAGCACCGGCCGGTCCTGGATCAGCACCGTGTGTGCGCCGAGCCGGGCCGCCGCCAGGGCCGCGCTCAGCCCGGCCAGGCCGCCGCCGCAGACGCAAATATCGTAACTTTCAATTAATTCGCGCATCAAAAAGACTCCTTGAAAATTCCTGAAGATTATTCCTGTAAAACTATTGGATTTAGCCTTTGACGGAACCCTGGGTCAAACCGGCGATCATATAGCGTTGCAAGAAGATAAAAAGCAGCAGCACCGGTACCGAAGCCACTACCGAAATAGTCATCATGCCTGACCAGTCGAAAAGGAGTTCGCCCGCGAAGCTGTTGGCGATACCAACCGGCAGAGTCCGCAACTCGTCTTTGCTCATCAACGTCAGGCTGAAGATAAAATCGTCCCAGGAGAGCAAAAAGGTGTAGATACCGACCGCTAGCAGCCCCGGCCTGCTCAGTGGCACGATAATCTGAAAAAGGGTGCGGAGACGCCCACAGCCGTCGATGGTGGCGGCTTCGTCCAGCGAATTCGGAATGGTATCGAAGAAGGACTTCATGAACCAGATCGAGAAAGGCAGGGCGATACTGGTATCGGCCAGGATAAGACCCTGGTAGGTGTTAGTTAGCTTCATGTCCGAATAAAAGGTGAAAAGCGAGATCAAAATGGCTACCAGCGGGAACATCTGGACCGATAAAATGCCGGTCTGGAGCAGAATTTTGCCGGGGAAGTTGTAGCGCGACAGGACGTACCCGGCCATTACGGCCACTACCAGGCAGACCGCCACCGTTCCAAACGCCACAATCAGGCTGTTCTGGTAGTAGGTCAGGTACCTGGGATTGGCTAAAATCCGACCGTAGTTTTCCAGGCTGGCCCCGACATCGAAGGGTAAAAACTTGGGCGGCAGCCTGGTTAAATCGCTGTTCTGCCGGAAGCTGGATACGAACATCCAGTAGACCGGGAAAAGCGCCAATAGAAGCAGGACGGCCAGCAGGAGATATTTGGCTAACTTGCCCCGAAAGATTTCAGATTTAGAATTCATCAGCCCTTACTCCTAATAAATGTCGTGACTTTTCGCGCTAAAACGGTTATAGAGGTAAATACCGCCGCCCAGCACCACCAGCCACATCACCCCGATAGCCGAACCGCTGCCGAAATCAAACTGACTGAACGCCTTGACGTAGGCCGCGATAGAAAGGGTGGTGGTCTTATCCACCGGGCCGCCCGCCGTCATGTTGTAGATGATGGTAAACATCTGGAAATTATTGATAATGGCGATAATGATAGTCGTGTCAAGGACGGCCCGCATACAGGGAATTGTGACATGCCGGAAAATCTGGCGGCGGTTGGCCCCATCAATGGCCGCCGCTTCAGCCAGTTCGAGCGGCACCGACTGTAACCCGGCCAGGAACATCACCATCATCATGGGGAATTGCCGCCAGACTGCCGCGATAATAATTGAAACCATCGCCAGGCTGGGGTGCTGGGTCCACTGGGTGCCCTGTTCAACCAGACCAACCCGGCTTAGCAGGTAATTCAGCACGCCGTACTGGGGCTGTAACAACCACATCCAGAGCAAGGCCACCACGACCGATGGAATGGTCCAGGGTATCAGAAAGAGGCTGCGGTAAATACTTCGCCCGCGCATTTTAGAATTGAGCAGCAAGGCGACAGTCATGGCGATAACGGCCTGGATGGCGACCACAAAGGCGACAAAGAGCAGTGTATTGAGAAAATAAGTGAAGATTTCGCCGGTTTTTATCAGTTTGGTATAATTCTCGAAATTGTTCCACTGCGGGTTGGTGCGCATCGCCAGGGTATATTCAAAGAAGCTCATCCAGATACCCTTGACGATGGGGGCGCCGATTACCAGGACCAGGATTACCAGGGCCGGGGAGAGCATCACGGCCACGAAAATCCGGTCTTTGGCGGTTTTGGATAAGGCAAACGACTTCTGAGTAGGCCGTATCCTCTCGGCTTGCAGGTTGTTCATTGTGGGAGTTCGCTTCCTATAAAATTGCAAGAATGTTTATTGCAAGAATGTTGGGTGAAATCCGGGGCGGGGCCGGTTTGCTGCCAGCCCCGGATTTTTCAGGTTTAGCCGCCGGGCTTACTGCTTGTAGAGCGCCTTGATAGTGGCGTCCAGGTCTTTGACCACTTTGGCCGGATCCTGGTGGTCGATGCCGACTTTCTGGATGCTGACCGATAGTTCCTCCATTGCGCTCAAGAACTGCTCGTTGGAAGCGGGGAGCGGGCGGGCCGTTTGCAGGCTTTCAATGAAAGTCTTGAGGATAGCATTCTCCGGTTGCGAGTAGAAATCGATCTTTTCGGTAGACTTGCGGGCCGGGAGCCGGAAGCCGCCGTTTTTGTTGAAAATGGTAATCGCTTCGGGGCTGGTCAGGTATTGCACCAGCAACTTGGCCTCATTCGGGTTCTTGGTGGTGTTGAAGACGGCCAGGTTATGCTCCACGAAGAAGGATTGGCCTTTCGCGCCGGCCGTCGCGCCCGGCACCAGCATCACCCCGATGTCGTCCATAAATTTGTCTTTCTTGGGGCTTTGCGACTTGAAGATGGCAATCGCCACTTCAGGATCGAAGTGGAACCCGACCAAACCCTGGGCAAAGAGGGTCCGCAAATCCTTAATTTCGACGCCGGAAGGGGTCACTTTCTCGTCAAAAAGGCTTTGGGCTTGCTGGAAAGCTTTGACGTTTTCAGGCGTATTAAGGGTTATCTGGCCCTTGTCATTGAGAAATTCGCCACCGTTATTCCACAAGAAAGGAAGGAAGTAATACCCGCCGTTGTTGGCCTTTTTGCTGGAAATACCCAGGCCATAAATCCTGTTGCCGTTAGCGTCATTACCAAGCTTGGCAACCTTGCGGGCCTGTTCAATCAGCTCATCCCAGGTCTTAGGTGGCTCGGCAATCCCGGCCTGTTTAAGCAGGGTCTTGTTGTAGTAAATGAGGACCGGACTGGGCGTCCAGGGCGCAGCCATCAGTTTGTTGTCGAACTTGTTGCTGTTGAGCAGCGATTGGTTGAAGTCGCTAAGCACTTCCGGGTCCAGCAAAGTATCCAGCGGTTGCAACAGTTTGGCGTTGACCAGCGGGGCCACCCACAGCTTGTGGACCTGGGCTACGTCCGGGGCGTTGCCACCGGCGGCGTTGACGATCAACTGGTCTTTCATATTGTTGAAAGGATAGCTGACGCTCTTAACCTTGATGTTGGGATATTTGGCCTCAAATCCCTTAATCATCTGGTCGAAAGCTACTTTGGTAGCGTCTTCGCCCGCGCCCCAACTGGCGAAAGTTAGCTCGACCTGCTTGCCAGGGTTGGCGGCCGCCGCTGTAGTAGCCTGGGCTTGTGTGCCGGGAGTGGTGGCGGCAGCGGCGGCCGTGGTGGAAGTGGCCGGGGTAGAGGTGGCGTCGCCACAGGCGGCCAGCAGGGTTAGCAGTAACAAAATGGGACAAAGCAGCAGACCTAAACGCCTGGTCATATTTTTCCTCCTTGAAAATAGAATGTCTTGAACAAGCCCGGTTGAGCTGGCGAGAGCTACGGGCCTACAATTTTGTTTTTGAGTTATCAAACCTTATGAATTACGCCCTATTTGGGTTTGGTTGCGAAGATTGGCGCACGACTAGCTGAGTGGGAGCAAGCATCAGCCAGAGTTGGCGCTCCTCGAACGGTTCTTCCAGCAGCAAGACCAGGCGGCGGGCCGCCATCTGGCCGACCTGGCGCTGGTCGAAATGGACCGAAGTGAGCGGCGGGTCGGTAAACTGGGCGATTTCGTAATCGTGAAAACCGATTACCGCCACGTCCTCTGGAATACTCCGCCCGCTCTCTTTGAGCGCCTTTATGCCACCCATCGCCATGGCGTCATCCCCAAATATAATGGCGTCGAGGTCAGGGTAGCGGTTAATCAGGTCAATAGTGCGCTGGTAGCTCATTTCCGGCCGAAAATCGCTGCTGACCACCCAGGCCGGGTTAAATTCCAGCCCGTAGAGGTGTGAAGCCATAAATAGGCCGTTGTATTTCTCCTGGCTGGTCCGGGTGGTGGCCGGACCGTTTACCAGACCGATGCGGCGGCGGCCGGTGCTTGCCAGGTGGGTCACGGCCTGTTCTATGCCGTTGCGAATATCAGCCATCACGCAATCAACTTTCACCGGGTAGATGTGCGCACCGGCCACCACTACCGGGATATTATTTTGCTTCAATCTTTCGATCACATCGAGGTCAATAATACCCCCGGCCAGGATCAGACCGTCTACCTTTTCAGTTTCAAGCTGCTTTTGCAAATCAGCAAATTCCATGCTGGAACGCTGCATGTTCAGTTTGTAATCGGCGCGTTGCAAGACCGCCTGTGCGCCGCTCCAGACTTCCCGCTCGAACTCGCGCGTAACCATGTTATTGGTCTTGCCAAAGGCGTTCTCGTCGTCGCGCATCAAAAGCAGAATGTTGTGGCTGCTTTCAGGCGGGTTCGGCTGATTGCCTTTTCGCAGGTTGGCTAAAGGATAGCCGAGTTCCTCGACCGCCTTCTGGATAACCAGGCGGGTTTCCTCGTCCACATGAGGGTGTCCATTTAGCGCGCGGGAAACAGTCGAAGCCGAGACAGCGGCCCGTTGGGCAATATCGCGAATAGTGGGATTGCTCATTCTTTTTCCTGGTTATGATTGCCGCCCAGCAACTTGTTGCTGAAAGATTGTGCGAATAGTCAACAACTTCCTGAAACCAGGATAACACTTTTCTGCAACAAATCAAGGTAATCTTGATATGTTGCAACAACGTTGCAACAACTCAGTATCATTTTGGAGACCATTCGTTATCGGCGGCTAGCAGCCTGTCGGAGAGGAGGCCCAAAAAGCCAAAGCGTGTTAGACTAACAGCATGAGTAAAAAATTTACAACAGTTGATCATGTGGCGACCCTGGATAGTACTATCCGTTTGGGGGATTGTCTGCCGCCGGACCATTTGGCGGTCTTCGTAGTAGACTTGATGGCCCAGCTCGACCTCAAAGCCTTTTAGGAGCGCTATAGCCCCAAAGGGGGGCGAGCCTACGATCCTAAAATGCTCCTGGGGCTACTCTTTTACGCCTACAGCACCGGCATCTTTAGTAGCCGGCGTTTGGAACGAGCCACCTACGAGCAAATCCCTTTTCGTTACCTGGCCGGTAATCTTCACCCCGACCACGATACGTTGGCTAACTTCCGGCGAACCTTCCTACCTTAAATAGAAGACTTGTTTGTGCAGGTCTTGTTATTGGCTCATAC
>CADDZM010000029.1 GCA_902812345.1 Chloroflexota bacterium | reverse complement strand
GCTTTGATGTCGCGGTCGGCTTTGATGTCGCAGTCGGCAAAGGCGTGGAAGTCGGTAGCGGTGTCGCGGTCGGCGCAGGCGTAGCCGTAGCTGTCGGGACGGGCGTTGAGGTCGGGAACGGCGTTGATGTTGGGAAAGGAGTTGAGGTCGGGAGTGGGGTAGCGGTGGCGGTCGCCGGCAATACCAGGGGTATTTCCTGGACCTGGCTAAAAGCGAAAGCAACCGGGCTGGGCGTGGTATTTTCCAAGCTCATAGTGTTGACTTCCACCTGGCAGGCCGACAAAAGCAAGCCCAGAATTGCGGTCATTAAAACCAATCCGACAAAAAGTAGCGGTTTGTTTTGCCGTCGGTTGCTCATAAACCCAGACTGTTTACTCAACTACCCTCTCTTATATTTTTACTTTGATTTTGATTTAGAAAGAAATTAGACTTTTAGCGACAGGCTAACCATACTGCCATATACTACGTTTCTTTAGCGCGGAAAGTTTCAATTTAATTTGACAGGGTTGTCAGGCCGGATTTATCATAGTAATACTATTTCCCTCAAAAAAACTCAAGGCCAGCGTTAGCCCAAGGAGAGCATTCTATGTTGATGAAAGAGCAAAGCGACAAATTTCCCCGGATGGTAAAACTTACCCAGCAGCTTTATTCGGCCCCGCTCGGTGATGAAGGGGTGGCGGCTTCGGTCGAGCGTGAATTCGCCCGGCTGAACCTGTCCGGCCAGATTGGGCCGGGTAAGACCGTGGCCCTGGGCGCGGGTAGCCGGGGCGTCGCCTCGATAAACCTGATTATTAAAACGCTGGTAGCCCAGGTTAAGGCGCTGGGAGCCGAGGCTTTTGTTTTCCCGGCGATGGGTAGTCACGGCGGCGCGACCGACGAGGGGCAGAAAGAGGTGCTGGAAACGCTCGGCATCACCGAAGAATACGTTGGCTGCCCGCTAAAAAGCAGCCTGGAAGTGGTCGAATTAGGCCGGTCGCCCAGCGGTTTGCCGGTCTACCTTGATAAAAATGCTTCCCAGGCCGATGCCATTATAATCACCAACCGGGTGAAAGCGCACACTAATTTCCGGGGTCACGTCGAAAGCGGCCTCATGAAGATACTCGCTATCGGCACCGGCAAACACGCCCAGGCGATGGCAATCCACAAGCACGGCACTAAAGGTCTGCGCGACTATATGCCGGAAGTGGCCCGGACCATCCTCCAGCGCGCCCCGGTCGTGGCCGGATTCGCGGTCCTGGAAGATGGTTACCATCAGGCCAGCCGGATAGTCGGTATCCCGGCGGACGAAATCGAGCGCACCGAGGAACGCTTGCTGGAAGAGTCCAAGCGCATCATGCCGAAATTGCCGGTTACAGAGCTTGACCTTTTGATTATCGAGAAAATCGGCAAGAACATCAGCGGGGCCGGTATGGACACGAATGTGGTCGGGCGGGTCCGCCTCACCGACTACGACAAGTTCCCCGAGCCGGTTATCAAGGCCATTATCGCCCTTGACCTTACCGAAGAAACCCACGGCAACGCGACGGGCATGGGCCTGGCCGATTTTATAACCCGCCGCTTTGCCGATAAAATTGATTTTCGCTCGACCTACATCAACTGTATCACCGGGCAGGGACCGGCCCAGGCTGCGATGCCGGTGCCGCTCGATACCGACCGCGAGGCCGTCCGGGTAGCCCTGGACTATATCATCGGGGCCGTTGCGCCGGAAGACGCGCGGGTGATTCGGATTAAGGATACCCTCTCGATGGCCGAGATTGAGGTTTCGGAGATGCTCATGCGCGAGTTGCAGGGCCGGGACGGTTTTTCCTTTGGCGAGCTTAAAGATATGCAGTTTGATGAGACCGGAACCCTGGTTTAGTCCCTTCTGCGTGAGAATACCCCGATTTTCCGGGGTATTTTTGTTTATTGCCGCTCCCAACCCGCTCACCTTTCAGGGCAAGGCGCAGTTGGGAGGCAGCTTTGCCTTCGCCCTTTAATAAGTCAATTATAACTTGTGTGGAAGAAATAGTTAATATATAATCATTCACAGTCAATTAATTGCCCACGCAATTAAAACCTGGGTTAAAATAAAAAACACACTAAATTTCCTATATATACCAGGCCGTTTCAGGTTATAATTAAGGTACACTGGTATATCTTTCCCCTATCAGGGGAAAAGATTTGATAAAAATTAAGGGAAATAAAACCACAAGGGTCTGGGAAGAGGACAGGTTAATGCTACGCAACATCAAAGTTATTGTAGCTGGGGAAAAGACCGTCGGTAAAACTAGCCTGGTAGAACAATATACCCTCGGAAAATTTAGCGGCCAATACAGTCATAGTCTTGGATTAAACGTAACCACCCATATTGCCATGGCCTCCAACCGTCCTGTAAAACTGGAATTGTGGGATATTGCCGGGGAATATTTCGAGCGCACCGAGTTCTACCGGAATGCGGTCGCCTGCATGCTGGTCTACGATGTCACCAAAGAAAAAACCCTGCAACAACTGGCGACCTGGCTGAATGTCTGCCGGAGAACCATCCCAAACGCGGCGATTGTAGTGGTTGGCAATAAAATAGATTTAGGCTATCGTTTTTCTACCTCCTGGGGCCCCTACTTTGCCAGATATGCCAACGCGCCCCACTTTACGGCTTCCGCCAGCACCGGCGAGAATGTAGACCTTATTTTTAGCGAACTGGCAAAAAGCGCCATATCTGTCCGCGATAGCAATAGCCCTGCCAGGGGCGAGTAAGATTTTAGCGTTGAACGTTAAAAGTTAAACGTTGAACGCGGGACCCCACCGGGATACAATAGCAATTAGCAATTTAAAACTTTTATTATCCAGTAACCTTAAACGGATGGCTTGTTTGTTTGCCTTGCCGTCACCCGTTTTACGAATAACGTTTTACGAAACGAAAGGAATTTTTGCCAATGTCAGATACCATCTCGGCGATTGCCGGTCAGGCCCAGGCTGCCTTCGCGGCGACTGTTGACGGTAAACCGGGAGTGTTTGTAACGCAAGGTTCTTCCGCTAAAAAGGCGGTCACGGTAGACGCCGGGAATAGCGTGGTCGCGGCTTACCTGGCCCCGGACGGCGCCCGCCTGGCTTACACAGTCAGTGATGCCTCCCTGGAAAATCTCAGCCTGCGCCTGGTCAACCTGGCCGGCGGCAGCACCCGCGAACTGCTTAAAGCCGGGGCGGGTGAATTACTGGGTAGTTTCGTCTGGAAGCCGGACGGCTCGGCCCTGGCCTATTTGCGGACTGTCCCCGGTTCGGACGACTCCCAGCCCTATATCTGCCAGGTCTGGACGGTGCCGAGCGGCGGCGGAAACCCGGCCCAGGTCTACGGAGACGACGTTTTGCAACTGCTCGGCTGGTCGCCAGACGGGGGGCAAATCTATTTCACCCGGCGGGTAGACGGTCTTTTCAGCTATTCGGTTAAAGACGTGGGCGGCGGCAACCCCCGCGATATTCTGCTGCCCGATAGTTTTGGCGGCGCATCGGACCTGAACGTGCTGGGCCTGGCTTACGCCCAGGGCAACGGGCAGGCCCGGTTGGCTTATGCCCTGAACGGTTCGCCCTATCTCCAGGATAACCCCGCCACGCCGGTCATGATTGTGGACGCGGCCACCGGCAACCCTATAGGGCAGTTCCAGACCCAGGGCGCGGCGACCAATTTCCGTTTCTCGCCCGACCTTTCGCGCCTGGCTTATACAGCCCTGACTTTTCCAAACGCCGAGGCTTCCGGCAACAACCAGCCCACCAGCGGCGTCCAGGTCTACCAGAACGGCCAGCCGAGCGGCCAGGTTTCCCAGGTCTTACCGGCCCAGGCCGGGTCCGGGCAATATACCGTGCTGGGCTGGGCAGGCGACAGCAGCGGCCTTTTCGTGAGCGGCGGCGACGGCTCGGTCCAGTTCGTGAACTTTAGCGGCGGCAGCGCCAATCTTGTCCCCGGCAGTCCCGCCAATTCCGGCCTGTCGGTCGGCGGTGATAGCGGGGCCAGTGTTTTTTCGATAACCGGAGTTAAGGTCAACCTGGACGTGCCTTACATCCAGCAGTTAAAGATGGTCCCGCCTAATTTTGACGGCAACTGGGCCTGTGGTCCGGCGGCGGCCAATATGATTGCGGGTTATTATAAGAAACTGCCGCCCCGCAGCGACACTTTTCAGGGGAACTTTACCCAGTACGGCTGGTATGTTTCAAACGTTTTCAACAGCCCGGCCACCGGCTATACCTTTAATCGCTATGAGAAAGACCCCAAAGGCCGCCCGACTCCTGGCGCATACGGCCACACGGTCCAGGGCAGCCTCGCTTACGCCTGGCGGTTGACCGATTATTTTACCCGGCTGGGTTTGCACGCGACTTTCCGGGCCAATGTTTCTTCCAACCTGGTCAAAAATTATGTCAGCGCCGGGAAGCCGGTCCTGCTCAGTACGACTATCAAAGGGTTCGGGCATATTGTTGTCGCCAAAGGTTTTACGAACGATGGGCGCATTATTGTCAACGACCCTTACTGGGGCAAGCCGGGCGCGGGCGAAATCGTGTACGCCTGGTGGCAGTTTGGCAGCACGCCCTGGATGATTACCATTGAAGACGCGCCTCCGCCGCCTGAAACTACGGCCCCACCGCTAGACCAGCACCAGCCGAACACGGTTGTGTCCGTTCCCGATGTAGGGGCGGGAAATCCCTCCTTGTCGGACCGCTTCAAGGCGGCGGCGAGCCGTAACGGCGGCGAAAATAACATCGGCAAGCCGTCGGGTGAAGTCACCAAAACCGGTAACCGCTGGCAGCAAAGTTTCAAGGGCGGGCCGCGCGGCGAAGGTCTTATCGTGCTGGACGACCGTTTGGACCGGCCCGACGACCAGCCTGTGCCGACTATCCAACCGGCTTTCGCGGTCTTTGGGCCGTTCCTGAAAAGCTGGCAGGATACCTACGGCGGGACCGGCGGAATCCTGGGCGCGCCGCTCAGCGACGAGTTTTTCAACCTGGCGAACAATCGCCAGCAGAATTTTGAGGGCGGATATATTCTGATGCAAGGCGCGTCAGACACGGCGACGGGCGCTTTCCCCTGGCCGTCCGGGTTTAACGGCTGGAAAGCCGAGTATTATAACAATACCGGGCTGGCGGGCCAACCGGCCTTCCTGCGCGACGAACCGCCCAACGCCAGCGGCGGCTTCAGTTACGACTTCGGCAACAGCGCCCCCGAAGGCGGTCGCATCGGCATTTTTGCGGATAACTTCTCGATACGGTTCTCGCGGGCGATTGATTTCGGGGCTGGCGGCAGCTACAATTTCACCGTGACTTCGGACGACGGTTTCCGCTTGCTGGTTGATGGGCAGAACCTGGCCGGGTCGAACGGCAATCTCTACTGGGTCTTGAAAAGCGCCACGCCGCAAAGTTTCCAGGTGAACGTGGGCGGCGGGGTCCATACGGTTGTCCTTGAATACTTCGAGTCGGGCAGCAGCGCCAGCGTTGCGCTTGACATAAGCCAGCATGTGCTGGGATAAGGGGTAGGGTGAGAGAGGGCTTGTTTAAATTCCAGAATGGGACAGGGGTCAAAACAGGGTTAATGGTTATGGCGCTTTGGCTGGCCTTGCTGCCGGGGTTCGTCCGGGCGCAGCCTGCCGAGCAGAGCGCCACGCCGGTTGTCTCGACGGGCGACCCGGCGATTACGCGCCAGCCGCTCACGCTTACACTGGACGACGGTTTTACCACCAAAGCCGAAATTGACGCGCCCGCTTCCGGTCCCGGCCCTTTTCCGGCGGTCCTGCTGCTGGGCGGGAGCGGCCAGACCGATATGAACGGGGCCGGGCCGTCCGTGGCCGGGTTCCCGGTCTTTGAGAATTACAGGGAAATGCTGGATAACCTCGTCCGGCGCGGCTTTATCGTCTACAAATTCAACAAACGCGGCCTTGATACCGCCGGCCAAATCATTGACCAGACCCAATCGGACCGCCGGACCAATGATGTACTGGTGCAAGATGCCAGCGCTGCTTTGCGCCAGTTCCTGGCCGACCCCAGGGTGGATAAGCAAAAGGTTTTCTTGCTGGGGCACAGCCAGGGAACCCTCATTGCGGCCCAGGTAGCCCGGAAATTCCCCGGCCAGCTTAAAGGGCTGGTTCTAACCGGCACGATTACGGATTGGAAACTCGCTTTCGATTACCAGCTTGTAGGCCGTTTTATCGAGGTGGCAAACGAAGCTGACGCCAATCACGACGGCGAGTTAACCCCGGCTGAGTTGACCGCTGTCCTCAAAAGCGATTTATCCAATTTTACGAATTTTCGGGAACTGCAATTGCTTGAGGCGGATGTGATGCCCTATTTCTCGCGCCCTGCGCCCGGCGTGGTTGGGCCGTTCAAGAGCGACTCTCAAATTGATAAAAACCGGGACGGCCAGCTTTCCATTGAGGGCGAGTTGCGGCCAATTTTGCTGGACCAACGCAAGACCTTCCTCAACCAGCCGGCCATTTTAAAGAATTCCGGCGAGTCGGGTGCGGCCCTGAAAAGCCTGCAAGATGGCCCGCAGTCAGGGCAGGTGTTGCTGCCGCTGGGGCTGCCGGTCTTTTTCCAGCACAGCCTGGAAGATGAAAGGTTCCCGGTGGGGCAGGTGCAGGCGCTGGCCGCCGAACTGAATGCCGCAAACGTCCCGGCCACCCTGAATATCTATCCCGGCGTGACCCATTCTTTCGTGCCGGGGAGCCTTCTTTACAGCTTTCTCAATAATACGGGTCCGACCGCCCTTGGACAGGTCGTCCCGCAGCAAGTCCTTGACGACCAGGCGACCTGGCTGCTCGGCCGCCTTAAACCGGCTTCGGCTGTCCCGGCTACTCCTCCCGCCAATCCGCAGGCCAGTCTTTCGGTAACAAACGGGCTGTTCAACTTTGCCGGCCTGGTAACGAAACTCCTGCTAAAACATTAAAAAATTGCAGTGAAAAATTTATAAAACGCGGAGTAGGTTTCATCGGGGGCTTCCTCTTCTAAATAATGCCCACTATTTTCGATAGCGTGGCCTTCTACATAGTCCGCCCAATTTCGCCAAACCGCCGGTATATCGTACCACTTGCCTACCTGGCCTTTTCCGCCCCATAACGCCAGCAGCGGGCACTCAATTCGTTTATTTCCCCGGTCTGCCTCATCAAGGTTAAAGTCGTAGGTGGCCCCGGCCCGGTAATCCTCGCACATGGCGTGAATAGTAGCCGGGTTGTGGACGCTCCGCAGGTAATCGGCCAGGGCTTCATCAGTGAAGAAGGCCGGGCGTGGTTGCGTGGACTCGACGCCAGGCCGTTGAAAATGGAAGTAATAATTGTCAGGGTTAGCCCCAATCATCCGCTCCGGCAAATCAAAAGGCTGGGCTAAAAAGAACCAGTGCCAGTAACCGAGGCCAAATTTCCGGTCAGCCCGCCGGAAGTGTTCTCCGGTTGGAATGATGTCCAGCACAGCCAGTTTTAAAACTTTTTCAGGAAAATCGAGAGCCATCCGATAGGCGACCCGGCCACCCCGGTCATGTCCAGCGACTATGAAGCGGTCGAAACCAAGCTGGCGCATCACTTCGACATTGTCGCGGGCCATCGCCCGTTTGGAATACGGCTCGTGGTCGGGTGTGGTAGGCGGTTTTGAACTGTCGCCATAGCCACGCAGGTCCGGCGTCACAACCGTAAAGTTTTGTGCCAACCTGGGCGCGATTTTGTGCCAGCAGGCGTGCGTCTGGGGATGGCCGTGGAGCAGTAAAAGGGGTGGCCCATCTCCGGCATAGCACGTACTTATAATTGCTTCTCCGGTATCAATCAAGGCGTGGTGGAAACCTTCAAACATCCAATATCCTTTCCGGGCAATTTGGGGTATTTAACCTGAACTTTTGCGGTAGACCGGCCCCGAAACGGGCGTTTCTTGCAGCAAAAAGCCAAGAGTTTGCCGGTTGAACTCTCCGGCCTGGTCGTACATCATATTGTGGGTGCCGCCCACGATATATTCGAGGCGGGCCGGGGCTTGCTGGAGCAGTTGCAAGGCGCGTTCGCCCAGGACCGGCGGCAAAACGCCGTCTGAGCCACCCCACAGCAGCAGGGTCGGCACGGTCAGGGCGGAAAGGGTTTCGGCGGCTCCCCGGTCGGCCAGGATAGCTTTCAGGCTGAGGCCCAGGGTTAAAAGGTCGGTCCGCATGGTGCCGGTGGCGATAGAAAGGGTCTGACTTAGCGGCACGCTCACTCTTGGCATATCGCGCAGCCACTTCAGGCGTTGCCCGGTCGTGACCCAGAGGCCGCTTGGGGCAGCCAGCACCAGTTTTGAGGTGCGGTGAGGCTGCCGGGAGGCGAAACGGGCCGCGATATGCCCGCCCATGCTGTGGCCCAGCAAATTAACCTGTTCCAGCCCCAGGAAATCAAGCCACCCTACCAGGAAAGCCGCGCCTTCATCAATCGAGAAAGGTTTGCGCAGCCGCCAGCTAAAGCCAAAGCCCGGCAAATCGAGGGCATAGGTCCGAAAGTGGCGGCTAAAAGCGGGCATATTCATCTGCCACCAGTTCACATTGCCGCCGATGCCGTGAAGTAGCACCAGGGCCGGGGCATCCGGCGGACCCGCCACCTGGTAGTGGAGGCGGTGGCCGTCGCGGTAAATATAAATGTCTTCGGTCGGATAGGGTGTTTCAAGCCGGCTGCCCGGCTGGAAAAGTTTCAAAGTCTCATTACCTCGTTAAATAGTTCGATTGCAACAGCCCCAAGTATAACCCACGATTCCCCCTTCGACAAACGCTTATATTTAAAGAACACCCCGGCGGGCGGCCCCTGGCTCTTTCCTGTCCCTACCGTTCCACTGCCCATTGACTACTGTCCACTGACTACTTTTGTCTATAAAATATGTTAAAATCTTAACACAAGAAGTGTTAAGTGGCTATTGACAGCATAACGTCACTATGTTATAACAGTAGTACGTAAGAGTGTTAAAAGGAATTTTGTGAAGGATAGAACTTACAACTTGCGCGAGCTGCGCCGGGAAACCGATGTAACCGAGCGCACGGTGCGCTACTACATTAAAGAAGGTTTGCTGCCGCCTCCCCAGGGTTCCGGCCCGTTCAGCCGCTACGGCTACGAACACTGGCTGCGGCTGCAATTTATCAAACGCTTGAAGGATGAATATTTGCCTTTGAGCGAAATTAAAAACTTGCTGGACAGCCGTTCGACCGAGGAGTTGGACCAACTGGCCCGCCAGGCCGGGCTTATCCCTGATAACGGTAATCTAACAAAGGGACAACCGGCCACCCTGGAAGAGACGAGCGACCTGCTACCGGGCTTGATTGGCGGCGGGAGTGGCCGGCCCCGGATGTTGCGTGAACAGATGGCCTCAACCGCCTGGTCTGCCCCCTCCGGGGCGGCGTCCCCGGCCAACCGCGAATCCTCGAAAGCGAGGCCGGAATATTACGCGGCAAATTTTGAAGCCGCCCCTGACACTGATTTTGAGGCTTTGGCCGATTTCCCGGATGCGGCCAATATGAGTTTAGGCGGGGCCGTGCCGCCTGAAAACGCGGTTGCTGACCTGACTGAAGATGAACCGGAAGTAATTGTCCCGCCTCCGCCGCCTTACACTGCGCCCGGTCAGGCCAGACAGGCTTTCTCGGCCCGGTCCTTTATGGCCGGGGCACCCGCTCCAATGGCGCCGGGAGCGGCCCCATCCGGGGCAGGCGCGCCCATGCCGCCTGGCGGTATAAATCGCTCGGTCTCGCCAATGCGGGCCATGCGAATGAGCCGGTTCGCCGCCAACGAAATCGCCAGCGACAGCCCCGGCGAAGTAACGAGTGACGTGCTGCCGCTTGAGAAGTTAGCCGAGCCGCCGGAACCGCCGGTCATGGCCCCGATGCCGGTGATGGCAAGCATGGCCGAGCCAATGCCTGCGCCTATGGCGGCCCCGGCCTCACCGCCGGAAAGCGTCGCCGAAACCGTTACCGGCCAGACCTGGGAGCGCCTCGAAGTTGCCCCGGGGGTCGAACTGCACATTGAAAAAAGAATAGCCGATACTCACCGCCCGGCCCTGGCGAACCTTTTGCACACGGCCCGCCGGTTGTTTGGACCAAAGGAGATTTAGATCCGATGAACGCTGATACCGCGCGGCTGAGTTATACCCAGCGCTGGTGGATTGCCTCGCGCCCCAAGACTTTACCCGCCGCGACGGTCCCGGTTATCGTGGGGACCGCCGCCGCTTTCAAAGATAATGTATTCCAGTTTGGCCCGGCCCTGGCGGCCCTGGCAGGCGCGCTCCTTATTCAAATCGGCGCGAACTTCGCCAACGATGTATTCGACTACAAAAAAGGAGCCGATACCGCCGAGCGATTGGGGCCGACCCGCGTGACCCAGGCCGGAATGCTGACGCCAGGCCAGGTTTACGCCGGGATGGTAGTAGTCTTTGGCCTGGCGACCCTCATCGGGATTTATCTGGTCCTGGCGGCGGGGTGGGCTGTCATTCTTATCGGGGTCTTCTCGATATTGGCGGCCCTGGCCTATACCGGCGGGCCGTTCCCGCTCGGCTACAACGGCCTCGGAGACATGTTCGTCTTTATTTTCTTTGGCCTGGTAGCGGTCTGCGGCACTTATTTCGTCCAGGCCGGGACGCTTGGCGCCTTAGCCTGGTGGGGCGCGCTGCCGGTCGGATTCCTGGCGACCGCTATCCTGGTAGTAAACAATCTGCGCGACGTTAAGACCGACCGGATAGCCGGGAAAAAGACCCTTGCGGTGCGGTTTGGCGAAAGCGGGGCCAGGGCCGAGTATGCCGTCCTGCTAATCCTGAGTTACCTGGTGCCGCCCGCCATCTGGTTGAGCGGCGCGGCCGGTCCGGCGGTAATGCTGGCCTGGCTGTCGGCTCCGCTGGCCTGGCCGCTCTGGCAGACCATTGCTCACCTGGAAGGCCGCGTCCTGAACAAAGCCCTGGGCGGAACGGCCCGCCTGGAACTGGTCTATGGCGTCTGCCTGGCCGCCGGGCTGGTAATTTCCAGGCTCTAAAACAACGGACTAAATCTTAAACCCTGCCAGTCTTATTCGGTTAGACCGGCCCCAATTCTCAGCTTTTAAAACCCTGGAGCGCTTCGGTTGCCCCAAAAGCAATTAAAAGACGCTCGTAATAGTTCAGTTAGTTGTGTTACTCTTAAAGTGACACAAGGAGTATTTGCTATGCCAAAATTTGTAATTGACCAGTTGGATTACGGCCTGTCCCAGTCTTACGCCTCGCAGGTGCTGGCCGGAAGCGCCTTTGCTTTTGTCGCGCCCCAGGCCCAACCGGACGACTCCCTTCAGGCGGGTCTACAAGCCTTTTATGGCGTTCCGGTTACAGCCGCCCGGCGGGTTTTGCCTTTGCCGCCGGACGGACTGACTTTTCCCGGCTTCAAAATTACCCCTTTCCAGCGGCCTTTCGAACTCACGCCGGTCCTGCTGAGTGATAAAGAAATCTACCGGGCCGGGAAAGACCCCGTGCGCCTGCTGGTAGTGACCCCGGCCTGGCTTTACACCAGGGCCGACCGCCCCCGGCCTTCTGATGCGAATTTAACGATTGAAAATAATGGCATGGTATTGCGCAGCCAGCCGGTCAAATTAAACAAGGGCGGCTTGACATTGGTGGACCTGGGCGCTTTGCCGCAGGGCCATTACCGGGTTTTCTGGCCTGATACAAATGAAAATGAGGGAACAAAACCGGCGGAATGTGAGTTTAGCAGCGTCGAATACGTCCTGGCCCCCTTGCAGGCCACTCTCCAGGGTTACGAATTTTCGGGCAACCAGCTAACCTGCCGCCTTAAAGTAGACCGTTTCAACGAGCCGCTAACCGAGCCGGTCCAGCTTGAATTGTGGAGCGGCGGCAACCGCCTGGACGGTAGCAAAGTCAAAGCCGGTTTGCCGGGCCTCTACCAGACCCGTTTCAAAGTTAAAACGAAAAGCCAGGAGCGGCTGGAAGTGCGGGTGAGTTACCAGGATTTGATTGCTACGGCTGTTATTCCAAATTCTACTAAAGCCGAGCGGGAAGATGTCCTTTTTAACCCGCTTGGCCTCGAAACCCGGCTGAGTTTGCAGCCCGGCCCGGCTTCTCGCGAAGTGCGCGGTCTTTATTTAAGCAGCGGCGGTCCGGTAAATAATAGCCCGGTCACCCTGGCCGACCCCGCTCCCCAATCGCGGGTAGCAAAGCTGCGCTGGCAGGCCGAAGCCGCGGCGGCCCGCCTGCTGGTCTTCGATATGGCCGGGAAAGTAGTGGAAGACCGCGACCTGGGCAAAGTTCCGGCGAATACCGAACTTGAAATAAATATCCCCGCGCCGGGCGGCTTCCTGGCCCTGGGAGCGTGGCTGAGCGACAAAGCCTGGGAAGGCTGGTCGTCGCTGGTGGCCCCTTCAACGGGAACGGTTGCTATAGAAGCCCCTGCCACGGCCCGGCCCGGCCAGATGGTTGAGCTTAAAATTGATACCAAAAGCCCGGCTTCGGTCTATCTGCTGGTCCGCGATAGCCGCCTGGCCGGGGCAACCCCCCGGGACCGCCTCGCCGCCATCCTGAAAGGCGGCTTTGAAGGCGCGGCCCGATGGGCTACCCTCGGTTATATCACAAAAAAGGTGAATGAACTGGACGAGTGGCCCGATTTTGCGCCGCGTTACCGCACGATGGCTTTTGGTGGAGCGCTGCCCTCGCCAAGGCGAATGGCAATGCCGATGTCCGCCCCACCGCCCGGCGCTGTATTTGAACAAGCCCCGGTTATGAACATGGAAAGCAGCGTGCGGGAAAGGTTCAGGCCCGGCCCGATGTACAAGGGCGGCGTGAGGCCTGATATGTTCATGGATTTTGACGCCGCTACTACCGGCCCGGCGCAAGCGGCAGCGCCGGTGCGCCAGGATTTCGCGGACGTGGCTTACTGTGCGGTTATCCAGACCGGGGCGGACGGTCGCGCCACGGCCCCCTTTAAACTGCCGGAAGCTATCACAGCTTACACGGTCGAAGCCTTTGCGCTCGGTCAGGACGGCCGCGAATGGGCCTACACCTCGGAAAGCCTGGAAGTCAACCAGCCGCTTTGGGCTGAATTCAAACTACCGGCTTTCGTCTATCCGGTTGATTTAGCCCCGGCGGCCCTGGAAGTCAACTCTAACAGCGGGAAATTTAGCCTGAAACTGCTTTGCGATAATCAACCGGTGCCTTTCAAGCTCTCGGACGCGCAGCGAGTTAACGCTGACTCTTTCCAGGGACAGCGGGCTAAAGTGACCTTCGAAGCCAGCCCCGGCAAATGGCGGGCCGAACTGCAAGACCTTTCTACCGGCGAACTTGATATTTCCGAGCGTACCGTGGAAGCCCTGGGCAAGTTCACCAGCCTGGCCCGCCGCTTCCAGATGCTGCTGGCCGGGCAAAGCCTTGACCGCGCTGCTCAAGGCGCGTTGCAGTTGCGGGTACTGCCTTCACTTGATACTCCGTTCAAGGTGCTGTGCGACGCAACGACCGATTACAGTCACCGCTGCTGCCAGCAGACCGCCGCTAAATTACTGGCGGGAGTAGCGGCCCTGGTTGCCGCCGGGAAAGAGGACCAGGCTAAATACCGCGAGGTTATCCTGGCCGGGGCCGCGCGGGAAAGAAGCATGTTTTTGCCGGGGCGCGGCTTTATGATGTACCCGCCGGAAGAGTCGGGCGGCAACCACGAGCCGAACGATTACTGGGGCAAACTGGCGGCCCGGCACCTGGGCGACCTTTCCTACCTGGGCGCTTCCTCGTTCCACGACCTCGATTCAGACCTTCAGGCTGCTCTTAAAGATTTGCAGGTGATGGGCGAGGATGCGTTAAAGGCTTACCGGATGCCCCTGGCGCCGGAGAAAATCGAGAGCGGCCGGGACGCGTTCCAGGTGGTCTTGAAGAAGGGCAAGAAGCAGGCCGAAGCGTTGTCTTACGCCCGTAATTCCCTTCAGAATCAGGCGGTCGCGGCGGGCAAGGGTCAGGTGCTGGCCCGGGAAGAAAAAGCCTACGCGGCGGCAACCTTACTGGCCGGGGGTACCCAGGCCGACCTCCTGACCGCCCTCAAAGCGGCAAACGACCTGGCTAAAGACCTTGATAGCGAAGGCCGCCTCTATTCAACGGTTGACTCGGCAGCCCTGATTTGCCTGCTGCTCGGCCTGAAGTCGGCGGGAATTGGCGCGGCGGGGGAGGCCCGGTTGAAACTGGATGGCCGCGAGATGCCGCTGGCCGAAGCCCTCGAGAAGGGCGCGGCCGGGGAAGTCAGCCGGGTTGAGGTTGTGCAGGGCGCAGCCCTGGTCGAGTTTACTTCCGAAATCGTCGAGGACTGGAACAGTTTCCGCGATGAAATCCCGGTAAGCGTTGAGTTGGTCCGGCGCAGTCGTAAGGGCCAAGCCATGCGGCTGGGCGATACGGTTGACCTTGTGGTTAAACTGCGCGAGTACGTCCCCGGCCACCTGTTGCACGTCTGTTTGCCGCCGTCGCTCTCTTCCCTGGAAGGCGGCGGCGAGGTCAAGAAGTTCTCGCTCGACTTCAGAGGCCGTACCGAACTGCGGGTGCCGTTGCAGGCTGCCGGGTTCACGCTTGCGGAAGGTGAACACTGGGCGGTCCTCGTCCGCAACATGTTCAACCAGGAACAGGCCGGGACGCCCGGTCTGCTGCTGGCCCAGGTCAGCCCCGACTAAACCAGGCTGTAACAAAAGCCCGGCCAGGAATTTCCCTGGGCCGGGCGCTTTTATTTAGAAACCACTTTTACCCAGTATTTGCAGGAGAAAATAGCTGGATAAGGACACAGCGGAATTAATCCGGGAGGCGAAACGTTTTGTCCGCTTCAGGCGCTAATCAGATCAGCCGAGGGCTACGGGAGTATGGACAGAGGTTTCGATATTTTTATTTTTATCTTTATCTTTTTTAGGTCTGAAGTGCCCAAGCATGACCTTTATCACGAAAGCAGCCAGCCCTATCGAAATGATAATGTCGCCAATCGAGTAGACGTTCGAGTTAAAAAGCGGCAGGGGAATATAGATAACATCGCCCATCCAGCCTAATTGGCTGGCCGGGGTAAGGGGCGTGCGGTAGGAAAGCTCGGTATGAGCGGCGAATTTTTGGGCGATGCTGGCGACACTTTCGCCGGAAGCCAGGCTTAGTTTACCCAGGTCTACCGGGATAGCGCCCTGGTTCTGGGCAATTACCACAATATTGCAAGCAGTCCCAATAATAATCAGCCAGAAACTCCAGCCGTAATGCTGGTTATAGAGCAGCCCTATCAGTAAAACGGCCATCGAAATCATATAGATGAGATTACCGTTCTGGACCAGCCATGACCATGAGGCTAACGGCGTAGCGAGAATCGCCAGTTGCACAGCCAGGCTAATCAGGACGAGCGAGAAACCTTGTAGTTTTAGCTCGGCCAGATTGGTAATCTTACCCTTTAAAACAAGACCGACAATGATTCCGATTACGATGCCAATAAATAACATTATGCTGTTTCTATAATTCCCTGGTATTCCAAAAAGGAGATATTTCTTTTTGGTTGGTGAAAATAGGTCAACCCTTATTTATGATATAGATAATATTATAATTTGAACTTTAACGCAATTGGAAAATATTCCTATTTAACGGGTAGAGCCAGGGCCGGTTCAGGGTTACTTACTGTAATCGTTTTAGCTGTCTGGTCAGGCAGCAAATGGTTCAGTTCGGGATAGGACTGGGGAATTTTGTGCATAACACGCAGGAAAGCATCAACAACCCTGGCATCCCATTGGATGTTGCGGCGGTCGTTCAGGATAGAAAGGGCTTTTATTATGGGCATACCCTTGCGGTAAGGCCGGTCGGTCGTCATCGCATCGAACGAGTCGGCGACGGCAATAATCCGGGCTCCCAGGGGGATATTTTCTTCGGTCAGCCCTGTGGGATAGCCGGTGCCGTCCCAGGATTCGTGGTGATGGAGCACCTCGTTAACGCCATCTTCATAGAAGCTGTAGTTCGCCAGGATTTTCGCGCCCGTTTCAGGGTGTTTCTTCATCTCAACCCATTCAGCGGCGTTAAGGGCGCCCGGCTTGCGCAGCACACTGTCCGATACACCGATTTTACCCAGGTCGTGTACCTGTCCGGAGAGCGAAATCTGCTCGACCAGTTCGTCGCTCAGGCCCAACTCCCTACAGATGGCCCGGCAATACCCGGCTACCCGCAGCGAATGGCCGAAGGTATAAGGGTCGCGGGCTTCGACCAGTTCAGTGATGGCGATAATAGCCTGGGTGGTTTCGTTCTCAAGGAGGCGCAAACTGCGGTAGGCGTTCTGGTTCACAATGATAGGGAAGGCCAGCAGCAAGCAGAAGATAGGCGATTGAAGCCAGATTATTGCCAGGATAATACCGAGGGCCGGAAGTGTAAGGTCCAGGAGCAGTGTACTGCTGGTGTTGAGTTTCCAGATTTGCCAGAAACTGGCCGAACGGCTGAGCGTGATTACCAGGTCCACCAGGCCCACATCCAGCAGGTAATAGACCAGGATAACGGCGGAGGCGGTCAGCATAAAATTGGGGTCGTCAATTTTCTTAATATCTATTCCGCTGAAATAGACGATAAAGGCAGGCACGGCGGTAATTATAACGCGCTGCGAAATATTGAATAACCCTTTGATAAAGCCGGGCCGGTGCTTGACGGTCTGGTCAATCGTGATCGCAATGAGCGAAACCATAATGGCGGCGTAGGGAGGCAGCAAAAAGATAGCGGCGATGTGGACAGTCGGTAAGGGCGTTACCCCGTAGTTTTTATTGGTTTTGAAAATATACCCGTCTGCGATGGTTGCCAGGATAAGCAAATAAGCGACGTTGCTAATATTTAAGGGTTGATTTTGGCCCAGGTAAAAGCTAAAAGCGCACAGCAAAATAACAAGGACAACCAGCAGTAAAATATAAATTTGGGTAACAAGGTTAAATTTATGCATTAATGAATCTGCCGCTACAAAATTTGCGAACTTTTACAACGGACCAATTATAATTCATTCAAGGCAAGAAGAAAAGACCCTAAAGGTACTTTTAAGGTTGAGAATCAAAAAATGCTGATTCCCAGAAGGAGAATCAGCATTCTACTTACATGGTGGTGTTCTTTTTTGCTAATTTAGCTGTATTTTTTGAATTTAGAGCCACTTAGCAGCGCCGGAAGCCAGGGCCATCGAAGCCAGGGCACTCAGAGCAATTAGAACACGTACTGCACGGTACTTCAACCATTTAATATCCATCACCATATCCTCCACAAAAATATTCAATTAAAATAAAGTGTTAATCTAAAGTGTTAATCGAAACCCAATCAAATCTAACTTCGCCTGGTAGTTTTTAAGTTTACAAGCAGGTGTATTCTGCAGTTTATACGCCAACCGGACCAGACCTTAAAGCCTACCCGCGAAAACTGTTATGACATTAATTAGGTTTTACAATGGGTTTACCAAACCAGAGTTAGCTCGAGCTTGCTCCCCTGATTTGCCTGCCATTTCCCGAGTAGTTTGTAATAGCAGTTTGGAAAACGTTATTACTTTCTGTGATTAAGATAACATTTTTCCCTTTTTCTGTCAATAGGGTAGCGGGAGAATATATAGATATTTTTTTTAATATAGTAAACCTTATTTTTAAGAAAAAGTAATATTACATATCTTATACTTTGTACTTTTTCTCACTTTTATTACTTAATAGCCTGATTATATAAATACTTTTAGTAATATAGATTTATAATTGATTAAAAGATCGAGTAAAATCTTAAAATTTGCCTTAAATATCTTAAAGGTTGCCCCGTCCGATGGTTTTTGCGGTGTTAATAATATCATTGTAAACCGTTAAACACGGTGCTATAATTTTTCCATGTTGGAACGTAACCGCAGATTTTACTGTTACCGGGTAGCGCTAAAAAAATTTGGCTGATAATCTTGTCCTCACGGAAAAGGGTTTTGTAATTGATTGATATTAAGCAAGCGGCTCTAAACGGGTTAATCGAACGGTGCCAGCAGGAAACCGAAAAATATCTTCGCCACGAACCCTATGACCCTCGCTACGGTTTCGAAATCTGGCGCCGGGCTATTGTCGATCGAGACGAAGCCGCCTGGGAGAGCCTTATCACTCAGTACGGCAGCTTTGTACGGCGCTGGCTGGCCCAACGCCTGGCCCACTTTCCGGCCCTGCGTTTCGAGGAAGAAGCCCTTGTTAACGGCGTCTTTATAAACTTTTACCGCTTTGTCGGGCCGGAGAAATTCGCTAACTTCCACAATCTCTCAGCGATTTTGCAATATCTAAAGCTTTGCTGCGGCACTATTGTGGCCGATGCCCAGCGCGACTTTCAGGCCCGCAACCTGGACCTTTCCCTTGACCAGGCGCGCAGCCCCAGGGACGATACCGGCGCGCAGACCCTGGAAGAAAAAATAGGCGACGCTTTTGATATGGAAGAAAGCATGCTGCACTCGGCGGACCGGGCCCTGTTCTGGCGCAGCGTCTGGCAAAAGTTGCCCGACCCGCCCGACCGCCTGCTGGTCTATCTGCGCTACATCCAGGGGATGCCGCCCCGCGAAATCGCCCAGCTTTATCCGCAGCATTTTTCGGATATAACGACGGTTTACCGGCGCAATAAGAATTTGTTGTGGCGCTTGCGCAATAATCCTGATTTTTAACTTTTGTTTTTAAATTTCGGATTTTAGACCTTTTGCTTGTAATTACTTTTCTGCTCCTGGCTATCTTCTATCTTGAATTTTCCCGGGGTAGAAGTGAAAGTCGTGTTTTTAAAACTGCTAAAACCCTTAAATCCTTCGTTTATTTATACAGATTAATAATTGCTCCAAAACGTCATACGGTCTCCCCCCGAGAAGTGACGTCAATAGGTTTATAAAGGTCAGTAAAGGTATTATTTTTCATGAGTGAACTTTTTGCTTGTATTCAACCTGACCAGGTAAATGAAGCCGACTACCTGGCCGCCCTTAATCAGGACAGCCGCCCGGAATTCAAACAGCACCTGGCCGACTGCGAATTCTGCCAGCGCGAGATACAAGTGTATCGGGATTTAGATAACAGGGTTCGCCGCCAGTTTGAATTTATCAGCAGCCCGGCCCGCACTTTATGCCCCGAAACCCAGCACGCCGGGGAATATGCCGCCGGGATGTTAGGCCCAATGGAAGTGGCCAAACTGCGCCAGCACCTGGGTAACTGCGAGTGGTGTTCGACCGAAGTTGCCCAAATCAAGCGGTGGCTTTTGGAACCGGATGCGCTACTTGAAGAACAGACCGCTCCACCGACTGACCAGTCGCAAGGGGAACGGTTCGACTGGTTGCGCCGGGTCGTAGCAACCCTGCTTAAACCCACGACGCTTTCTTACGCCCAGTCGGGGGTGCGCGGCAGCGCCGCTGGTTTGCCGCAGACTTTCCAGGCCGAGGAACTAACGATTATCCTGACGGTCCAGGCGGCCGGGCCGCGCAGCCAGGTTTTGAATATCCTGGGCCTGGTCCAGGCCGGTGACGGTGGTATCGAAACCTTGATTGGCCGGGAAATTCGCCTGCTCAGTCACGGGAAGGAAATCGCCACCGAGGCGCTTGATGAACTGGGTAATTTTATCTTTGAGAATGTCCAACCGCTGCAGCCGTTTGAACTTGAATTATCGCTCGAAACTAAAATTGTTGTCGTACCTGATTTGAAGTTAAACTGACTCTAAATGTTGACAGCCGACGATTTTGTAGCCAACCTGGAAAGCCTGGAAGACCCCGACGAACAGCGCCGGTTACTTGAGCGTGAGGCTTCGGCGCTGACCGACGAAATAGTCCAGTCTATGAAGGCCAGGGCTAACGAACTGCTGGCCTCCAATATCGCCAGGGGCCGGGCGCTGGCCGACAACATCGTTTACGCCTCGCGGATTTCGGGTAACCGCCTGCACCAGGCTCTCGGCCTGATGGTTCAGGCCAACGTAGCCATGTTGCAGGGCGAAGGCCAGCGGGCTATCGGGCTTTATGATGAAGCCCGGCAGCGCGCCCTGGACGCCGGGAACCCGGTCGAGGCAGCCCGTTCCCGGATTGGCAAAATCGGCGCGCTCAATCACCTGGGCGACTACCGCCAGGCTCTTGAAATTGCCCTGGAAACGGGCCTGACCCTGGCCGAGCATAACGAGCCGATTTCGGCGGCGGTTGCTTTTATGAGCGCCGGGAACGCCTATTGTCACTTTGGCGAGTTTGGCAAAGCCCTTACTGAAATGACCAGGGCCAGGACTCTGCTCGAAACGGCCGGTTCCCCGGCGGCGCGAAAGCAGCTATGTTTGCTGCTTTACAATATGTCGGTGGCTATGCGTGAGCTTGGACGCTACCGGGAAGCCCTTGATTATTCGCTCGAAGCCTGTGAAATTGCCCGGCAATTTGAGATGCACCTGGCCGCCGCCACCTGGCAGCAGGGCAGCGCCACCTGTTATTACCTGCTGGGCGAATACAACAAGGCTTTGCGGCTGTTGCAGGAAGCCCGTGAGGTGGTGGTTTCCAACGGCCTGATTCCTTTGCAAATTACAGGCGACTTTTATACCGGCAACTGCTATCTTGAACTGGGCCGCTACGAGGAAGCCGCCGTCCAGGCCCAGGCTTTACTAAAATTGCTGGCCGCACGCGACATGGCCCGGACCTGGCACAGCCTTCAGGCTTACTACATGCTGGGCCGGGCTTATATTGCTTTACAGGATTACGAGGCGGCGCGGGCGGTGCTAATTCAGGCCCAGGCTGTTGCCGGGGAGCTTGGTTCGACCACTTTCAGCCAGTTCGTAAACTTGCGCCTGGCCGAAATTCTGCTGGCCGGTTCCCAAACCGCTTTAGCCCGCACAAAGTTAGTCGCTATCCTGGCCGAGGCCGAAAATTCCCAGGTAATCTTGCAGGCTAAACTCTTGTTGGCCCATCTCGAAGCCGCCGAAGATAATCACGCCGAAGCGGTCCGGTTAGCCGAAGCGGCCCTTACCAGTTTTGATGAGCAGAAGATTTACGGTGGGCTGTACCAGGGCCGTTACCTGCTCGGCGAAATTAGCGAAAGGCAGCAGGATTATCCCGGCGCCCTGGCCCACTACGAGGCGGCGATAGGCCACCTGGAACACCTGCGAGGCCGTATCGAGACCGAAAGCCGCTCGCTTTTCTTACGGTCTAAAGAACATGCTTACGAGGCGGCGGTTGCCCTCTGCCTGGAAACCGGGCAGGCCGAGCGGGCCTTTCACCAGGCCGAGCGGGTTAAGTCGCGGGCGTTAGCCGAACTGGTCGGAAACGGCCTGGATATCCGGGTGAGGGTGCGCCATCCCGCCGACCAGCCTATCGTGGCCGAAATTGAGGCTTTACGCCAGCGTCACAACAACCTGACGAGCCGGTCGGCTTTCTGGCAGGCCGGGCCAGTCAGCCCGACCGCAGATACGAAGTTACCTTCCGCTGATGAGCGGCAGGACTGGCTGGTTCAAACTTTGGAGTGCGAAAAACGGCTGGCTGAACTGACCCAGCGGTTGCAGGTCCGCAACGCGGCCTATGCTGAAGATACGGCCCTGGCGGCCGATTATCGCCCGTTTAACCCGGCTTTACTGGAAGAAGCTGAAGGCTTGCTGGAATACTATGTGGCGCGGGGCGAGGTGCTGGCCTTTCTGGTAACGGCGGGGGGGATTAAGCCAGTCCGGCGGTTGTGCAGCCTGGCCCAGCTTAACCGCCAGCTTGGCCTTTTTCGCCTGAACCTGGCCGGAACGGTCAAGAACCTGGCCGACGCGGCTAGCCTGAATCCTGAAGTGCTGGCCCAGCGCCAGCAAAGTTTGCTGGTCAATAGCCGGGCCTTGCTGGCAAAGCTGTACGCGACCCTTTTCGCGCCCCTTGAACCGTTTTTGACGGAAGTCCGGCGGCTGATTATCGTGCCGCACGGTTCGCTGCATTACCTGCCGTTCCACGCCCTGTATAACGCCGCCCTGGACCGCTACCTGCTGGAAAGTTTCGCCGAAATTACCTATCTTCCGGCGGCCAGTTTACTGGCGGTCTGCCGGGAACGCGCCCGGCGTAAAACGGGCGAAGACAGCTTTGTCCTGGGCTATTCCAACCAGGGCGCGCTGCCCTGCGCGGTCGAAGAAGCCCGCCTGGTCGGCCAGACCCTTCAAACCGGGCCGCTAACCGAAGCGGCGGCCAGTCTCGCGAACTTCCGCCAACTGGCTCCCACCAGTAAAATTCTTCATCTGGCGACGCACGGCCGCTACCGTGAGGACGCGCCGCTCTTTTCCTCTTTGCTCCTGGCGGACGGCGAGCTGACCGTCCACGAACTTCTAAACATGGAATTGCAGGCTGCGCTGGTAACTTTCAGCGCCTGCGAAACCGGGCTTGGCACCATTGGCGGCGGCGACGAGGTGCAGGGTCTTAGCCGGGCCTGTCTTTACGCCGGGGCGGGCAGCCTGGCCTTATCGCTCTGGCGGGTGGACGACCGGGCCGGGTCGCTTCTGATGCAGGAATTTTACCAGAGCTTATTGCAGGGTCTGGGTAAAAGCGCCGCGCTCCGGCAGGCCCAGCTAACCCTTTTGAACAATCCCGCTTACCGGCATCCTTTCTACTGGGCGCCCTTTATCCTGATTGGCGACAACAGTCCCTTATAAGTACCCGTTGCAACCCGGATTTTCCGGATGCTATTATCGCTTAGAATATTTAAGAAAGATAGTACCTATTCAGCCAGCCCGGACTTTGGTAGGAAGCATATTGTGGGAGGGAATTGCATTCCCGACTGGCTAGGTCTTGCATCGGAAATATAATTCCCTCCCACAGGTGAATATTTAAAAAGATATTAGGTAAAAGGAAAGCGAGAAAATGAATAAGAAGTTAGACGAAATGCGGTCTCCCGACCGTAATCGCCGCTACCTGGCCGACCAGGTTGTTATAACCGCGCCCCAGGCTAACCTCAATCACCTGCTGGGCCATCTTAAAATAAACGAAGGATACAATCCTGACCTGACCGGCCAGTACGGCAAGTCCACCGCCGGTACGCCAAAAATCGCCTCCTCAAACGGTCAGACCCTTTCCCCGGCCCAGCTGCGGCTGCCTGCCGATACCGAGTTCTTCAAACTCACGGAGGATGCCCCGGCCAATCCCGTCACGGAAAAGGAACTGTACGACGCTTTCCGGCGGTTCCACGCCAGCCAGGCGATTATCTCGCGCCCGTTTCGCATCAATCGGCTGCAAAGGCCGACCGCCCAGGTAGCCTATGAAATTTCAACCGCCCTGAACAGGCCCAATCCAACCGGGGTGAGCGGCTTTGATGTAAGCCCCGACCACCTGGTAATCGGTAGTTGGGTCCAACCGGGCCTCAGCCCGTGGGAAATTCCGGCCCGTTCTTCCGGTTACAACCTCCGTCAGGGCCGCCAGTGCCTGGCGAACCAGCCTTTGTGGGGCCAAATCGGGGCGAAGGGCCGCAAGAATTTCAAACATAAAGGCGAAGGCACCACCATAATTGTTATTGACGCCGCGCCTGAACCGGCCCGCTTGAATCCACAACTGGTAGATTTCTACATTTCAATGTTAGCCCCCGGCGGCGAGGTCGAGGTCGTGGACGAGAGTAACAAGGTTGATTTGAAGGAGATTTACAACCTGGGCCGGATTCATCCGCAGCCGCTCCAGCGTCCCGGCATGGCCGATATTGACGCTGGCCTGGTCGAGAAATATCACGGCCCTCTTATCGCCAGTCTAATTCGCCAGCTTGCTCCCGCCGCCGGCATCATGTTGTTGGAAGTCCTTAACCACCAGGGCTTTACCACCGGCAGCAACCTGACCGAGGCGATGGATTACCTGCTGTTTTTGCGGGCGGCCAGAGTTACCGACAGCAACGGGCGGCGGCTGGTTGAGGACAATTTCGTGCTGAATTTAAGTCTGGGTATCAGCCGCAGCCTGGCTGAAGAAGCCGAAGCGATTTATCTCCTGGAAGCCTGCCAGCGGGCCTGCGAGGCCGGGGCGGTTATCGTAGCCGCCGCCGGTAACGACAGCTTCTTTCTTCACTCGCGCAACCCCGAAGAACCGGCCGCCTACGGCTACTTTGGGGATAGCCTCGCGCCCTTCCGCCAGGTAATCGCGGTTTCGTCTACCACGAGCAACCCCGGCGAAACTGCTCTTTACAGCAACCAGGGCAACCTGGCCGCGCCCGGCCTTGATTTGCTGATGGATACGGGCGACAGCAAGGCCAGCGGCAACAGCCGCTTTATCTACTGGGCCGGAACTTCCTTTGCGGCCCCGTTGGTGTCGGCGGCGGCAGCGTTGCTTCTCAGCGCCGGGGTCGAGCCGGGCCAGGTCAAGCAGCGCCTGTGGGAACATAACACTCTCCAACCTAAAACCTGGTCCCAGGTTCCGCAGCTTTTCCTCAAAGACAAGTTGCTGCGCCATTAATCTTTTAAGGAATCAAAAACCGCCCTGGAAAATAAAAGTTTCCAGGGCGGTTTAAGGTTCCGGTAGCCTGCTTCCTTGCAGGAAAAGAAAAGAAATCTACTGGCCCGGGTTCATGGCCTTATAGAGCGCCATCTGGTTTCCGGCCGGGTCGGTAAAGATTGCGAACCAACCGGTGCCGGGGATTTCCATCGTAGGCGAGACGGTCTTGCCGCCTGCCGCCTCAATATCTTTGAGACTGGCCTCAATATCATCGGTCCCGACATAAATAAGCGGCTGGTTAATTTTGGCGCTGGACGGTGGTTCAAGGCCGATAAAACCGCCGCCCGGCCCGGACTGGGGCTGGAACATCCAGTAGTCGAAGGTTGGGTCAGAGTTAATTTGCCAGCCAAAAACCTTCGCGTAAAAATCGCTGTCCTTCTTGAAATTGCTGGAGGGTATCTCAATGTGAACAATCGGATGGTCTGCCATACCATGCTCCTTTCGCTAATCAAGCCTGTCCTGCTGTTTAATTGTTATTAAGTGGGAAGACACCTTGATTATAGTACGTTTGTTCTGATTTGTCAATAGATGATTCATGAAAACGGCGTTAAAGTTTTAGCCTTTGGATGAGTCGAAAGGCTGGAAGTAAGGAGTAATTACAAAGCCCGTATGAACAATCTTTTCCGGTTTGGGAAACATCTTAAAGAGGTAAATATCGGCAGGGTTCACCGGTATAAAAAGCGGGCTGGCTGGGACTGGTCCCTAAACCCTGGCTTCCTGGGACAGGCGGGCTAAATTCCAGACCAGAATCCGGTTATCGGTGGCGCAGAGCATATAAGCGATGTCCGGCGAGAAAGCCACCAGCACTTTTCGCCCGGTCAGGCCCAGGTCGAGTTGCAAGCGCAGCCGCGGCGGCCGGATAGTTACGCCTTCGGGGGGAATATCCCACAGCCGCAAGATTCCGGCTTCATCCACCCCGGCTAGTTGGCGGTTGTCTGAGCTATAGGCCAGGCTGCGAATAGGGGTCGTCCCGGCAGGTAAATCAATGTAGCGGTCCTCGCGCAAGTCCCAGATACGGACAATTGGGACCAGTTCATCGGGGTGGTCGGCGGCTTTGGAGGGATAATCCATGGTGCCGTTGCTCGAACCATTGCCGTTTGACGCGCCGTTGCGGCCCCGCCGCCCGCTGAGCGAAAAATGGATGGCCTCCGGGGCCGCCATCATGCCGAGGGCCATTTCAAAACCGCTATTGTTAAAGATAAAAGCGCCCAGTTGTTCGCGCTGGGGGTCGAGCGTTTTGAACCAGCGCCAGCCCGTATAGACGTTTTGCAAAAGGATGCCGCTGCTGCCCAGGGTCGCCACGCGGGTGCCGTCGGGGCTGAAGACCAGACCCCAGACTTTGCTATCCTCCCAGCCGTTAGAGTTAGCCGGGTAAGCCCTTAACGGTTGGACCTGGTCGGTTTCAAGGTTCCACAGGCGGGTCTTGCCGTCCGGCGAGGCCCAGGCCAGGCGGGAACCTTCCGGGTTGAAAGCCAGCGGCACGAAGCCGTTCGCGCCTTGTAGGGGCATTTCTTCTTCCAGCTCTAACTGCTGGACTATGTTATCGCTCCAGTTGCCTACTGTGACCTCCTGCGGCAAGACCCAGGCGAACTTGTTGCCGCCGGATGGGACCAGGAAGCGGTAGTTTTGCAGGTTGGGCGGGGTGTGGTAGTGCGAGGTCAGGAAGGTTTGCGGCTCGCCCAGGGCGGCGGTCTGGACGCGACCGTTGCGCCACTCCCAGAACTTCAATTCAGGCGGAAACATGGTGCCTTTGCGCCCGCTCGACTGAAAATGGACCGTCCCGCCGTCGCTGACCGCGAAAATGGTCGCGCCATTGGCGGTAAAGCCGAGCGTTGTAATGTGGAAACCGCCGTGCGCTACCAGGGTTTTTTCCAGACCCTGTCTTCCCGCCTGCCCGGTCTCTTTTTCTTCAACCAGGATGGATTGTGAGTCGTTTTCGAGCAGGAGCGGGCCGTGCAAATATTCTTTAGAGCGGCGAGGCGCAAAATTTCGCCCGTATAGCTCGGTCAGCAAACCTTTCAGGCCGTGCCGGGTAGGCTGGCCGTCCGCTTCGTACAACCAGGGCCAGGTCATAAACGGTCCCACGACCCGGAAAGCCGTCCGTAACTGAATGACAGCCAGGGCGATAATGCCCAGGCAGGCCGCCACACCCCAGGTAAAGACGATTTTAGAGATGTTATCGGCAAAAAGATGGACCAGGCAGATAACTGCCGTAAAGAGGCTGAAGAAAAAACCGAGGACAAGGACAAAACCCAATACCGCCCCGCCCATAGTTTCCGTCCAGCCAGGCGCATTTTGCCAGATGCGCCGGAACGTATTCAGGGCGAAGCGCAGGCCGAAGACGCTCAAGCAAAGCAAAAAGAAGCTGATTACGAACCCGGCCAGGTTAAAGCCGGGGCCGGCATTTAAGTTCTGGCTATAACCGTTTAAACCAAAGTAACCCCATGCTACCGCGCCGATTAACCAGAGCAGGGCAAGAAAAAATTCTTCCAGGCGTGGGCGAAGACCTGAGTTCATAACAACCGGCCTTGCATCTTTCTAAAATAACTGTTGACTATTTACTTCTTATCGCTGGCAACCCGGCCTGCCGGGGCAGGCGCTTCTCGTCGGACATCCAGTACATCCCGGACGGTATGTAACTTGTTTAAAATGCGCGCTAACTGCTCCAGGCTGGTAACGTAGACTGTAAACAAAATTAGTATAATGCCGCGTCCGCTGGCCGGTAATGTCCGCATATCGCCAATATTTATTTTCTCATCCGCGACCATTACCGTGATATCCCTCAAAAGTCCTACCCGGTCCAGGGCTTCCATTCTGACCGGCACCCGGTAGAACTGCTGGCTGTCTTCAGCCCAATCAACCGGAATCAGGCGGCCTTTGTTTTCTTCGGGCAGGTTGAGAATGTTAGGGCAGGTGGTCCGGTGGACCGAGATACCTTTGGTCTTGGTGACATAGCCGATGACATTATCGCCCTTCATGGGGTGGCAGCAACTGGAGATGGTTGTCAGCATCCCGCTCATGCCGCCTACGGTTACTCCGCCCGGGGCCATCACTGCCCGCTCGCCGGTCGGGCTGACGCTGGCGCTGATTGGCTGCATAAATTCGGGCAGCGCCTGTTCTTCAGCGTGCCGGGTAGCGTCTAGCAGGCGCCCGGTCAACTGGCCGATGCCGATACCGCCGTAGCCGATAGCGGCCAGGAAATCATCCAGCTTTTCGTATTTTGGAAAATACGAGGCCACGGTTTCGTACTTGATATTTTCCAGGCCCAGCCTTTTAAGTTCGGATTCCAGCAATTGCTTGCCGTGCGAAATATTTTCGTCGCGTTCTTCGCGGCGGAACCACTGGCGAATCTTTTCCCTGGCCCCGGCTGTCTTAATATAGCCCAGGTTCTGGTTGAGCCAATCCCGGCTCGGCCCCTTGCGGTTCTTGGCCTGGATAATCTTAACCACTTCACCGTTTTGAAGCTGGTAGTTTAGCGGCACCAACCGGTCGTTTACCCGCGCCCCGCCGCACTGGTGGCCGATTTCGGTATGAATCCGGTAAGCAAAGTCCAGGGGAGTCGCTCCCGACGGCAGGTCAATAATATCGCCTTTAGGTGTAAAGACATAGACCTGGTCCTGGAAAACGTCGCTCTTGAGCGAGTCAACAAATTCCTGGGCGTCATAGTTCTCGTCTTTCCAGTCAAGCAAGCGGCGCAGCCAGGCGATTTTGGTCTCGAACTCAACGTCGCGCTTGCCGCCTTCTTTGTAGCGCCAGTGGGCGGCGATACCGAATTCGGCCACCTGGTGCATATCTTTAGTGCGTATCTGAATTTCAAGGGGCCGGGTATCCAGGCCGATAACAGCGGTATGCAGCGACTGGTACATACTTTCTTTGGGGTTGGCAATATAGTCGTCGAACTCGCCCGGCACCGGCCGCCACAGCGTATGAATGATGCCCAGCGCCCCGTAACAGTCCCGCACGTCTTCGACAATAATTCGCACGCCGAGCGCGTCGTAAATCTGGCTGAGCGGCACGTTTTTGCGCTCCATTTTCTTAAAAATAGAGTAAACGTGTTTAGGCCGCCCGCTTACGTCCAGGACGTTGATACCCGCTTCGGGCAAGGCTTTGCGAATGACTGCCTGGACCCTTTTGAGATATTTCTCGCGGCTTTCGCGCTTTTCGTCCAATTCCCGGACTAACTGGGTGTAGCGGTCGGGATACAGGTACATAAAGCAGAGGTCTTCAAGCTGCCACTTGATATTCCAGATACCCAGGCGGTTAGCGAGTGGCGCGAAAATTTCAAGCGTTTCGGTTGCGATTTTTACCTGTTTGGCCGGGGATTTGTACTGCAAGGTCTTCATGTTGTGCAGGCGGTCGGCCAGCTTGATAAGGACTACCCGTACATCGTCCACCATCGCCAGGAACATTTTGCGTAAATTTTCGGCCTGTTCCTGCTTTTCCTGCATGGCCCGGCTATTCTGGTCGTCCGAAGGCACCCATTTGATTTTGCTCAGTTTTGTAACGCCATCCACCAGGCGGGCGACTTTTTCGCCAAATTCTTTTTGGATTTCCTCAAGGGTAACCTCGGTATCTTCCGGCACGTCATGGAGAAGGGCCGCGATTACGGCGTCCCGGTCGAGCTGCATCTGGGCGCAGGTGGTGGCGGCAGCAATAGGGTGAATGACATAGGGTTCGCCGCTGGCGCGTTTCTGGTGAGCGTGGGCCTGGATAGCAAACTGAACGCCCCGCTCGATGACAGACCAATCCGCCGGGGGCAGGTACTTTTTAACCTCGGCTATCAACGCGCTGCTGTCTATTTCGGTCTGGCTTCTGACCGGCGCCGCCGGTGGGGCGGCGGGCGCGGTTATTACCGGCGCTGCCGGATCCTGCCTATCCGAAAGTGTTCCGGCCTCTTTTAATTTTACTGATCTGGCGGACATAACCCGGTTTCTCCCCTCCGGGTGCAACCAATAGCACCTGATATAGCTATAAAGAGCGGCTTTTTGTTAGAAAGACGCCGGACTCTGGCCGCCTTTGCCCAGAATCCTTCCATCCCATCCTTTTTCGTATCATCTCATCATCTAACCGGCCGGTTAGAGATACAAAAAACGGGCTGTACGTATCCATTGACGCCCGCTTTATTGCTTTTTATTCTCTCGATATTTAATATTTATAAAATTGCCTTTGCTAGACAGCGTTTCTAAACCTTGCCTGCATTGCCTGGTTTAGAATGAGAGAAGGCCATGGCCAGGCCAATTCCGGAATTATTTAGTACAATTTTAGTTGATTCTGAGGTTAATGTCAATTAAAACTCGCGTTACCATAATGTTAGACAATCTAAGCACGATTCCCTACTGTTTGCAACAACCTCTAAATCTCTTTGTGGTCCAGGTAATGGATTTTAACCGGCCCTAAAAGTCCGGTTGAAGCCCTTATAAATTGGGGATCCTCCAGGCGGTCCAACTCCTTGTCCAATAAGCCGTTCGTTTCATTTTCCACGTCACCCAGTTGAGTGTAACAGTCGCCTGCTATGGGGGGTTGAGCCTGGTGTAAAACCTCCTTATAGCGGCGAATTTGGCCGAATTTCTCCTGTTCGGCGGCTGGCCCACCGTAAAGCGACCCAAACCCGCCCCACTCGCTGATTATAACCGGCAATTCACTTTTATAAGTGTAATCATTCCCGATTACCGGCGGTTTGCCGGTCAACTGCTTGAAACGGGGGCTGTCCGGCGCGGCCAGGGAGGCTATATTTTGCAGGTCTTTCTGCCATTTTTCAAGATTATTGTCGTAGATATGCAGGGTAAGTAAATCCGTCGCTGTAAGTTTGCCGTCTTCGTAAAGGTGTTCCCAGCCATCGTTGTCAATGACCAGCAGGTCAGGGCGCTTTTGTTTGACATACTGGTAAGCCTCTTTAATGTAGGCCCGCGTGGCCGCCCCGGCGGGCGAGTCTTCCCCGATATCCTGGCAGCCCCAACTTTCATTATAAAGCGAGACAATACCCACGCAGGGATGGCAATCGATTTGCCGCAAAAGCGAGTCGAGTTCCCGGCGGTGGTTGGCCCGGCTAGCCTCATTTGAGACATGCGGCGAGGGAACCTCCACCCATACCAGCAGTCCTAATTCGTCGGCTATGAAGAGTGGTAGCGGGTCGGCCCCGGCGATATGAATTCTCAATAAATTAGCCCCGGTTACCCGCCGGGTATATTCTAACCCGGCTTCAAGCGGCTCGTAATCCAGGGTATAACTATCGCCGTCATAGGGTTGATAAAGCACTCCATCCAGGTAGCAGGGCTGTCCGTTTAATAATATCTGGCTATCCCTGGTTTCCAGGGAGCGAAAGCCGAGTTTAAAGTAAACCCGGTCTACCCCGCGGTCTACCTGGCGTAAATTCACCTCTACCTCATAAAGATTTGGCTGCTCCGGCGACCAGGGCAGCGGGTCGGGCAACCTGAAAACTAATTCATGGCTTTTCTGCCCCGGCTCAAGCTGCAAATACTGCCGGTAAACTACCGCTCTTGTTTCGTGCGGGCTGTCTACTACGACCTCAAGCTGGTATTCACCGGCCTCCTTGATATAAGTTATAGGCTGCAACCGGACCATGCCGCTGGCAGGGTCGGCATAACCTGTAACATCCGAACGCAGCCGGTTAACGCTCACCTCTTCCAGCGTCACCTGGCCCCATAACCCGGTAGCTAACCCGTACCAGATGCCCTTGCGCACATGCAAAGTGCTTGCTTGTTTGCCCCGGCATAAAGTCGGGTCATCGGTATTCTCTACCCGCACCATCAATTCAATCCGGCCGGTTTCATTCAAGGCCGGGGACAGGTCGTAGGAAAAAGAAGCAAAGCCGCTGATATGTACCGTTTGCCCATCAACATCGGTCATAAGCTGGCCGTTGCACCAAACTTTAGTTTCGTAACAAGCCCTGGCAAAGTTAATCTTGTATTCTTTGCCGGGATTTTGCTGGGGAATAATGATTGTTTTATGATACCAGACAACCGTCTTACCGTTGACCGGCGGGACATACTGGGGTAACAATTCAATTGGCCCTACCTCGACGACCTGGTCGAAGTGCTTTTTACCAGGCTTGTACCATTCCTCGGCCTCGCCCTGGTCGTGCGGGTCCAATGCCAGGTCGAAAGTCTCTATCCGGTCGATGAAGGAGCGAAAGGAACTGCGTTGGAACCCCGGGTTGCGGCGTGTCCTGATCCGGCGCAACCGGTGCACGGAACTACTTAACGGCCCAGCCGGTTTTATTTCAGGCGGTTGGTTTTTCATTTAAACTTTCTTGTGCGTAAACTTTCTTGTGCGTAAACTTTCCTCTGAAAAATATCTTGAAGGTTGGTTTAGGGCTTTGGGCAGACTTAAATTAACGCACCATCTTCGCGCCACTAAATTCGATAGCCCTGGTTAGCCTCGCCTTATCCAGCCTTTTCCAATTCGA
>CADDZM010000028.1 GCA_902812345.1 Chloroflexota bacterium | reverse complement strand
GGGATTGGCGGCGAATATATCGCCCTGGGCGACTCGGTGGCTTACGGCATCGGCGCGCCCGACCCGAATAACCAGGGCTACGCCGGGCTTTTTTACGCCAATTATTTAAAACGAGTCCAGCCTGATTTGCTTTCCTACCGCAACCTGGCGGTTCCCGGTGAAACCACCACCAGCTTTTTAAGCAAGACCGGCGGCAAGAGCCAGTTGCAAAATTTTAAGGATGAAATTTCTAACGCCGCTAAATCCGGCCTGCGCGTCAGCCCGGTCAGCCTGACCATCGGCGGAAACGACATTCTAAATGTGGAAGGAAAGTCTGACGCCGAACGGCAGGCCGCTTTGGACAAGTTTGACCTGAATTTCAGCCGGATTCTCGATGAGATTCGCGGTCAAATCGGCCAGGCCGACCTGCTGGTGACAACCTACTACAACCCGTTAGCTTATAATACCGGCGGCAACGACATCGAGTCCGACTGGTTCCGGCGTTTCGACGCGGTCATCCGGCAGCGCGCCGGTGAAAAAGGGGCGAAACTGGTCGATTTTACCACGCCCGTGGCCGGCAATGAGAAGAACCTGACCTGGATTACCTCAAATGATGTGCACCCGACCCCGGCAGGTCATATTGTGCTGGCCGAGGCCATGTGGCAGGCTGCCGGCTACGACACCACCTCGCCCAGCCTTACCCTGACATATAACCCGATTACGGCCAACGGTACGGTTACGTCCAACACCCGCCTGGTCTTTAAAATTTCAGCTATAGACGATTGGGCTTTTGCCGTAGGGAATAGTGATACCGATACACCTGGCGCGGGCAGACTTTCCGGGGCGTGGGTTACGCTTGACGACGGCGCACGTTTGACCCTGGGTGCGGTGCCAAACCGCTACTCAAAGGTGACAGGCGGGGGCCGGGAATACAACTATGTACTCGATACCACGCAATTAGCGCCGGGCAAACACACCCTCAAATTTGAGGCCGCCGACACGGCCGGTAATGTTTCTCCCCTCGAAATAAACTTTACCCAGCAATAAAACTTCCTCAAATTTAGAAATATCCGGCAAAGGATATAGCTACTTTCCAAAGGGCAACGCTATAGATTGTGATAAAATGCCTGGTAAATTGAAACGAACTTATAAAATGGCCGGGACGAATTTTTAACTATAAAACCATAAAAGGAAACACCTGGAAGGATTTTTTGGCTAATGGACGGCTGGATAGAATATGTTATCCTCATTGTACTTATCCTGGTAAACTCTTTCTTCGCGGCCAGTGAACTGGCAATTGTCTCCTCCCGCAAGACCCGTATAAAACAGATGGCCGAAGACGGCAGCCGCCGGGCGCGGGCCGTCCTTCGTCTTAGCGAAAACCCCAGCCGCTTCCTGGCGACTATCCAGGTCGGCGTAACCCTGGCAAGCTTTTTTGCCTCGGCTTTTGGCGCGGTCAGCCTCAGCAACGCCCTGGAAAGTTTCTTCAAACAATTTTCGTTCCTGGCCTCGTTTGCCGGGACGCTTTCTTTTATTATCGTCACAATTCTGATTGCCTTCTTCACCCTGCTTATTGGTGAACTGGTCCCCAAGACCCTGGCCGTAGGGGCCGCCGAACAAATCGCGCTTATGGTCGCCCGGCCTATTGAAATACTGGCAAAAATCGCCGCGCCGCTGGTGGCCTTCCTGACCGGAACGACCAACCTGATTGTCCGGGCGCTCGGCGGCAAGACCAAAGCCGGGACCGCTTCGGTCAGCCAGGATGAAATCGTTTCAATGGTCGTCACCGGGCAGGAGGAAGGCGTTTTCCAGCCTCAGCAGGAAGAACTAATCCGCAGCGTCTTTGACTTTAGTGAGAAGCGGGTCCGGGAGGTGATGGTGCCCCGGCCCGATATGGTAATGCTCGACGCAGCCCTGACCTTGCAGGAAGCCACGCCCGAAATCCTCGATACGGACTACTCGCGCTACCCTTTGTATAGCGAAACGCGGGAGAATATTGTCGGTGTAATCTTTAGCAAGGATATTTTGCGGGCTTACGCCACCGGCACGGCTCAAAGCAGGCTGGCCGAACTGGCCCGACCACCGCTCTTTGTGCCGGAGTCAAAGCATGTCTCGGAGCTTTTCGCCGACCTGCAAAGAAGCCGCAATCACCTGGCCCTGGTGGTGGACGAGTACGGCAGCGTGTCGGGTCTGGTGACGCTTGAAGATTTGCTTGAAGAAATCGTGGGCGACATCCAGGACGAGTTCGACCACGAAGAAAGCCAAATTATCCGTGTTAATGAAAATGAATACCTTTTGAACGGGCGGGCCTCGCTCTTTGACCTGAGCCAGGAGCTTGACGAGGATCTGGGCCTGACCGAAGCGGGCGAACGCCTGGAGGTAGATACTATCGCGGGCCTCGTCATGGCCGAGCTAAAGCATATCCCCGAACCGGACGAAACTGTCCGGCTGCCGGTAGAGCGCGAAGTCCTGGAAGACGTGGACGAGGAATACCGCCTGGGCCTTGCCAGCCTGCCGGAAGCGGTCGTATTGACCGTTGGGAAAATGGACGGGCTGCGGGTTGAAGAAGTGCGCCTCAGGATTGAATATCCCGACTCCACCCCGGCCCAGACGGGCGCAGAGAACCCGGTGACCCAACCTTCCGACTGAAGAGCCTGACATTCTCTTTTTCAAAATGCTATAATAGCGAAAATTCATCGTAAAACGTGGAGCTTAACAGGAGGAAAAGGTGAACGACGATCTGGTCGAGCAGTTGCGTGAAATTGGTCTGACCGCAAACGAAGCAAAGATTTATATAAATATGCTTGGCCGGCCCCTTTTCAAAGCTGCGGAAATCGCTCAGGTCGCCGAGGTGCCGCGCCCTAAAGTCTATGAGGCCCTCAGTAACCTGCTTGCCAAAGGCTTTTGCTTCCCGGTCGCCGGGACGGTTGCCCAGTATAGCGCTATCCCGCCTGAAGAAGCCTTACCGGCCTACCAGCAGCGCCAGGAAACCGAACTCGAACGCACTCTGCACGAGCGCCGCGCCAAAGTAAGCAAGCTGGTTGAAAAACTGGAGCCCCTCCACCAGGCCGGGCGCAGCGAAACCGGCCTCCTGCGCTACATTGACATTTTAAGCGAACGCGGGCGGGTCACCCAGGTCGCCAACGATCTTCTAAACAGCGCTGACCATTCTATCCTGATATTTGAAAAAGAACCTTACGCCCAGGACTCGCGTACCCTCAACTCTTACGAAATCGCGGCCAGCCAGCGCGGTGTAGAAGTGCGCTGCATCTTTGAAGCCGGCGTCCGTAACCTGGCGAACCGGGGGACAATTCTCAAAGACGCAGGGGCTCAGGTCCGCGTGGCTGATAACCTACCCATGAAACTTATCGTGACCGACGACCACGCCGCTATCTGCGCTTTGCGCGACCCGATTACCGGCCAGCAGAGCATCACCAGTCTGCGCATCGAACATGTTGACTTTACCCAGGCCATGCGGCTGCTGTTCGAAAGCGTCTGGCAGACCGCGCGCCCCTTTAATCTTTCTCCCGGCCACGGCCAGCTAGTCAACGCGGGTAAAGACTAAGCATGAAGCGCGGCTCGTTTTTCGCCTTGCGGCTGGGTCTGCTGGTTTCCCTCTTGCTGGCCCTTTCGCTGCTGCTCGCGGCCTGTTCGCTCGACCGCAAAGTCGTTGAACCCACCTGGCTGACCCTGGTGACAACGCAGGAACTCCAGGATTCCGGCTTGCTCGATGCTCTGATTCCCCCTTACGAACAGGCCAATAATGTACGGGTTAAACGCCTGCCGGTTACGACAGCGATGGGCCTGGATTACGCCCGTAAGGCCGGGGTAGATGTGCTGCTGCTGCCGGGTGGCCCGGCCCTGGACGACCTGGGCGGCCTGGCTCCGACCTATCCACCCTACCAGCGTGAGCTTTTCCCGACCCCGACCGCTTACGCCGGTCCTGGCCCTGAACCGCCCGTGCTGCCGGGCAAACTATACAACGAACGCCGGTTAGCCCTCTGGACCGAGTTAGTTGGGCTTGGCCCGGCTGACAATAATTCCGATCTCACGACTCAGGCGGACGCTGCTCAATATTTGAAGTTGCTGGCTCTGACTAACACCCTTTTCTATGTGCCTTCCCCTGACCAGGAACCGGGCCTGTTCGCCACCTTGCAAGGTATCTGGGGTCTAAAAGGCATCTTTACCGCCGCCGACCGCAGCCCGAACAACAAGCTGATTGAAGCCGATGCCGAAACGGTCGTTAAAAAGGCCGCCCAGGATAAGGCCTTCACGGTTGCGCCCCTGGCTACCTTCCTCAAACTGCAATCCGACCCGGTCGTCAAAGGCAAGCTAAAGATTACTTTCAGGATTGATAAAACATTCTTCGAGGCTTATGACGTGCTGGCGCCTAACAATACGCCCAACACCGACCGCGACGTTAAACTGGCCCGGACCCTGGCCGACTATTTAACCGGTCAGCAAGCTCAGAATATTATTGATAAGTATGTGCCGCCCGGCGCTGACCACCCTCTTTACCGGCCTTATTATTATCCGGTCTTCGTTCCCAAACCCTAGCTTTTCTCCAGAGTAAGTTTAAAAATAAAAATTGTAATAGTCTATATATAGTTTACATTTCAGAGCCGGTAAGGGATTAAAATAGTGTATCATACCGGCTATATTTTTTGCCGCAGTAAATCCTGAAATCCAATCAAATTTATAATAATTAATGGTGCAACTATTTGCTTTTCGCCACGTTATATACCCTGTAAACCTCAATTGCGCCACCGGAAGATACGTCTAAAGGCTTAGAGCGATTGTGATTTCAAGCATACTTTCCAGCGGCCCAGCCCGTTAAAATAATTACTGTCAGACTCTTTTAGGCTGGCTTCTTATTAAATTTACCCGGAACAATAATTTAGTCGCAAACTAAGGTTTCTATACTAAGAGTGGGAATTTAGCCGTGTTAGCTCATAATACCAGGACCAGAAATCTTTATATCTCAACTCCCACCCTCTGGCTAATTACAGCTTTTAGCTTGCTCCTTTTCGCGGCAGTCTACAGTGGGTTCTTTAATTCCGCGCCGGTTTCCTCTTCTACCGGTCACTACCAGACTTTCTACAGCCCGCATTACGGTTACTCAATTGACTATCCAGCCGATTGGCAGGTTATTGACCAGACCGGGCTGGGTGTTTTTTCGGCTACTTCCAAACGACAGAGTAAACCGGAGCAGGGCGGCACCAACTTCAGCCAGCGTAAACTTCTAAACCCCGCTGAAACCGCCCCTGCAGCCGGTTTTAGCAAAATTGACGTGGTAGCCGATGAGCTTGAAGATGAAATGAGCGCCCAGGCTTATATGGTTGCCAAAGTTGGCCCCATGCCCCAGGGCAAAGTAACCACTTTGCAAATTAATGGTAAGGACGCGGTAAGGATTGATGTGCAGAGTTCGGCGGCGCTGGAAAACCATACCGATACAACGGTTTACTCGAACTTCTACGTTACAAACGGCCATTACGGCTTTATTATCGCCGGTTTTGCCAGCCCGGCGGTCCTCGACCATATCATAAACAGCCTGTCCTTCGACAAATAATATCTGGTCCGAATAAAGATTTATCTTCCCGAGCCAGTTAGAGGAATTTCAGGGGCTTTTTTATAAGGGTCTTCGTTTCAACAGCGGGTTATACATTTGGAGGGCGTGACAAGGGTTGAGTGGGCCTGTGTTTTTTGAACCTGCCAGGCACGCTGAAAGAAAAGATAAATTTCCGTATTGTAATTAGCCTGTTAGAGCTGTTTAACGGCGGCGACAATGGTAATAGTGCTATCCAGGGTATAAGCGCCGTCTTTGAGGTAAGGCGCAAGGTCGGTAGCCACTTCTTTTTTCAGGTTGTCCTGCACTTCCTGGGGCTGTTTCGCCAGGGCTACAGCCGTAATCCCGGCGGCATCCAGGAATTGTTGCCAGTAAGAGGCCGGGTCGTTGGCCGAAAACTCGACCGTTAATTCTTCGGCATGAGGTTCGCTGAACCCGGCGTCGCTCACCAGTTTTTCCAGGACGGCAGGCTGACCGAAGCGGAACATGGATGGCCGCTCGACTTTTGGCGGCGGAAAAGTCCGGGCAAGGGTGTTCAGGGCTACCTGGATAAAGGGCGACTTTTCAGCTTCGCCCCAGACCGCTGCTAGCAACTTCCCGCCCGGTTTCAGCACCCGGCGCATTTCAAGCAAGGCTTTTTCCGGGGCCGGGAAGTGCATCAGCCCCATCGAGCAAAAGACCGCATCGAAAGTGTCATCCGGTAGGGTTAAATTCTCGGCGTCCTCAACCTGGAAAGTCAACTGCTCCAGACCTTCCTCGGCGGCTTTGCGGCGGGCCACTTCCAGGGATTGCTCGGCAATATCAACGCCCACGACCTGACCGGATTCGCCAACCGCTCTTGCCGCGATACGGGCCATTATGCCAGGCCCGGTTGCCACGTCCAGCACCCGGTCGCCCGGTTTGAGAGCAGCCAGGTCCAGCATGCGGGTCAGGGCGGGGCCGAAGTTCAGAGTTGCTTCCTCGTAGCGGTCGGCCACAAAGTTAAAGCCGGACCGCTCCTGCTCTTTGAAGCGGGCCGGGTCGAAAGCGGGTTTTGCCGTAACATTACTTTCGCTACTCATAGATATTAACACCCTCGTTAAACGAGATTTTGTCTTTACTCGTAGCGGTCGCGTTTGTACTCGCTCAGGTAGGGCAGGCAGACCTCGCACAGTACAATATCGCCCTTGACCCGCGTGCTGCCCCGGCGGGTGTAGGTCATAAAGGAAAAATTGTAGCGTTTGAGGTGCAACGAGCAATAAAGTTGTTCGCAGTGGCCGCAGGTGACATACATGCCGTTGGGACATTCCGGTTGGGCGCACAGCCCGATATTGTTCCGTTCGAGGCCGATTACCTGGCGTTCTTCTTCCCAGCGGCGGCGGTCCGAGATAGCCCGGTCTCGCTTGTACATGGTCAGACACGGACCTGATTTGCAACAGGCTTTGTCAAAGTGACCGTGCTGCATGCAAAAATGTTTGCCACAATAAGCACATTGTTCGACTACCGGTTCGCGGCAAAGAAAGGGTATGGGCGACTTTTCGCAGCGCAATCCCATTTATAAGACTCCTTACTCGAATGCTACCCGCGCCAACCGCTGGCGCAGTAGATGGTCGGCCAGCACCAGGCACAGCATGGCCTCGGCGACCGGCACCAGGCGCACAATGATGGTCGGGTCGTGACGGCCTTTGACCTCAATCCTGGTGGCTTCGCCGCTGGTGTTGATGGTATTTTGTTCGCGGGCGATGCTGGAAGTCGGCTTGACCGCCAACCGTACCACGATGTCCTCGCCGGTGCTGATGCCGCCCAGGATACCGCCCGCCTTGTTCTCGGCGGTTCCGACCCGGCCCTCTTTCATCACAAAGGGGTCGTTGGACTGCGAACCCTGCATGCGGGCCATGGCAAAACCGGACCCGAATTCGATGCCCTTCGTGGCGCCAATCGAAATCATGGCTTTGGCGATATCGGCGTCCAGCTTGTCAAAGACCGGTTCGCCAAGGCCCGGCGGCACGCCAACCGCCCGGATTTCCGCGATACCGCCAAGCGAGTCGTTTTCTTCTTTGGCCTTCAGGACTGCCGCCACCATCCGGGGCGCGACTTCGGGGTCCGGGCAGCGCACGATATTATTATTTATTTCGTCAAAATCAATGTTCTGGGAAATGATACCGGCCAGTTCGGCGGTGTAGCCGACAACTTTCACGCCTTCGCGGGCCAGGAGTTTGCGGGCGACCGCCCCGGCCGCTACCCGGCCAACGGTCTCGCGGGCACTGGAACGGCCGCCGCCCCGGTGGTCGCGCACGCCGTACTTTGCCAGGTAGCTGTAGTCGGCGTGGCCGGGCCGAAATTTGTCTTTAATGTCCTCGTACTTGGAACTGTCCTGGTCCTGGTTCCAGACCAGCATCGAAATCGGGGTGCCCATCGTCAGGCCGTTAAAGACCCCCGAAAGAATCTGGACTTTGTCGGATTCGTTGCGGGGCGAAGTTACCGCGCTCTGGCCGACCCGCCGTTTATCCAGGTCTGCTTGAATGTCGGCTTCGGAAAGCTCCAGCCCGGCCGGACAGCCGTCCAAAACCACGCCTACGGCAGGGCCGTGCGACTCGCCCCAGCTCGTAATAGAGAAAACTTTACCAAAGGTACTTGCCATGCTCTCTACACTCCCTGTTGTTCTTTTTTAGGTTTTTTTATTCAGGTTTTTTTATTCAGGTTCTTTTTATTGAAGGTTAGCCGTCCCGTTTCGACGGTCTTTACCTGTACCGGACAAAATATTTATTAAGAAGACTAAAAACTAGAAACTATTTCGTGACCGCGCTCGCGGGAAACTGGAACCGTTTAGACCGGGGGCCAACTTTGTTCCAGTCGCTGGCTAGAAATTCGTTGTGAACCTGGCGGTAGACCGCGATAGTGTCCAGGGCTACCCGCCGCCAGTTGAAAACATCCTTGACGGTCTGGTAGGCGTTGGCGGCCCTGGTTCGTGCCCAGTCCTCGTGCTGCAAAGTGTGCAAGATGCCCCAGGCAAGCGAGGCCGGGTTATTGGGGTAAACCATGATGCCGGTCTGGTGGTTAGTCACGACCTCGGTCAGCCCGCCTGTGTCGGCCACTACTACCGGGACTTTAGCCGCCATCGCTTCCAGGGCGACAATCCCGAAGGGTTCGTATAGCGATGGAAAGACCGCCACGTCCGCTACCTTATATAATTTATCACGCTCGTCATCGGTAATAAAGCCCGTAAAGTAAAATCGTTCCGCCAGCCCCTTATCTTTCGCCAGTTGGCGGAATTCCGTTAGCTGCGGCCCCATCCCCGCGATGATAAATTTACATTTAGTCAGGCTTTCAAGAATGGTGGGTGCGCTTTCAATCAGCACCCGGGCGCCTTTTTCCTCGACCACCCGGCCCACGTAAAATATAATTTTTTCGTCAGGGGCGGCGTATTTTTGGCGGAACTCGGTCAGGCCCACGCTCTCGAGGGCGTCAAAGCGGGTAGTATTGACCCCATTCGGAATAATGTCAATCTTGTCGAGCGGCGTTTCAAAGTATTCGCGCACCTCGCTCGACATGTACTGGCTGCAACAGATTACCCGCCAGGCTTCGTAGGTCAGCCACCATTCGACATTATTAATGGCCCGCGGCAGTTCGCCCGGCAAGTGGCCCCGGCCCCGGCCTCGTTCGGTCGCGTGGATGGTAGCTACCATCGGCAGGCGGAACTGCTGTTTTAGCTGGACCCCGGCGAAAGCCACCAGCCAGTCGTGGACGTGAATAAGCTCGAAAGGCCCGTTCTGACTGATAATTTCGGAGGCTTTCTCCTGCAATTTCAAATTGGTCTGCCAGGCCATGGCGAAAAAGTCTTCCAGGTCAACCTCGGCGGGGTCTACCCGGTAAACTCTGGCGAATCCCTCGCCGGATTCAGCAGGTTCTTCGCTGTAAGGTTCGCCACCCTTGATACGGGGTGTGACGAGGTAAATTTCAACCCCTTCGGCGGCAAGGGCAGGCACCAGTTCGGTGACATGTTTACCCAGCCCGCCGATTTTATGCGGCGGGTACTCCCATGCCAGCATTAAAACACGCATTACTTTTGTAACTCCTGAATTCTGAAAAAGCTATCAAATTTTTTAGCTCTACCGAAAATTCTAACCCTTGAACTTTTTTATATAATTTCGATTGTGTTACGTTATTATAAATAATGATTAACCCTGCCCTGGGTTCTGCAACCATTTACCTACAAGGTTGTATTCGAGCGATTTTACCCGCTGGAACCCAAACCCTTCATAAAGCGCCTGTGATTTAGTATTGTTTAACTGGGTGCTTAGCGTGACTCTTTTAGCGCCCTTCTGCTCCATCAGGGCGATAGCGTAGCCAAGCTGATAAGCCCCGACCCGCTGCCCCTGCAAACCTGGTATTACGGCCAGACGGTCCAGGTGCGCCCAGCGGTCGTACAGGGTAAAGCCGAAATAGCCGACCGGCTCCCGCCCTCCTTCCGCTTTTTCGCGGTAAGCGACGTAAATATTAACGCCGTCCTGGGCCTGGTAATAGTCCAGTTCGTCCCGGCTATTCCACCACAGCCAGGGAAAAGCGGCGTTATCCGCCGCCAGCAAAGCTTTAACCTGGGCCGGGCTGTGCCGGTAGAGTTCCATTTTAACCGGCGGTGGTTCGGTGAGCGGCTCAATGAGCGTGTCCGGCTTTTCATAGTAGACGATGCGCTCCATTTCCTCGAAACCGGCATCGGCGTAAAACTCCGAGTGGTCGGTGTATTCGTCGTGGCCGAGGATAACCAGGCGGTAGCCCCGCCGGGTGAGTTCGGACAGCAGGCTCTCCAACAGAGCGGTGCGCTGGTAACGGGTGCGGGTCTCCGTAACCTGGCCGATTTCGGGCCGCCGCCGCCAGTTGTCGCCCACAATATAATCGGAGTGGCCGCTTACCCGCAAGGAAAGACCGGGAAACTCCTCTAAATGTTCGCGCAAGGCCGGGGTATTGAAGTGGCTGGTCCAGTTTAAGTTAAGTTCTCCCACCTGGTTTGGCAGGAGCGGCTCTACTCGGACCGGCTTATTTTTCCCGGCTTCGGAAAAGAAGCGCTGGCGCAACTGGTCAAACATAGCTTTTTATGGCTTATTCAATATATAAACGTCTTTTAGCGATAAAATACCGGCCGGTGTAATATCCAGCCCTTTTACGTAAGGCTTGACCAGGGTATAGCTAATTTCGTGATAAACCGGCAGCAAAGGCGCGTCGCTGAGGGCAACCTGTTCGGCCTGGGCGTAGAGGGCCAGCCGTTTAGCCCTATCGGTTTGCTCGTCACCCCGCTTCATCAAGTCCTCAAAGGCGCTGCTGTTGTAGCCGCTCTCGTTGAAAGGGCTGCTGTTACCCAATAGCGACCGCAAAAAGTTTTCCGGGTCGGGATAGTCGGCGGTCCAGCCGTAGAGGTACATCTGGAATTGCTTCTGGTTAAGCCCGCTCTGAAATTCCCTGAAATCGTAGTCGCGCACTTCCAGGTCAATTCCGAAAGCCTCTTTGAAGGTTTCTTGCAAGACTCCGGCCAGTGGGTCGCCGGTGCTATAGAGCGTGATATGCGGCAGATTGGCCGGGCTGCGGTAACTTGATTGGGCAATCAGGTCGCGGGCGCGGCCAATGTCGTAGGAAAGCGGGGCGGGCTGGCCGGTGTAGCCGGGTAACCCTGGCGGCAAAATCCCGGTAGCCGGTTTGACCTTGTTTTCAAACATAGCCCTGGCGATACGCGGGCGGTCCACCACCAGGCTAAAAGCCTGCCGCACTTTTATATCGTCGAACGGGCGGGCGTGCGTATTGAAAGCCAGGTAGAACAAATTCAGTTGCGGCATGACCACCAGCTCTTTGTTGAGCGGGCTACCAGGGTCGAGCGCTCTTTCCACTTCCGCCGAAGCCCCGACATCGGTCAGGTCAATCTTACCCTGGTCATACAAAACGGTGCTATTGGCGGCGTTTGCGCCCAGGGCCATGTTTATCTGGGAAAGGCGCGGCGCGCCCAGGTAAAAATTATCGTTGCGGGCCAGCTTTAGATACTGGTCGCGTTTGTAGTCCTGGAGCTTGAAGGGGCCGCTGCCGTCCACCTGGTCGAAACCTTTTTCCACGGCATCCTTGTTGACCACAAAAAGGACATTGTAGGTCAGTTTGGCTAAAAACTGGGGCCGGGGACCAACCAGCTTGAGTTCAAGGGTATATTTATCTTTAACCCGTACCCCGGCGATTTCAGTTGCCTTGCCGTCCAGTTTGTCCTGCGCTCCCACAATGTCGGTCATATAGTTGGAGGCGGGCAGGGTAGCCGGGCCATCCGGCGAACTGAGTTTGGGGTCGGCGGCGCGTTCGAAGGAATATTTGAAGTCGTCGGCGGTGATTTCTTTGCCGCTCTGGAATTTAGCGCCCTGCCGGAGGGTGAAAGTATAGAGAGTGCTGCCCTCGCTCACGTCCGGCATTTTGGCGGCCAGGTCCGGTACCACGTTCAAACCATTATCGAGTGAAACCAGCCCTGAATACAACTGCCGAATCACAAAGCTGGTGCCGGTATCCCGCGCCAGGGCCGGGTCGAAAGTATTCACGTCAGGTCCGGCCATGTTTAGAATTTGCTGGTCGGGCTTGATTTCCCCGGCCGGGGTCGGCGAAGGCGGCACGCCGGCCGTGGAAGCCGGATAAGGTGTTCCGGCCGGTACGGCCTGGGTGGTAGCGGCGGCGCTTGAAGCGGATGTCGTTGAGGCAGTTCCGGCCGCGCCAGTCGTTCCAGGGCCAGTAGTTCCGGTTGCGGGCGTGGTAGTAGCGGCAGATGTCGTGGCACTTGCCCTGGTGGCAGTTCCAGCGGCGGTTGTAGCCGCACTTGTTGAGGCGGGTGTGGCGGTAGCGTCCTCACCTCCACAGGCGGTTAAAAGGAGTGGGAGCAGTAGAGCAAATAATGCCAGGGTAAATAAATAATTTCTGGTGAAAGAAAAAATAAAAAGAGAAAAAGATGATTGCAGCTTCAATTTTTTAATCAGGTACTTCTAGTTATAAAACCGCTTCCCCTCTTTATGAAATCAAGGGGTAAAATGAAAACAGAAAATAAGCTGTCACAACCGGACAGTCTTGCGATTCTAGCACCATTATACTACCCGGTCAAACCGGATAAAACACCGTTGTACGTTAAAAGTTGAACGCTGGACGGTTTAAGCTAATAAATCCGGTTGCACATGAGGCGGGGCTGTGGTATAAAATTTAGTAAGAAGAAGGGGGGTTCCTTCTTTATTTGTGCCCGTATTTATTATAAGGTCGAATTAAATATCTTTTTGCATCAAAAGTGAAAAGACCGGAACAACGAGGTTGTTTTTTCACACCTGCCTGGCTCCCCGGCGTAAACGGCAGGTATTGCGGAATGGATGAGAATAGGAGCTGAGATAGATTGAAAGTTCTCGGTCGCGTTGCTGTTTTTCCGGTATTGCCGGAACGAATAAACCGCCTCTACGAATTAGCCTTTAACCTCTGGTGGAGCTGGAACCGGCCAGCTCAAGAGCTTTACGCCGTTATTGACCGTCCGCTCTGGGACGAAGTGAACCACAACCCTGTCCGCTTTCTGAGCCAGGTCAGCCCGGAAAAGTTGGACGCTGCTATCAAAGACCCGACCTACCTCGACAGCTATGAGCAGGTGCTGGCCGATTTTGATGCCTACATGCACCCCTCGACCCCGAACTGGTGGAAGACGGCTTACCATGAAATGACCGATGCTACCATCGCCTATTTCTCGGCGGAATTTGGCCTGCACGAAGCCCTGCCTATCTATAGCGGCGGCCTGGGTATCCTTAGCGGCGACCACTGCAAGGCCGCCAGCGACCTGGGGCTGCCCTTTATTGGCGTCGGATTTTTGTACCCGCAAGGTTACTTTATCCAGCGGATTACCCGCGAAGGCGTCCAGGAAGCCATTTACGAAAAATTGCATTTCTCGGAAGTCCCGGCGACCCCTGCGACTAATCCGAAAGGCGAGGAAGTCGTTATCTCGGTGGATTTGCCGGGACGGCGGGTTTACGCCAAAGTCTGGCGCATCCAGGTGGGCCGGATTCCGCTCTTTTTGATGGATACCGATGTTGACCCGAACCTGCCATCCGACCGGGACCTCTCGGCCCGGCTTTATGGCGGGGACCATGAAATCCGCATAGCCCAGGAAATCGTCCTCGGTATTGGCGGAGTCCGGGCGGTCCGCGAACTTGGTTACAACCCTACGGCCTGGCACATGAATGAAGGCCACAGTGCCTTTTTGGGCCTGGAACGCATCCGGGAACTGGTCCAGGGCTTCGGGTTGAGCTTTAATGAAGCCCGTGAAGTAGTCTCGGCGGCGGGGGTCTTTACCACTCACACCCCGGTCCCGGCCGGAAATGACGCTTTTAGCTTCGATCTGATTGACAAATATTTCAACCAGTACTGGTATCAACTGGGCCAGGGCCGCGACGAGTTTATCGAGTTCGCCCGCCAGGATAACCAGTACAGCATGACCGTCCTCGCCCTCAAGACTTCCAGCGGCCATAACGGTGTCAGCAAACTGCACGGGGCCGTATCGCGCAAGATGTGGGAATTTTTGTGGCCGGGCGTGGATTCGGAAGAAGTGCCGATTACCAGCATCACCAACGGCGTCCATACTCAGACCTGGCTGGCTCCTGAACTATGGAACCTTTACAGCAAATACCTGGGCGCGGACTGGCTGGAACGGCTGGACGACTCTAAGACCTGGGAGCCGATTGACCAGATTCCCGACCAGGAGTTGTGGGATATTCACAGCAACCTCAAAATGAAGCTGCTTGATTTCGTCCACGAGCGGGTCAAAGAACATCGGGTGGAAATCGGGGAAGGCACCCTGGAAGTTGCTAAAGCTGAAAACCTTTTCAACCCGGAAGCCCTGACCTTCGGGTTCGCCCGGCGGTTCGCCACCTACAAACGGGCGACCCTTATTTTCAGGCACGTGGACCGCATCACGAAACTTCTCAACGATCCCAAGCGGCCGGTCCAGATTATTTTCGCCGGGAAAGCGCACCCCGCCGACGAACCGGGCAAGTCTTTTATCCAGCAGGTCTTCCAGATGAGCCGGGAAGAAGGCTTTGAGGGTAAAGTCCTTTTCCTGGAAAATTACGACATCAACATGGCTCGCTACCTGGTTTCGGGCGTGGATGTCTGGTTAAACAACCCGATTCGTCCCCTCGAAGCCAGCGGCACCAGCGGCCAGAAAGCCTCCTTGAACGGGGTGCCGAACGCCTCCATCCTGGATGGCTGGTGGCCTGAAGCCTACCAAGGCAAGAACGGCTGGGCCATCGGTGAGGAACGCACTTACCAGGACCAGAATACCGCCGATGAAGCCGACAGCCTCGACCTCTATGAAAAGCTAGAGGAAAACATTATCCCGCTTTACTACCAGGCCGGGCTGGGCGAAGTCTCTGCCGGGTGGGTTGCCGTAATGAAAGAAGCGATTAAAACGGTCGCCCCGGTCTTCAGCACCCGCCGCATGGTCAAGGACTACACCAACTTGCTGTACGTCCCGGCCATGCAGCACGCCTCGAAACTGATTGGCGACGGTTTCGTAAAGGCTAAAGAACTGGCGGTCTGGAAACGCTATATCCAGGACTCCTGGCGGGAAGTGAGCGTGGACGCACGCGCTCCTCGCGACGGCAAGCTCTCTATCGGCGCGAGTGTGTCCGTAGACGCCTGGGTGCGTCTGGGGCGGCTCTCTCCGCAGGAAGTGACCGTCGAACTGGTCACAGCCCGCGACGATAACGGCAAACTGGTTGACCAGACTGTTACGACGATGGCACCGGCCGATGGCGCGAGCCCGGACAGCGGCGGCAAGCTGCACTACACGGGGAAGTACATCACCAAGTCGGGCGGCAGCCGGGTCTTCGCGGTCCGGGTACTGCCCAACCACCCGTACCTGCTTAGCAAACACGAATTGGGCCTGGTGCGCTGGGCCTAGCCTTATCCCTTTGAACTTAAAACCCCGGCTCTTGCTTAAAGGGCCGGGGGTATAACTAATTCCCGGTTTTGGGTTGGATTTTCCAGGCTTGCACCGAACCCTCAACCTGGGCGCTAAAGAATTTCAGGTTGTCCGGGCCAAACGCGATCGCGACCGTTCCGTTGGTCAGGGCCGGGTCGGTGCGGTACAACTCGGCCCCGGTAGCGGTTTCCCACAGCCGAATAGTGCCGTCTTGCGCAGCGCTGACCAAAAAATTACCGTCCGGGCTGAAAGCAGCCGATAAAATATGCCCGTTATGCCCGGCGAAACTATTCGTCAGCTTTCCGTTATTAACGTTCCACAGTTTAAAAATATTGTCACTGGTAAGGCAACCTACATTTTGCCCATCCACTGTGAAAAGCAGCGGCAAATGGCAGTCCCAACTACCCAAATCTTTTATTTTAAGGCCATCGGGCGCCTTCCACAACTGTAAATTAAATCCGCCAACGTACGGGTTAATGCCGCCTATCGAAGCCAGCGTTTTTCCACCGGGGCTAAAAGCTACGGCCTCAAAAGCGGGATAATATTCGCCATCAACTTCCACTTTACCGCCCCGTAAGGTCTTGACCTCGTTACGGCTGACAGCGTCCCAGATTTTAATCGTGCCGTCAGCACTGGCGCTGGCAAGCCACCTGCCGTCCGGGCTGTAGGTTGCCATGTTTATTCCTGACGCGCCAAAGAACCACTGGCTATCGGCATCGAGGCTGGCTATCTGCTGGTTCTGGTCCCAGAGCCGCACCTGGCCGTCCTGCCCGGCGCTGGCGAGAGTCTTGCCGTCCGGGGAGTAGGCCAGCCAGTTAATCAGGCGGTTGCCCTTAGAGCTGTCTCCTACCGCAAGCGTTTTTAGAAGGTCGCCTTTAGCCGCCCCGAAAAGCCGGATGCTTTTATCGTTAGTGCCGGTGGCAAGAGTTTTACCGTCCGGGCTGACCGCCAACGATTGAAATACGGTCGAGTTGGCTTTTAGCCGCAGGACTTCGCGGCCACTGGCGATTTCCCAGACAACACTTGAGTAACCGTCACCCTGGCTGACCAATCGCTGCCCATCCGGGCTAAACACGACTGTGGCCCCGATGAGCGTGCCGCTATTGAATTTCCTTACAAGTTTGGGTGGATTAAAACCATTTACTTCCCACAAAAGGATTGTTTTATCGTGAGGGCCAATCCCGGCCAGCAGCTTGCCATCAGGCGAAAAAGCGATGCTGGCCGAACTGCCGGTCAGGGTGAAAAGCGGCTGATTGCCTGTTTTAGGGTCTGGACTCCAGCCTTTGACAGTTGAGCCGTTGCTGCCGTTGCCGGTAACACCGTTGTTTCCACTTACCAGCAACTTACCATCAGGTGAAAAGGTCACGCTGCCGACTTCGGTATTCGCGCCCTGGTTCTCGAAAGTCTTAAACACGCTAAAATTGCTCAAATCCCAGATTTTTATTGTATGGTCGCCACTGCCGGAAGTGAGCGTTTTACCATCCGGCGAGAAAGCCACGCTGCTTACCCCGGCGGTATGGCCTTTAAGAGTAGTCAGCAGAGAAAACTTTCCAGTAGCATCCCGCCGCCATAATCGGACGGTCTGGTCGGTGCTGCCGCTGGCCAGGGTCTGGCCGTCTGCTGAAAAAGCTAACGCTGAAATAGTCCAACTATGGCCGGTTAAAGTGCTGATTTCCTTTTTGGATGTCATATCCCACAATCTGATAAAATTAGCCTCGTCGCCGCTTGCCAGGATTCGGTCGTCCGGCGAGAAAGCCAGGGCTAGAATTGCCCCGGCATGGCCTTTTAACGCGGCTAAGGGTTGGGCCGTGGTGGCGTCCCAGAGTTGAATCGTGCGGTCCTGCCCGGCGCTGGCAATTATCTTTCCGTCAGGGCTGTAAATCGTGCTAAAGACATAGCCGGTATGGCCCGGCGCGGCTGGGCTTGAATAAAGTTGGCTTAAACTTAGCCCGCTCACCGCTGAACTGGGACTTTTTGGCGCAAAGGCGGTTGGACTCGGCACCGACCGTGCCGGGGCGGTGGACGCAGAGGTCGGCGTTGGCACACCGGTATTTGAATTTGGCGGGGAAAAAGACCCCACGCTTTCGCTGCACCCGGCCAGCAGACCTGCTAGCCCTACGGTCAGCAGGAAAACGGTTAGCCGTTTTTTTCTTAATTTCATGACAAGTTGTTGGGGTTGCCTTGCCACCTGGGCCTCCTTTGCCTCTAAAGTTTGCCGGTAATGTTGCCGGATACACCACGACCATTCGAAAACATACAAATTAAACTGTCCGGGTGGCAGAAATGTTACCGGAAAAGTTAAAGAAATTAAAAAACCCGGCCTTCGCTAAAAAAGACCGGGATTTTAATAATTTACAGGCTTTTTACAGGCTATAAAGAAGGGTTCGCCTGGAGAATATCGCTTAATTCGCCCACTTCGGGCGACTGCTCCGCCAGTTCCTGCCAGCTTCCAATTCTGCGATATTTCTGGTAGCGCGCTTCCAGCATCGACTGGATACCGGCCTCGCCCCGGCTGGTGTATTTATCTTCCAGGTCAGTCAGGTTATTCAGCAGGTATTCCCGGGCGATTGCCATCATCTCATTCGGGTTAGTATGCGCGCCACCGGTCGGTTCCGGTACGATGCCGTCAATGATACCGAACCCGAGCAGGTCGGGCGCGGTAATTTTCATAGCTTCAGCGGCGGCGGGAGCCTGCGACACATCACGCCATAAAATCGTGGCGCTACCTTCAGGACTGGCGACCGAGTAAACGGCGTTTTCGAGCATGAGCAGGCGGTCGGCCACGCTGATTGCCAGCGCGCCACCGCTACCGCCTTCGCCCGTTACAATCGACACAATCGGCACCGGCAGGCGGCTCATCAGCATAATATTTTCGGCCAACGCCATAGCGATACCGCGTTCCTCGCTCTCCTTACCCGGAAAAGCCCCGCCGGTATCCACAAAAGTCAGGACAGGCAGTTTGAACTTGGCGGCGTGCTGCATCAGCCGGAAGGCTTTGCGATAACCCTCGGCGCGGGCGGTGCCAAAGTTGCGATAGATGTTTTCTTTGGTGTCCCGGCCCTTCTGGTTGCCCAGCACCAGCACGGTGCGGTCTTCGAACTTAGCGATGCCGCCGACCAGGGCCGCGTCGTCACCGAAATGGCGGTCGCCGCGCAGTTCCATAAAGTCTTTGGTCAGGCCGTTGATGAAGTCGAGGGCGTGCGGGCGCTGGACGTGCCGGGCCAGCAGAACCTTCTCCCAGGCTCCCGATGCAGCCGGTTTTTTATCTTTATCGCGTTCTTTACGCTCTTTATCTTTATCCGGCATAGCTAACCTCGCGCTCCCTGGCCTCGTTTTGCGCTACGACCGTCTCGTAGAGACGCAGCAGCTTGGCGATGACCGGGCGCAGTTCTTTGCGGTTGACCACCTGGTCAACCATGCCGTGTTCCAGGAAGAACTCGGAAGTCTGGAAACCGGGCGGCAGCTTTTGTTTGGTGACCTGCTCGATAACGCGGGGTCCGGCAAAGCCGAGCAACGCGCCCGGTTCGGCCAGAATAACATCGGCAACCGAGGCGTAACTGGCGATAACACCGCCCGTACAGGGGTCTACCAGGAGGGAGATAAAAGGCAGTCCGGCTTCGCCCAGGCAGGCAAAGGCGGCGGTAGTCTTAGCCATCTGCATGAGCGAGAACATTCCTTCGTGCATACGCGCGCCGCCGCTGGCCGAAACCGCCAGCAAAGGCACCCGCCGTTCCAGGGCTTGCTCAACCAGTCGGACCAGTTTTTCGCCATAGACGCTGCCCATCGAGCCGCCCAGGTAATTGAAGTCGCAGACAGCCAGGGCCAGCGGCATCCCTTCTAAGGTACCAAAGCCGGTCACAATCGCTTCATTCAAGCCAGTCTTGGCGCGGGTCTGGTCGGACTTAACCTGGTAAGTCTCGGTGGAAGTGGTAAAGTTGAGCGGGTCGCCTGTTACCAGGTTGGCGTTAATTTCCTCGAAACTGCTCTCGTCCAGGATAACATTAACCCTTTCATAAGCGCCCAGTCGGAAGTGAAAGCCGCACTTGGGGCAAACCTTTTTATTATTCTCGAATTCTTTACTGTAGATTAGCTCTTTACAGTGGGCGCATTTAATCCACAGGCCATCCGGTATCTCATCTTTGCCGGACCTGGCCGGTTTTGCCTTCTGGTCGCCCTGCGGCTTGATGCTCCAGGAGAATTTCGGAGTGTGGCCCTCATGTTTTTTGGCTTTTTCGGGGGATATTTCGGGGGTCTTTTCTACACTTTCAGCCTGCGCTTTGTGCTGGGGTTCGATTGTTCCTTCAGATGAACCTTCCAAGCGCTCTTTTTCTGATTCTCCGCCTACTCTGGGAATCCTTTTGAAAAGCTTTTCCAAATTCCTAACCTCATCCCTACTTATATGTTACTTCTGGCAAGCACAACATGCTAATATCCACGCCTCCATCGTTGTGCATCACCGGCCCGCGCTGCTGGTGACAAATATAATTTCAGCCGATTATAGCATATTCGCAAAACTTAAGACATGTTTCCGGCCTTTTAATTTTATACAATTCAACATTTTTGATTATTTCAGGAAAAGACCAGAGTAAGTTTGCCTGTTCCTGCTTTAGTCTTCCATAATAACCCGATTTGCTAATAACCCGATTTGCTTTATACCGGCCAGCGGATTGTATAAAACGCCTAAAACGGTTATAGCTAAGCTAATAGTACCAACCAAATAGGATTTTTGGCTTGATTGACTTTTGTCCAATACCCGCTATAATCTTTCATGCAATGAATAAATTTTAACATGCAAATAGGGTCTTAACCTGGCTAAAATTTAACCTATCAAAATCAAAAAGTGTAACCGCAAAGGGCCATACAATGAGCCGCACCCAATTAACTGCCAAACAGGGCGGGAAAACGTCCGGTAATGACCAGGCTACCCCAACCCAACAAGCCCCTGTGTCCGAACTTGGTTTTACCTCTGAATTTGATATAGCTCAAACCGCCGCCCCTGGTACTGCCGGCTTTGTCACTTCAGGTAATATTTTGTCTTTACAGCGCTCCCTGGGCAACCAGGCTGTCCAGCGCATGATTCAGCGCCAGCGTTCCGGCGCGGCCTCGGCGGCAGGGAGTGTTCAGCGCGATGGCACCGTGGTCGCGGCCCCGCCAGCGGTGGGAGCATACGCCCAGGGGAGAGCGCCCCGTGTTAATTCCAGCGTCCCGGTTCAGGGTCCGGCAAAAAGCCCCGAAGAAATCCAGTATGATAATACCTACGCCCAGGTGATAGGGCCAAGCGGGAACCGCCAGATTGTCGAAGGCTTACTTGGGCCTTCTATACAGACTCTGGTTGTGCCGGAACTATCCAAAAGTATCCTGGTAAAGACCCGTAAAGATTTAACCGATGTCATCAAAAGCGACGCCGTCCTTTATAACCGTTTGGGCAAAGATGATGCTTCCAGGGAAAAAGCGCTTGCCGGGATTCTAGACCAGGCTGTTCAAGCCCTGTTCTCGAAAAATAATGACCTGATGAGGTTAGTCGGCCAGGTTAAAGGTGATATCAGAGCCGAGGCGTTGGCTCTACCGGCTTCTAATCTGGAAGTAAGTGTTCTTAGTACCATCAAAGGGGCGGGTTTGATCCAACTCCGCGCCTGGGTTACCGCCCGCGAAAAGCTTGAAGAACTCGGTCGTAAGAAAGCCGCCTACTATGCCCAGGAACTGCCTAAACTTGTCAGAACTTATATGGGGGCGCGTGGGGAAACTCTTGTAGATACCATGAAGGGCTACATGGAGGAGAAACAGAATTTTAAGGCCCAACTCCGCGCCCAGTTTAATACCGATGTTGATGACAATCTGAGTGGAGTAGGTGAAGAGATTCCGCCCGCCCCACCTGTTGCCGAAGCCCCTGGCGATGGTCAGGCGCTACCGGCTGCGCCGCCCGCAACCAGAAAACCTAAGTATCGCAAAAATAACTATAACGCCGATACCGGGCAGGATTATGCCGAATATACGGCGACCGGCGCGGGCGTAGCTTCCGCCAGCGGTGGTGTTGCGACCAAGGTCGGCCAGCTTTCTTCCACGGTGGTGGCATCAGGAACCGCTGCTGCAGAGGCCGTTAATGTCTTCGGCGCGGTCGGTGGTATCGCCGGGGTCGCCAGTGGGGCAATGGAAACGGCCCGCGGTATCCAGGAAATGTCTAATTCCAGCGCTACAACGAGCGACCGGGTGATAGGCGGCGGTGGCCGGGCCGCCAGCGGCGTGGCAAGTATGGTCCAGCAGGGCGGCTCGGCGGCTTACAATATCGCCAGCCTGACCGGCTCCGCCACTTCTACGGCTGCTCTTACCGGGGCCGCTGTGGCCGGTGGCGGTGGGGTTGCGATGGGCGCGGTGGATATGGTTCGCGGCGGTTATGGCGCTTATAAGGGCCACCAGCGCCAGAAACAATTGAATACTATTGCTGAAGGCGCCTCTTCCGGCGGCGTTAAGGGCGCCGCTATGCAGGCTGCCACAACTCAGGAAATGCGCAAGAAAGTGGCCGGGGCGACCGTCTTGAAAGGCGCGTTACTGGTTGCGGGCGGCGTTACTCTGCTGGTCCTGGCGACTAACCCGGTTGGCTGGATTGTAATGGGCGCTGCCGCGGTAGTTGGCGGTCTGGCGGCAGCCTGGCGCTTCTGGCAAAAACACAAGCGCAAGAAAGAGGTCGCTATTCGCGAACTGGGCGTCGAAGCTGAATTCAAGAAATACGAGGAAGATAAGAAAGCCGCCAACAAGGGCTGGAGTCCGCTCAAGTACAAAGAGCGGGCGGCGGCTGTGGCTGCCATTAAGGCTAAAAACCCGCTTCACGCAAAGATGAGCGCAATGGGCTATACGAAGAACGACTACGGCAAGTTCTACGCCGATTATATTCACGACACAGCGCACGTCTTGCATATGAACGGGGTAGTGCTGGGCAATAGCGATAAACCTGAATACCGCCAGATGCGGCAGATAGTCGAAAGTATGGGCCTCGAAGTCGACCCGGAAAAGGAAACGCCGACCGCCGACCAAATCGCCAGGGCGCTTCACGTCTAAGGCAATGACTGGATATATGTAAAATGTCTGTCACAAGCGTAACTCATAAGAGAGCTTTAGGCCAGTTTCGCAGCAGGCTGAGCGCCGAGGGTTTCAAGGTCAACGTGGCGCCGGGCGGGTCAACCGCCCCCTACGATGCCCTGGTAATCGAGATGGATGCCCCCGACGAAGACGGCCCTTCCTGGCAAATCGAGATTTCGTATTTGCCCTTTATGGAAGAACAACTCGAAGACGTTTCTATCATGCAATTTTTCGCGCCGCTTTCGGTTGGGATTGCCGCGAATGTCGAAAACGAGTTGAACTGGCTGATAACCCGCATCAATACGAAATTGCCGCTGGTCGGGTTCGGTTTTCTGGAAGAGGGCCAGGTAGTTTATTTCAAGCACAACGCCCTGCTCGTTAACAACGACCAGGCCGGCAATTACAAGCAGGTCCAGGAAATTATCAATATGATTGGCTTCCTGGTCGGGAATTTTCGCGAGGCCTTACAAGCCGCCGCTAACGGGGAGAAATCTGGCCGGGAAGCCCTATCCGGCAACCCCTTCGAACAGCTTTATTTATAATTTCACTTTTCTCTTTTATTACCTTCCTTGCCCTGGGGAAGAGCCGTAATTTTTCCGAACCGAATATTAATTAGCGTAAAGAAAAGCTGCCGGAGTTTGACCCTCTGGCGGCTTTTCTGCCCTAGTAATCGTACTGAGAGGGCGGATAAAGCATATTATCGTCGTCCGGCGGCCTTCGTTTGGGGGTCGGCACATCGTCAATCGGGTAAGGATAATTGCCGCCGGGGTTCAAGTTCACCTGGGGCGCCGGTGGCCGGGCCGGTTGGGGTCTTCGTTCCGGTTGGGGCAGTTGTGGTGGTATAACCGGGGACACTACCGGCATCCGGTCAGGCGCGGCGGTCTGACGAGGCAACGCCAGGGGCGCTTCCTGGTTGACCGGGCCAACCTGTGCGCCGGAGGTGGCTTTCTCGATAGCTGTTTGCAGCCGGGCCATTTCCCCGCGCAACTGCTGGAACTGTCCTCTGGAAGATATAAGCCGCTCCTGCTCCAGCCGGATAAACCGGGTGTAAGGCGCGATAGCCTCGCGTACCCGCTCCACTGAAAGAGTTAGCTCGTGTTCGAACTGCTCTTTGAGGACGCCGGTTAGCTGCGCCCGCAAAGTTTCCAGCTTGTGGCGCAACTCATACTTGGCCTTGCGCCGCCGGGCCGGGATAATGAAAAAGCCGACTCCGCCCACTACCACCGAAAGTAAAATGCCTGTCACGTCGGCGGCGGCGCTCCCTAATAACAGCACCAGTCCCGCGCCCAGCCCAACGGCTCCGATTTCGGTGATAGTCGTGCGCGCCACAGCGTCCCGCACCGATAAATTTAACTTTTCCGCCTCAACCCGGTGGTCGAAACTCTGCACAACCGTCCTGGCCCGTTCGCCGACCTGCTGCAGCAGGGTCCGCCGGTTGATGTTGAATTGCTCGAAAGCGTTATCAGCCCGGCCAATCAGGTTTTCGTCACCCCCGGCCTGGCGGCGTTCGCGCAGGTACTCGGTAATCTCCTGCCAGATGCGGCTTTCTCGCTCGACCGTCCATTCAACCATTTCGTTGACAGCCTGTTCAATGCGGTGGGGCGTTTCTCCGACCACGCGCTGCTCGAAGTCATGCTTAATCCGGTCGGTCTTTATCATGTCGAACAACCGGCTCACTTTCAGCACGTCATCAAAGAAAGCATCGCCGCGCTGGTTCATCTCGTAAATCATGTTGTCGATATTCGCCAGGCGGCCTGTAAAATCGCGCTGCATGTCTTCCTGGAAGACCGCCAGGTGCCGTTCGATGGTTTCAACGGTGCGGGCATCCTGGGATAGCAGCCCTAGCCGGTCGTCAATCGCGCCCAGGTAGCGCCCGGTCAGGCGTTCGGCCACAAGGAGCGGGCTGCTAAACTTCAGGCGGATTCGGCTGGCCTGGTCGAGCGTATTAAAGATGTAGTCTTCCAGCGGCCCGAAACCGCTTTGCCGCCAGTTATCAAGGGTTTGCGGTCCCGGTTGGGTCTTGGCCTGCAAAGCAGCCCGGCCTGAAACGGGGAAAATCGGCGGCTCCAGGTCCAGGAGTTGCCGGAAGCCTTCGGTCACGAACTGGACCACCCGGCGGTAGTCTTCCTGGTTGCCCAACAGGTCAATTTTGTTGATAACCACCAGGATTTTCTTACCCCAGTCTTTAACCTTTTCCAGGAATTGCCGTTCGCTCTGGGTAAAAGGCCGCTCGGCGGAGGTGACGAAAATTACCAGGTCACTGCGCGGCACAAATTCTTCGGTCAGGGCCTGGTGCCGTTCGATAACCGCGTTCGTACCGGGAGTATCCACAATACTGATTTCTTTCAGGAAAGCTGCCGGGTGAAAGACCTCAAGCAAATCCTGTTCGCGCTGTTGTTGGCCCGGTTCCGGTCCATAGCGCAGCACGTTTATCTGGTCGGTGGTAGGGGTCGCGCCTTCGGCCAGCACTTTCTGGCCTATCAGGGCATTGATAAAGGCCGACTTGCCGCTGTTAAACTCGCCAACAACGACCAGCAAGAATAATTCGTCCAGCCCGGTAACGACTTTAGCCAGTAACTGGCGGTCTTCCGGGGCGGCCCCGAATTTTTCCACGGCCTCCCGCAAATTTTCAAAGAAAGTTTTTTCCTGGCCCAACAGTTGATTTTGCTGGGGTGTTAAAATTGAGTTCCCGGTCATCTTTTACTCACAATCCAAATTTTTTATAATTCATAACTACTTAAAAGCAAGTCCTGTGCCCGGCTGGAATGCTTTGTGCGTGGAAGCTCTTGTGCGGGCGTAGTATAATTTTTGAGATTAAGTAGTAGGTACCGCAGTTTTGCATTTTGAACCCTTAATCCAGGAGCCGGGGAGGAGAATTGTGCCAGAACAACCAGCCGTGATAAGACCCGCCGGGTCACTTACCAGCGTTATTGACCCGGGTAAACCTTTAATCGCCGTTTATGACGAAGATTTAGACCTGAGCGTGCAGCTTCGCGCCGCCGACGCTAAACAATGGGGCCGGGACCAGACGGTCTTGAAGGAAACTTCTAATCACGCCAGGTTGCCGGGCGCGGGTAAAGGCGGCGTCAGTGGTGAACCGGGCAGCGGCAACAGTGGCAAGAATTACGGGGCCGCTTCTAATTCCGGCGACAACTCGGGTATGCATTCCAGCGGCACTACCAGTGTTACAGGGGTAGATACTGATACAGGTCACGGAGTCCGTTCGACCGGCTCGGCAGGTACCGAAAGCAACTCCGCCAACGAAAACAAACAGTAATTACCGGGACCGCAACGCGGCCCCCTAAAGCAGCCAGACAAGGTAGACCGGTTAGAACCAATTATAATACGCGAACCGGACCTGTAAGTTTTGCCGGATTGCTTCACTCGTAACAGGATTTGTACTTACCCCACCGGCGCTGAGATTTCTCCGCAAGGTCGGAGTGACAAAATGCGAGGTCCGGCTAAACTTTGTAATTCTTTCTCACAGGCGGATTTAGTTTACCCAGGGGCCCTGACTTGCTTATTACCTGTGTATTTTTTAATATTATTTTAATGTTAATTGAAACCGGCCAGGAATCAATTTCTTGCTCGACTCATAATCGTTTTTAAGAAATTCAAAGCAACCCCTTTTAAAATATTTTTCAGCCTAAATTCTGTGGAAAGGTCTACTATTTTTTTCACATTTTTGGTTGTTGTGGAAAAATTCAACATGACATAAGACTAAAGTCTAACCTAATATTTAACTTATTACCTCTTTCCAAATCATAAAAAACGGTTATAATGGTAGTTAGTTAACCGTTATGGTAGGGATCTTCAAAAGCTTTACCGGTTAATGCAGTGGAAACACCCTCTATCTTAGTTGATGCATATCAATTTCTCGGACCCCACGGATTTAGCAGGTTCTTTCGTTCACGCCCTTAATTACTGACTAATTCCACAATAATCTACCTTGTACCAATTAACAATTGGTTTAAAAATAAGGTTCTGATAGTACTAATTTGCTATTAAAATTTTAAAAATTGGCATAACTTTTGCCAGCTTTTAATCATTCTATATTAAAGAACCAATCAATAAGGTGACAGGCAAGGGGGGCGGGGTTTATCCTGACCTGGTTTGTCGAACATTTTTACAAGGAGTAGCCCGGTGAACACTTTTCGCCAGAAGTTCTTTCTAAGCATGGTGGGGCTGATTATTTTCTTTATCGCTTTTGATAGTACCGGGTTATCTACAGCCCTGGCCGCTACCCCTAACAACGACCTGGCCGCCGTGAGGATACCCCAGCCCGCCCCTAAATCTATCGTGGGTCCGGCCAGGGTTTATTTTCCTAACTTCGGTCAGTCTATCGCTAATCCCTTGCTGCGGTTCTGGCGCATGAACGGCCAGTACAACCGTTTCGGCGGCCCGATGGCTAAAGCCTTTACCGACTCGCGGGGCCGGACCGTCCAGTATTTCCAGAAAGTCGCCCTGGCCTACTTCCCCGAACTGGCCGGGACTTCCTACGAGACCCGCCCGTATCCGCTCGGCCGGATGCTGTACGACGCGCAGACCCCGGATGTCAAAGCAACCTGGGCTTTCCAGCCCGTCGCCCCGACCCCGAATACCGCGGTCGTGAAGTATTTCCCGGAAACCAGCCATACCGTGCAGCAGGGTTTCTTGAACCTGTATAACTCGACCGGCGACCTGTTTATGTGGGGCTACCCGCTGACCGAGGAATACACCCTCACCGATAATTCCGGTAAGACCTGGATTACCCAGCTTTTTGAACTGGGCCGGATGCTCTGGTCGCCCGAAACCGGCGCGCTGGTAGACCCCAGCTTTGGCACCGATATGGCGGCCCTGAACAACGTGGATGTTTCGGTTGACCTCAACGTTGATAAATCCCCCAACTACTCGACTAACCTGTGGGAACATTGGGTGGACGTGAATTTGTCGGGCCAGTACGAAACCTTCTATGAGGGCGATGTCCCGCTCCTGACGAGCCTGGTAACAACCGGTACGGCGACCCACGCCACGCCAACCGGCACCTTCCACATTTTGCGCCTGGTCGCTAACGAGCGGATGCGGGGCGGTTCCATCGGTGCGGGTGACTATTACGACCTCGATAACGTACTCTACACTATGTACTTTACCTGGGAGGGCCACGCGCTCCACTATGCCTGGTGGCGCAGCGTCTTCGGGGTAACCGGCAGTCACGGGTGCGTCAACGAGGATTACAATACGGCTTACTTTGCCTGGACCTTCCTGACGCTTGGTTCAAGAGTCCAGATTCACTATTAATGCCAAAAATAGTTATAGCCGGCAGCCTGAACATGGACCTGGTGGTGGGCGCAAGCCGCCTGCCCCGGGCCGGTGAGACGGTTGCCGGTCTTTCTTTTGCCACTTTCGAGGGCGGCAAAGGTTTCAACCAGGCTGTCGCGGCCCGCCGGGCCGGTGGCGAAGTGGTGTTTATCGGCAAGCTTGGCCGGGACGCTTTCGGGGACCGCCTGGCCGCTGCCCTGGCGGCTGAAGGCATTAACGCTGCCGGGGTATCGCGGGTTTCCGACCCGGCTATCAGCACCGGGGTAGCCTCGATTACGGTTGATTCTTCCGGTTCGAATACCATCGTGGTCGTACCTGGGGCGAATTTTGAATTTTCCCCGGCCGACCTTGAACAGGCCGCCGGAGCATTTCAGGACGCCGGGGCGCTTCTCCTGCAACTGGAAATCCCCCTGGCCGTTTGTGAGAAAGCGGCCCAACTGGCCCGCCAGGCCGGGGCAAAAGTCATCCTGACACCCGCGCCTGTCCCCAACCAACCGCTTCCGCCCGGCCTGTTAGCCGCTCTTGATTTGCTGGTCCTTAATGAGACCGAAGTCAGGCTTATGGCCGCCTTGTCCAGTGGAAACCAGGTTCTCGGTGATGAAATTGAAGCGGCCCGCCTGTTGCTCGGCCAGGCTGACCGGGGCCAACCCGGACCGGGCGCAGTCGTCGTAACGCTTGGAGAGCGGGGCGCAGCCTGGGTGACACTTGACAAGGCGATTACAACTCCCGGTTTTACGGTACATCCTGTAGACACGACCGCCGCCGGGGATAGTTTTACGGGTGCGTTAGCTTTTGCCCTGGCCGAAAATCTCCCGGTGCCGGAAGCGTTGCGTTTTGCCAACGCCGCCGGGGCGCTGGCCGTTACAAAGCCGGGCGCGTATCCTTCTATCCCCACCAATGCCGAGATAACACAAATTTTGAATTCTTAAAATAAAAGAAAAATTCTTAAAATAAGGAAAATAAAAAGGCCGGGTTGCTCAACCGGCCTTTTGTTTGGAGAGATTATTAAGGGTTTAAAGTTGATATATGTCCACGCCGCCCATCGCCGTATTCAACACCAGGTGGATGATGACGGGCTGTTGAGGGTTAAATTCGGTCAGGGCAAATTCGGGCGGGAAATCGGGCAGGTCCATCTGCTTTTTGAATTTTTTAACCAGCTTGCCCCAGTAGCGCGCCCCGCTGTGAATATCTTTGCCGCCCATAAGGGTTGTTCCGTTGATAGTAAAGCGGGCGTAGTGCGGCAGAAAAATGTTCACCCCACCCATGGTTGTGTTTACCCGGAGTTCGTACTGACCCGGTGGAATCGGCATCGTCACGAGGTCTATATCCACGCCGCTTATAACAGAAGTGAAGTCTTCCTGGAAAATGGACAGGCCCAACTGAGAAATCGAGTATTCGTGCCCGCTCATCGCCGTAAATGGCATTCGAATTACCTTTCTTCCTTTCGCTACCCCTTAAAAATAGGGTTTTGTTTTCAGTGTTTAGTATTTAGTGTTTATATCCCTCTGCAGGGTTAGACCCGCGTAATTGGCCGGATGTTTCACCGGTTTCGGGCAATTTCCAACAATTTTTAAATTCTTTTGAAAATAAGTAACCCGGCGAGCAAATCGCTCACCGGGTTATTTCTAAGACTACGCTCGGAATGACCAAAACTAAAAACTATTTTAAATGCGGCAGGCCGTTCTCGAAGCAGTAATAAAGGGTCTGGTAGGCCGCGCGGAACTCGACCACTTCCCGGCCAACATGAGCAGGGTCTTGTTTTTTCACCAGGATACGCGCCATAAAGTCGGCAATAGTTTCCATTTCCGCCTGATCCATCCCCAACCGGGTGATTTCGATGGTACCCATCCGCAAGCCGCCGGGCCGGTCCCAGTCTTCCGGTTTGTCGCCGGGGATAAGGTTTTTGTTGGTGATAAGGTTAGCTTTTGCCAGGTGGTGGGCCACTTCCAGGCCGCCGCCGAACTGCCTCACATTGGCTATAACCTGGTGGGTGGTGGTGTAGCCTTTGTGGGGGGCCAGCACCGGGATACCCCGTTTATCCAGGGCCGCCGCCAGGGCGCGGGCGTTCGTCACGATTTGAGCCATGTAGGTCTGCCCGAAGGCCAGCAGTTCCGCCGCCGAAGCCGCCAGGGCCGCTACCCGGTTGACCTGGTGGGTCGCTGCCAGGATAGGAAAGACCGCTGAGGTCAGGGACTCGGTCAGGGCCGGGTCGTTCCAGACCATCACGCCGCTTTGAGGCCCACTGAAAGTTTTGCCCGCCGAGCCGGTCATTACCGCCGCGCCTTCACGCAACGGGTCTTGAAATTGTCCACCGGCCACCAGGCCAAGCTGGTGCGCGCCGTCGAAAAAGAGCTTGCCGCCCCACTCGGCTACAATCTCGCTCATCTCTCGCAGCGGAAAAGGAAAGAGGGTCATGGAAGCGCCCAGGGCCACCAATTTTGGGCGTACGAGTGGCGCGACTTTACGGAAGGTTTCAAGGTCCACCACCAGTTCGTCCTGGTCGAAAGGAATATCCACAATTTTAAGGCCGCGAACCCCCGCCGGACCGTCAGGCCGGTTGCTTGAATGGCCGCCGACCGGTTGGGGCAGGCTCATAATCACGTCGCCCGGCTCGGTCAGGGCGGTATAGACCGCCATATTACCAATCATACTGGCGCACAGGCGGTGGTCGGCGTAGTTAGCCTTGAAAAGCTTCTTTAGAAGCTCGACGCAAAGAGCCTCGATTTCATCAATGTGTTTGGTCCCGGCAAACCACCGGTTGACCGCACCGATATGGCCTTCGGCAGCCCGCGTGCCGACCTCGGACGAGAGAAGGGCGCGGACGGTCGGGCTGGTCGGGGCTTCCGGGGCCAGCAGATTGATGCATTCCTGGCCGCGCCATTTCTCATTGCGTTTGACCGCCGCCAGGACCGCTTCCTGCATCTGCTCCGGGGTGCTGCAACTGTCCAGGATGGACCGGGCCGCGCCTAAAATGGCCGGGTCGTGGACCTCAAACAATTCTTCTTCCCGTTCTTTTTTCACGATTTCTTCCTGGGTCAGCATAGTTCGGGCTGCTCCTTTTACTCGGTTCTTTTTATGAAAAGGCTAATTTAAAGCGGCTATTGACGTTCGCCTTCTTCGGCCTGGCGCAAATAGGCGGTTAGTTTTTGCCCGGCGGCTTCGATATGGCCGCTTAAAAGCGTGACGGCTTTTTCGACACCCTTCTCCCGGCAGGCCGCCAGCAGTGCACGGTGTTCGGCCTGGGAATGTTGCTGGTAGTCCAGGCCCGTCAAAACCAGGCGCATGTAGCGGTCCACATTCTGTTCGAGATTAACCAGCATCCCCAGCAGGCGGGGCCGTCCCGCTGCGGCGTAGAGGGTCGCGTGAAAATCCCAGTTCAACTCGCCCCAGCGGCTGCTCGTTTCTTCGCGGTCGGCCAGGTCTAAAATGCGGGCGGCTTTTTGAAAATCAAGCCCGGTCAGGTTTGGAATTGCCAGGCGCAGGGCGGTAGTTTCGAGCGGCCCGCGTATTTCGAAAAGTTCCTGCACCTCGAAAGCTGAAAGACTGCTCACAACCGCGCCCCGGTGTGGGTGGATTTTTATCAGACCTTCGGCTTCAAGCTGGCGAAAGGCTTCGCGCACCGGGATGCGGCTCACGCCGAAAGCGGCGGCTAACTCTTCCTGGCGCAGAGTTTGCCCCGCGCGAATAACCCCTTTAAGAATGCCATTACGCAGAGCCTCGGCGACCAGGGTCGGGGTCGTTTTAAAATTCTTCAGTTCCGGCAGGACTAATTCTTGTAATTCCATTTTATTCCCTTGCTGGATATTGTATCCAATTTTACAATATTGTAAAGCCCCAGTTTTAAGCCGTTTTATAGATGCCTTTTAACGCGGCATTTTGTAAAATGAAATTAAAGATTTAGCGTAATATGTTCCTGTAACCGGGCCAAAAGGAGGACGAAACGTGCTTAAAACAATCCTGACCGAAAAATGGGGCTTGAAGTACCCCGTCTTGAACGCGCCGATGGCTAATATCGCCCACGGTCGGCTGGCGAAAGCTGTCTGTGAAGCGGGTGGGCTGGGCATGTTGGGTGTGGGCGGGGATACGCCTGAATGTATCG
>CADDZM010000027.1 GCA_902812345.1 Chloroflexota bacterium | reverse complement strand
GCTGGGCCACCCGCTCTAGCAATTGAGCTTTGAGAGCGGCATTTTCAGCTTTGAGTTGTTCGTTTTTTTCTTCTAAACTCATTGTTTTAATTTAACAGCTTTGTCAAGTACCTGTGTAGTTACGATTAAAGAACTTAACAAAAACAAATAACTCCTTCATGTTAGAATTGGGGTTGCCTGAATATGAAAGGCTCTCACTCAGGAGTAAATATCGGAGGTTCAAAATGAATCAACTAAAGTCTGCCGGCAGCCGGTTTAGAGCGGCTGTAAAAGAAGAACACCCTCTACAGGTAGCCGGCACCCTTAACGCATATACGGCCCTTTTAGCCCAACGTGCCGGTTTTAAGGCAATTTATCTTTCAGGCGGTGGGGTTGCCGCCGGTTCCCTGGGCGTGCCGGACCTCGGCATAACAACCCTTGATGATGTCCTTACCGATGTCCGCCGCATCACCGAAGTCACCGAATTACCTCTCCTGGTGGATGTAGATACCGGGTTTGGCGGCGCTTTTAATATTGCCCGGACCGTAAAATCGCTTATCAAATCCGGCGCCGGAGCCTTGCATATCGAAGACCAGGTGCAGGCCAAACGCTGCGGACACCGCCCCGGCAAAGCTATCGTCAGTCAGGCGGAAATGGCGGACCGAATTAAAGCCGCCGTTGACGCCAGGCAAGACCCGGATTTTGTCATAATGGCCCGGACGGATGCCCTCGCGGTAGAAGGACTCGAAAGCGCCATCGAACGCGCCTGCGCTTTTGTGGATGCCGGGGCGGATATGATTTTTCCGGAAGCAATTACTGACCTTGCCACTTATGAAAAGTTCGTGGCGGCAGTTAAAGTGCCGGTCCTGGCTAACATTACCGAATTTGGCCTGACGCCCCTGTTTACCGTGGAGGAACTTGCCACGGTCGGGGTTAGCCTGGCGCTATATCCTCTTTCAGCCTTCCGGGCCATGAGCGCGGCGGCTATGCAGGTTTATCAGATTTTGCGGACGGAAGGCAGCCAGAAAAGGGCTTTGCCTCTTATGCAAACCCGCGCGGAACTTTACGATATTTTAAATTACCACAGCTTTGAAGAAAAATTAGACCGGCTTTTTTCGCAGGAAGCAACCGAAAAGTAGCCAATGGCGTCCAGACCCGCTAACGATGCGAGAGGGAAAAGTAAAATGTCACATGCTGTTCGTTCGGCCAGCCGCCCTGCGCCGGACCAGATTCTGGTGGATATTGCCGATTACGTTACCGGCTTTGAAGTAACCAGCCCGGAAGCCCTGGATACCGCCCGCTATTGCCTCATGGACAGCCTGGGGTGTGGGCTGTTGGCCCTGAGTTACCCCGCCTGTACCAAACTGCTAGGTCCGGTCGTGCCGGGGGCTGAAATGCCGGGCGGCGTCAAAGTTCCCGGCACCGCGTATCGCCTCGACCCGGTGCAGGCGGCTTTTAATATGGGCGCTATGATTCGGTGGCTGGATTATAACGATACCTGGCTGGCCGAGGAATGGGGCCACCCTTCCGATAACCTGGGCGCTATCCTGGCCGTCACGGATTATTTAGCCCGTCAGAACCTTTCCGAGGGGAAAGCGCCATTGACATTGAAAACCGTACTGACCTCGCTGATAAAAGCGCACGAAATTCAAGGAGTTCTGGCGCTGCAAAACAGTTTTAACCGGGTCGGGTTGGATCACGTCATGCTGGTGAGAATAGCTTCTACTGCCGTCGCGACGGCCCTGTTAGGCGGCACCCGAGAAGAAGTTATTAACGCGGTTTCAAATGCCTGGATAGACGGCAGCGCCTTACGCCCTTACCGGCACGCCCCTAACACCGGCTCTCGTAAAAGCTGGGCGGCGGGTGACGCCACGGCCCGCGGAGTGCGCTTGGCTCTTATGGCCTTAAAAGGAGAAATGGGCTCCCCCTCAGCCCTGACCGCGCCGGTCTGGGGTTTCCAGGACGTGCTGTTTAAAGGCCGCCCGGTTAAAGTTCCCCAGCCCTACGGCAGCTATGTAATGGAAAACGTCCTGTTTAAAATTTCGTACCCGGCGGAATTTCACGCTCAGACCGCCATTGAGGCCGCTCTGGCCCTGCATCCCCTTGTGCGCGACCGGCTTGCTTCCATTGAAAAAATTGTGATTGAAACCCAGGAGTCAGGCAAACGCATTATTGATAAAATCGGCCCGCTTAATAACCCGGCCGACCGCGACCACTGTATCCAGTACATGGTAGCCGTAGGCTTGCTCAAAGGCGATTTAACGGCGGACGATTATGAAGATGCCGCGGCGGCTGACCCCCGGCTCGATTTCCTGCGCGAAAAAATGGAAGTGGTCGAGAACGAACGCTTTACCAGGGATTACCTCGACCCGGAGAAACGGGCTATAGGCAACGCTATCCAGGTCTTCTTCTCGGATGGCGCTTCGACAGAGCGGGTCGAGGTTGAATACCCGGTAGGCCACCGCAGGCGGCGTAAGGAAGGAATGCCCCTGCTGATTGCCAAATTCCGCCACAATATCGCCACTCGACTCTCGGAAAAGCCCGCCGGAGCCTTGCAGGAGTTGTTCGCCGACCAGTCCTGCCTTGAAAATACGCCTGTTAATCAAATGATGGATTTAATGGTGGTGTAACCCGGGCCGGTGAGGATTTATCTTCGTGAAAAGACCGGCTTCAGGGAACTTTTCCCTGAAGCCGGTCTAAGGGGCAAAGCGGTAGCCGATGCCCGGTTCGGTCAGGAAATAGCGCGGATTAGCCGGGTCGGTTTCCAGTTTGCGTCTTAGCCGCCCCATGTAAACCCGCAAGTATTCCGTTTCATTGCCGTATTCAGCGCCCCAAACCTTTTGTAAAAGCATGCGGTGGCTCAATACTTTATTCGCATTAACCACCAGTTGTTCCAGCAGGGTGAATTCGGTCGGGCTTAAAAGGACTTTATTTCCCTTGAAAAAGACCAGGCGGTCTTCCAGGTCAATTTTAAGGTCGCCGTAACTTCTCGTCAGGCTGACTTCAACCGGGGCGGTCCAGGTAGAACGTCTTAGCACCGCCTGGACCCTTGCCATCAGCTCAACCACCCCGAAGGGTTTGGTCAGGTAATCATCCGCGCCCAGTTCAAACGCTTCTACTTTATCCGCTTCTTCGTCCAGGGCGGTCAGGATAATAATCGGGATGGTCGAACGCTCGCGGACCCGCCGCAAGACCTCTAGCCCGCCCATGCGAGGCATCATAATATCCAGAATCAGCAAATCCGGGTGTTCGGTTTCCCACAGGGCCAGGGCTTCCAGCCCGTTGGTAGCCTCTACAACCTGGAATTTACGAGCCTTTAGGTTCCGGCATATAAAATCGCGCACGGTCACTTCGTCTTCGGCGACGAGAATCTGGCTTGCTTCATTGCGCATCATCTTCGGCATACCTTTGGTTTAAGTTGATAAGCCCTTTACCATCAAAAGGCGGGGCGGTGCTAGGCCGCAAGGGGTAAGGTAAACGAAATAACGGTCCCGCTGGTCTGGCTGCTTTCGGCCCAGATTTCACCGCCCTGCGCCTCTACAAAAGCCTTACAGATTGCCAGGCCCAGCCCGGTTCCAGCGGCCCGCTGTACAACGCCCTGCCGCGCCCGGTAAAATCTTTCAAAAATATGCTCTAATTCGGCCCCGGCAATCTCAGGCCCGTTATTAGCAACCTGGATTAAAGCTTTATTTCCTACTTGCTTGACTTTAAGACAAATTTCACCCTCTCCGTAAGAAATAGCGTTTGTTAGCAGGTTAGTTAAAATTACCTCGGTGCGCGATTTATCCACCACAACCGGCCCCAGGGCCACCGGCACTTCCACGCTAAATTTTAAGTCAGGCTGGGACAGTCTTTGCACAACGCTGTTTATAAGCTCGTCCACATCGCAGGGGTAGCGGTGGAGCAGGAGGGTGCCGGCTTCCAGGCGGGACAGGTCAAGGAGATTAGTTACAAGCTGGGCCACCCGGTCGGCTTCCAGGCTAATTGTTTGTAAAAAATGCTGCTGTTCTCCGGCCGTCCAGCTTACATCGTTAGCCAGCAGGGTGGAAGCATGCCCTTTAATAGCCGTAAGGGGCGTGCGTAATTCATGGCCGACCGCCGCCAGGAGGGTTGTTTTAAAATCTTCCATTTCGCGCTGCTGAGTAATGTCGCTCAGGAGCAAACCCTGCCCGACCAGTCCCCCGGTTTCATTCTGGACATCAAAAAGCCGCAAACTGACCGCTTTCACCCTGTCGCGGGGCTGTTTGATTTCAATCTGCCAGGAGCGATGTTCTTCCAGACCTTTAGGCAGGGTGGAAGTAGCTTTGAATAAACCGGCATCAAAGGCTTCCGGCGATTGGGTTTTGGCCCGCAGGCTGGCGTAAATGGCGCTGATATTACCGCTTTCCAGCACTTCTTTAGCCAGCCCGGTAAAGGCGCTAACGCCCGGGTTGGTATATAACACCCCTCCATCCGGCCCGGCTAAAACCAGGCCGTCGCTCATACTGCTCATGATAGCGGCCAGGGTCTGTTTTTCTTTGGCGACCCCGCGGTAAAGCCGCTCGTTTTCCAGGGCAATTTGCTGCAACCGCTCGTCGCTGCGTTCGTACAGCAGGGCGTGTTCCCAGGCCAGGGCCGCGTAGTTGGCAAAGGTCAGCAGCAAATCCATTTCGTCCGGGTTAAAAGGGCGCGGCTCAAAGCGGTTCACCAGCAACACCCCGTTACCAATCCGCGGGCTGAGCAGGGGGATAGCCAGCAGGGTTCGAAACCCTTCCTGGTAAGATAAGGCCGGGAAGACTGGGCCTTGCCCGGCTACGACCTGGACCGGCCCCTTTTCCCGTAAAGCCCTGGCCGAGAGTGACTCCGGGTCGTCCGGTGGAATGCCGCTAATTTTATTATAATATTCGGAATAGCTGCTACAGGCCAGCACTTTTAAGATGCCCTCGTTATCGGCCACCAGCACCCCGGCGGTAGCAATATCTACCAGGCGCAGCACTTCCTGGATAATTGTTTCAACAACAGCCTGGGGGTCAAGCGTGCCGACGACAGCGTTTGAGGTTTCTAGCAGGGTATGCAGTTCGGTAAGGCGGGTGAAAACATCCTGCTCGAGCCTTTTCAGGGAACGGGCCAGTTCCCCCACTTCATCGGCCCGTTTTGATAAAGCGCCGGGCTGGGGCAGCCGCGGTTCGCGCGAAAGCCGGATGGAACGGTTCCAGTGAGCCAGGCTTTGCAGGGGCGTAATTACCCGCCGCATCAGGGCCAGCCAGAAGAACAGCCCCCCTAAGCCAAAAAGTAACGAAATAGCGGTCAGCCAGGAAGTAAATGTATTTACCCCGGCCAGCGCTTCCGAGGCCGGTCGCCGGACAATTACAGCCCACCCGACGCTTGGAATGGGAACCGCGCTATAAAGCCAGAGCTGATTGTGCGGCCCATTTGCCAGGCTGGTAGTCGGTTGGCCGGACAGGGCGCTAGCGGCGGCCGGCACATCTTTCAGGACTGATTGTAAAAGGCGTTCCCGTTCGGGAGTGGCAATCAGTTGGCCCTGGTCGTCTATAATGCTTACCACCAGGTTACGGCCTTTACCGGCCTGCTCGGTATTAATTGCCAGCAAAGGCTCGCTGAGATCGTCCAGCCGCAAATTAGCCGCCAGCACGCCGACTAACTTTTGATTTTCATCGCGCACCCCTTTAGCGATGGTCACTACCGCGTTGAAGGTGGTCAGGTCAACAATCCCCGCTTCTACCACCGGCTCGGTTTTCAACCGGGCTTGCTGGAAAAAGCGTCTTTTTGAAAAGTCGCTGCCCCGACTGCGCAAATCGTCCGGCACCGACTGTTTTTCAACCCCGCTTGTATCAAGAAAGTAAACCCGGTCCAGTTCAGGCCGGGCCGATTTGAAAGCCCGGAAAATTACGGCGGCCGCCGATTCGGGCGAATTCCTGAAGTCGGCATTACCGGCCAGGTCTGAAAGGGCGGTTTTAGCTTCTCTTAACCGGGTATCGGTCTGAATGGCAAGTGATTGGGCCAGGGTTAAATCATTAGCCTGGGTATCCGCGCGCAACTGTTGCTGTACGTTAAAATTTACCAGCAGGCCGGTGCCGATTACTAATCCTACGAAAATTAAATATGACCCCAGCAACTGGCGCAGCAGCGATTGTCCAAGCAACTTTACCATGATAATTTTAAAAACACTTTTAAACGATAAAATTAGCGGCTATAGAGTAACCTCAAATGATTCAAGTATACTCCTGTAGTACGCTTCTCACAAATAATTCAAAAGGTGTATAATGAGTTTTTATTCCAGGCTAAAATCATTGCATAAGGCCAGCCGGTAATACGGCTTCTCCGGTTAAGCTTGCGTCCAAAGGCGTAATAACTCCCTCACCAGGCCAGGTCTAAATTTCCAGGATCTGCCGGGTTTATGAAGTGGGGTTAACAGGCTTAGATTGGGGTAGTAAAGCTCAACCCCGGTAAAAGGTAATTTTAGGGATGTCGGACTTAATTAAAAGGTCTGAGGCAACGCCGGGTAAGGGCTGGTTTCCCCGAAAGCTGAGCCTTATTGGCGGCGCTTTCTTAATAATGCTGCTGGCCGGGATTTTAGGGCTGTTGGTCCTGGCCCGGCCGGACGAAATCGGCACTATCGTCTTTGGCACAACCCTGCCCGTTACCGGCACCAACGCTAAAGAGGGTGAATACAGCCTGGATGGGTACACCTTTTATGTGGATACGGTCAACGCCGGCGGCGGCCTTAAGATTGGCGATAAGAGATACCTGGTTAAGCTGCAATATTACGATGACCAGGGCAACCCCCAGTTAACGACCCGGCTTTACGAAAAGCTGATAACCGAGGATAAAGTTAACTTTTTACTTGGCCCTTACGGCTCTACTACCTCTACCGCCGCGGCGGCAATCGCTGAAAAATATAAAAAGCCGATTGTTATCGGTCACGGCTCGGCAGAAGTAATTTTCCCGCCGGAAGGTCGTTACACCTTTGGAATTGTCAGCCCTGCCAAAAATTACCTGCGCGGGATTATCGCTGTCGTGCTAAACCGCGATCCGAAAGTAAAAACGGTCGCCCTGCTCGGCTCGGATGAGCCTTTTTCTTACGAAGTACTGGCCGGGACCAGCGATTACGCCCAGAGCAATAACCTGGATGTAGTCTATAACCACCTCTACCCCTTAAATACTACCGATGTCAGCCAGGAATTGCTCGGCATCAAAGCCCTTAATCCGGATATAGTGCTGGTAGCGGGTCGCCTGCAGGACTCGCTGCTGGTGGTGCGGCAAGCTCGCAGCGTCAATTTGTCGCCCCGCGCTTTTGGTTTTACCATCGGGCCTTCCACCCCGGAGTTCCGCAATACCCTGAAATCGGACGCCGATTATATATTCGGGGCTACTCAGTGGACCAGCGCCCTGCAGTATAAAGGAAATGACCCCTGGGAAACCCCACCCGCTTATGCGGCGGCTTTCAAGGCCCGGTTCCCCGAGTATGATGACGTGCCTTACCATACCGCTGAGTCTTCGGCAGCCCTGGTCGCTTTCCAGCAGGCGCTTGAAAAAGCCGGTAGCGCCGAACCAGAAGCGGTCCGCGAAGCCCTGGAAAATTTAGACATTCTAACTTTCTATGGTCGCATTAAATTTGATGAGCGAGGAATGAATATTTACAAACCCCTGGCCGTCGAGCAACTTCAGCCTGATGGCAAACGCTATACCGTCTTCCCCTTCGATGTGCGCCAAAAACAAGCCATTTACCCCATGCCGCCCTGGGATCGGCGTCCCTGACAACCGGCCCGGCTAAATTCTGCCTCTTGCCCCTAAAAAGTGTTTATATTTTGTTTATACGCCATTTATGCGCTTTTTACGGCCTCTCGATTATACTTTTTTAACAGGTGTACGTGCCTCAATTTTAAAATCGGCTACTTTAGCCTTTTTCAGAACCATTCTGTAAAGAAACTTTCCAGGTTTTAGCCCGCCTCGACTTAGGGGTTGCTTCGTGTTGCATGAGGAGCGGGATAACCTGGAAAAAAGCTTGTTTTACAACTTACTCGAGGAGGAGATTACAATGAAGAAGTATCTGTCAGCCTGGCTGCTGGTAACATTACTGGCGACCCTGTTGGCTGCTTGCGGGGACAATACCGCGACTACCGCGCCGGTTGCTACGACGGTCGCGACTACTACCGCTGCCAGCGCCGCCACTACCGCAGCGAGTGCGACAACTGCCTCCGGGGCTGCTACTACTGCGGCGGGCGCAGCGACTACCGCTGCTGCCGGAGCCGCAAGCGCCGACTATAACAAAATTATCGAGGACTCCAAGAAAGAAAGCAACGGCTTGCTTATCTACTCGATTATGGACGAGAAGAACTGGGCGCCCGTCATCAAGGGCTTCAACGCCAAGTATCCCTGGATTAAGGTCCAGCCGCTCAACCTCGGCTCTTATGAGGTTTTTGAACGGTACTACTCTGAGTCGGCCAGCAACGCCCGCACCGGCGATATGATTATTACTTCCTCGCCTGACGCCTGGCAGGAATTTATTGCCAAAGGCGAGCTTAACGTTTACAAATCCACTGAAGACGCCAAAGTGCCGGATTGGACTAAACTGGCGCCCGGTATTTACACCGTTTCGACCGACCCGATGGTTATAACCTGGAATAAAGCCCTGGTTAAAGACCCGCCTAAAACAATGGCTGACCTCGCCGCCCTGATTCAGAAAAACCCTTCGGCCTTCCAGGGTAAGGTAACTTCCTACGATGCCGAGAAAAACGCCACCGGCTTCGCCGCCTTCTGGTTCTGGATTAAAAAGAACGGCGAAAAAGGCTGGAAAGAACTGGAAACTATCGGTCAGAGTAAAATTGCGGCCCGGACCAGTTCCGGCCCGATGATTGACGCGAACCTCTCCGGTGAAAACAGCCTAGGCTTCTTTGTATCGCTTATCAACGTTATACCCAAGTTCCCCCAGGCTGAACCCGTTCTCGGTTGGTCTACCATCGGTGACGGCACGCCTCTGATTGTGCGCGGTATGGGCATAACCAAAAAGGCGGCCAGCCCGAATAGCTCTAAACTGATGATGGACTATATCCTTTCCGCCGAAGGGCAAATCGCCTTCGCGGAAGGCGGCTTAACCGCCTACCGGGCCGACGTGGCCGATAAAGCTAAACTCCATCTTTCTACGGTTGAAAAGCAGATTGGCGCGGATAACCTGATTCCGTTCTCGTTTGACCCTGACCTCCGCGACCAGGCCAAGAAGGACGCCTTCCTGGCTCGTTGGAAAAAGACTTTTGGCCGGTAAAATTTGAACGTTGTATTAAGGAAAAAAGGGCCGGGAAAACCCGGCCCTGCCCGCGCAGGGGTTTAGTTAATGATTACACAGGAACAAAAAACAGCAGGACCGGTCCAGGCCCAGGAGATTAAACACCGCTCGTTTGATCGCCCGGTCCAGTGGGGGATATTTATCCTCACCCTTATTCTGGTCATCTTCCCGGCCTGGCCGATTATTCTCCAGAGCGTGATGGACCGCCCGCTGTATGACCCTACCCGGAGCCTGACCTTTAACAATTTCGCCCGTATTCTGACTAACTCGGAATTCTGGGGCGTATTGGGCGGAACTTTGCTCTACGCGGTGGTTTCTACCGTAATTTCGGTCATAGTCGGGGCGAGCCTGGCGATACTCCTGACCCGTACCGATATGCCGGGCCGCAAGTGGTTCGCTAACTTAATTGTCATCCCTTTTTATGTCTCGCCCTTAATCCTGGCTTTTGCCTGGATTATCGTATTCGGCCCCCAGGGTTATTTCACCAATCTTATCCGTAACCTGGGCTTGCCTACCTGGGATTTGTACTCGATTGCCGGTATCAGCGTGGTGACGGCCACCTATTACATGCCTTACGCCTATCTTTATTGCACTTCCAGCCTGGCCCTGGCCGACCCCCAACTTGAATCGGCGGCCCGGATTGCCGGGTCTGGTCCCATTAAAGCCTTATGGAGTGTAACTGTCCCGCTCATGCGCCCGGCCCTGGTGTTCAGCACCCTGCTTATCCTGGTTTCGACCATCGAATTACTTTCGATACCGCTGGTGCTCGGCACTCCCACCAATATAAACTTCCTGGCTACCTACGTTTACACGAATGGCATTGTAGGGGTTAGGACCGACTACGGAGGTATTGCGGTTATTGCCCTTCTAACGGTCTTGCTGGTAACCGGTTTGGTCGCTTTACAGAATAAAATGGTAGCCCAGGAGCGGCGCTTTGTCACCGTGGGCGGCAAGGCGGCCCGGCCCCGTATTTTGAAATTGGGCGGCCTGCGCTGGGTATTTTTTGTCCTGGTGCTGCTTTATGTTATTGCCGCGATTGTGCTGCCCTTGCTTGGCATTTTAGCCCAGGCCTTTACCGCGATTCTCAGCCCTTATATCAACCCGTTAAGCGTCGTAACGCTCGACAATTTCAGCCTTATTTTAGACACGCCGGCCTACTCCCAATCTATCGTCAACAGCGTTTTAATCGCCGTTGTCGGTGGGGCCATCGGGGTGCTTTTTATGGCATTGTGCGCCCTGACGGTCTACCGCTCCAACTTAAAGCTGCGCAAGGCGCTGGGCTACCTGGCGCTTTACCCCCGCGCTTTTCCCGGCATTATTGTCGGCATCGGGTTTTTGTGGGCCTTCTTGCTTATTCCGGGTATCGGCGCGATCCGCAACAGCATCTGGGTGCTGGCCCTGGCTTATATAATGCGCCACCTGCCCCTCGGCTTCACTTCAATAAGCCCTTCAATACTGAGTATTTCCAACGAGTTGGACCGGGCCGCCCGTGTTTCGGGCGCAACCTGGCTGGGGGTAGCGCGGTCTATAATCCTGCCCCTGTTACGCCCGGCCTTGCTGGCAACCTATGTGCTGCTGCTTATCACCTTTCTCAAAGAGTACGCGGTGGCGCTGTTCCTGTTCGCACCCGGCTCGCAGGTTATCGGTACGACCCTTATTGAGTTGTGGCGGCAGGGTAATAGCGGCCCGATTTCAGCCCTGGCGACCATCCAGCTAATAATAACCTTCCTGATTGTAATTCTCAGCCGCAAAGTTTTAGGCGTAAAAATCTATGATAAGTAACGGGTGGAGCTGATTTAAATTCCACCCGGGCCTTTCGAGAGAAAGCGGGGAAAGCCGGTGACAGGCGCTCAACTAAAAGGAAATGGATTTGGCAATAAAGATTTGCAAGGTGGGAAAATGAACGAATTAGTTGTTCAAGGACTGAACAAAACTTTTGGCGCGGTAAAGGTTATCCAGGATGTCTCATTTAAGGTAGCGGCGGGCAGCCTGACCACGCTGCTCGGCCCGTCCGGCTGCGGTAAGACCACTACCCTGAACTGCATTGCCGGGCTGGAAAGTCCCGACAAAGGCTTAATCCGGGTCGGGGACCTGGTTTTAAACGATATGAGCCGCCATCATAATTTGCCGCCCGAAGCCCGCCAGCTCGGCATGGTTTTTCAATCATACGCTTTATGGCCGCATATGACAGTACGCGACAACCTGAATTACGGCTTGCGTCTGAAAAAGGTCAAGCAAGCCGAAGCCAACCGCCGCATCAAGGATGTGCTTGAAATGGTGGGCCTGGGCGAGTTAAGCGGCCGGTATCCCTTCCAGCTTTCGGGCGGGCAGCAGCAGCGCGTAGCCCTGGCCCGGGCGGTTGTGACCCAACCCCGCCTGCTCTTGCTGGACGAACCGCTCTCGAACCTTGACGCGAAAGTCCGGGAAAATGCCCGCGCCTGGCTGACCGAATTTCAAAAGCGTCTCGGCATCACCACCATTTACGTCACGCACGACCAGTCCGAGGCGCTGGCAATGTCGGATATGATAGCCGTAATGTCGAAGGGTAAACTGATTCAGTACGGCCCGCCCGGTGAAATTTACGAACATCCTACTTCCCGCTTCGTGGCGGAGTTTATCGGCGATACCGCTTTTCTGGAAGGCACTATTGCCGGGCAGACCAACGGCGGCGTAGTGGTCCAGCTACATGGCAACCAGTCTTTGACCGTGGATACCGACCAACCCTGGCGGACCGGCGCGACCGCCACGGTCACTATTCGCTCGGAGCGAGTTGAGGTGGATACCGAAAAGCGGCACCAGTCCAACATTATCGAGGCGGACGTTCGAACTTCTCTTTACCTGGGGGCGAAATGGCAGCATACCGTTGAAACCCTGGCCGGTGAAATGAAGGTAGAAACCCTTTCCGCAATTAACACCAACAAGTTGTGGCTGTATATTCCGCCTACTGCAATGATTCTAATGGCTCCCGAAGAAGCCAGGAGCGAGGAAGCGGCGCCCAGTATTCCTTAAGCGAACTTCCTGAAAATAAAAAGTGCGGACCTTTTCCCGGCCCGCACTTTTTATTCAGTGGTTGCGCTATGGCCTGTGCATTTTTTGGCGGATTACCATTGGGAGTACTCCCCGGTGCCGGTAACAATCTATTTCAATTTCACTATCGTACCGCAAAATAGCCTCAAATCCAGTGGTCTTCCCACCCTCGTCACAGGCTGCCACCCGGATTAACTGGCGCGGTTCGAGCCGGTCAGACAGGCAGATGGAAAAGGTTTCCCGGCCCGTCAGACTCAGGCTGTTTGCGCCCTGGCCTTCCTTAAATTGAAGCGGGAGGACTCCCATCAGGGCCAGGTTGCTGCGGTGAATCCGCTCGAAACTCTCGGCGATTACCGCTTTGACCCCCAGCAAACTGGTCGCCTTGGCGGCCCAATCCCGGGAACTGCCCATGCCGTAATCTTTTCCGGCCAGGATGACCAGACCGGTATTGTCCTGGCGGTACTTCAGGGCAGCGTCATAAATAGACAGCACTTCGCCGGTGGGGAAATAAGTAGTAACTCCGCCCTCGGTCCCCGGCGCAACCTGGTTTCTCAGGCGGATATTCGCAAATGCTCCCCGCAACATTACCTCGTGGTTGCCGCGCCGCGAGCCGTAAGAGCTTAATTCAGCGGGCGCAACTCCCTTTTCCAGCAGGTATTTCCCGGCTCCACTGTTCCGGGGAATCGTCCCGCCGGCCGGTGAAATATGGTCAGTCGTGATAGAGTCGCCGAGTTTAGCCAGCGCCCTGAGTCCTCGCAGGGGGCGGATTTCAGCCGGGCCATCCTTGATATTCTCAAAATAAGGCGGGTTTTGCAGGTAAGTCGAACCCTCTTCCCACTCATAAAGCAAGCCCTGGCCGGTTTCAAGCCGGTTCCAGGCTTCATTTCCGCTAAAAAGCCGGTCATTGCGGGACTTAAATAAGCCGGGCGTAATTGTACGCTGCATTACTTCCTGAATTTCAGAGCTTTCGGGCCACAAATCGGCCAGGTAAACCGGTTGGCCTTCTTTATCCCGGCCCAGCGGTTCGGTCAGCAAATTCAGGTCTACGGTCCCGGCCAGGGCGTAGGCCACCACCAGCGGCGGCGAGGCCAGGAAATTCGCCTTTATAAGCGGGTGAATCCGGCCCTCGAAATTCCGGTTGCCGGACAAAATCCCTGCCACCAGAAGGTTATGGTCAACTATAGCCCCGGTCACCTCTTCCGGCAAGGGGCCGGAATTTCCGACACAGGTGGTGCAGCCGTAGCCCACCAGGTAAAACCCTAATTTTTCGAGGTACGGCAAAAGCCCGGCTTTCCGCAGGTAATCGGCCACCACCTTTGAGCCGGGGGACAGGCTGGTTTTGACATAAGGCGGCGCCTTTAAGCCGCGTTCAACCGCTTTCCGGGCTAACAGGCCCGCGCCCACCATAACGAAAGGGTTGGAAGTGTTGGTGCAACTGGTGATAGCGGCCAGCACAATTGAGCCGGTCTTGAGCATTGAGGTTTGGCCGTCCGGGTGAGTAATCGTTACTTCCTGCTTAAGCGCGCTTTCGCCCATCCCATAGCCCTGGGGGCCGGTGGGGCCGGTCAGGGCTTCTTGGAAGTTTGTTTTCAGGTCTTCCAGGCGGCTTATATCCTGCGGCCTTTTGGGACCGGCCACCACAGGCCGGATTTTGGAAAGGTCAAGTTCAAGGACTTCCGAATAAATCGGTTCGGCCTGGGAAGAGTAGAACAGCCCATTAGCTTTGTAATAAGCCTCGACCAGTTGGACCTGTTCTTCAGAGCGGCCGGTCAGCCGTAGGTAGTTGAGAGTTTCCAGGTCTACCGGGAAAATTGTGACTGTAGCCCCGTTTTCCGGCGACATATTGGAAACGGTAGCCCGGTCGGCCAGCGCGAGTTGGGCGATACCTTCCCCGAAAAATTCAACGAATTTCCCGACTACCTTCCTGTCCCGGAGTAATTTTGTGACGTAAAGGGCCAGGTCGGTGCCGGTTGTACCGGCCGGTAAAGCGCCTTTCAGGCGCAAGCCCAGCACTTCCGGCACCGGTAAATACGAGGGCTGGCCGAGCATCCCGGCTTCGGCTTCAATGCCGCCTACGCCCCAGGCCAGCACGCCCAGCCCGTTTATCATCGGGGTATGCGAATCGGTCCCAAAGACTGTATCAGGGTAAGCCAGGTACGCGCCCTCCGCTTCTTCGGCCTGCTGGACAACCGAGGCCAGGTATTCCAGGTTCACCTGGTGGATGATGCCGGTGGAAGGAGGCACCGCCCGGAAATGGTTAATCGAGCGGGTGGCCCATTTGAAAAATTTATAGCGTTCGTAATTACTGGCAAAACCCTGGTCTACGTTAAATTGCAGGGCTTCGCTCGTGCCGTATTTATCGACCTGTTCGGCGTGGTCAATCACTAAATCTACCGGCACTTCCGGGTTAATCAAAGCCGGGTCGCCGCCCAGGTCGGCCATGGCTTTACGCATGGAAGCAAGGTCCACCACGACCGGTATCCCGGTGAAATCCTGCAAAATAATCCGGGAAGGTTTGAAGGGTATCTCAATATTTTTCTTTAGCGCGGCGGTGCCCCACCTCGCCAGGTTCTCAATATGTTCTCTCTTAATCGCGTGGCCGTCGTACTGGCGTAAGACCGCTTCCAGCAAAATCTTTATCGAGTAAGGCAGGCGCGATATCTGGCCCAGACCGGCTTCTTCAAGAGCCTGCAAGCGGTAATAGTGGTACTGCCGGTCGCCCAGCCTGAAAGAAGCCCTGGCCTTGAAAATGTCTTCCCGGAGAGCTACCGGACCTGTTTTAACTTCCATCTGTGTAAACCGTGCCTCTATCCTCTCGCTTAAAGTTTTCTATAACCGGCCTGACGCTAATTCGACCGCGCCGGGAATAAACAGTTCGCCCTTCATTATCCGCCGCACGGTGCGGTCCATTCCGACCGAGGCAATATCTTTACCGTTTTCCGTTAAAGAAACCCGTACCTCTACCACTCCTTCAGCGTGGCCGACCCGGATAAGTTGCTCCTGGGAGCCGGGTTTGGCGGTCCCAACCCGGTTGGGGATGGTTCCCTGAAGCAGCAAGGCTCCCGCCAGCGCGTACAGACCGCTGCCGGTAAAGGTGCGGTGGACCCGGCCCATGGAAAGCATTTTAGCGACAATATCGACTTCTTCAGCTTTAATCAGCCTGTTTGAGGGCGTAAGGTAGTCGCGCGGTTCGCTAACCAGGGCTATTTTAGGGATAGCCTGGGACTGGACGGCCGCTTCAAGGCTCTCGACCATTCCAACCGCCAAAGTCCCGGCCCGCCGGATATTTTCCAGTTCGCTTAAAAGAGCCTGGTTCAGGCCCAGTTGGCTGTTTGGTTCGGTTCCCTCGAGTCCTAAACTGCGAGCATTAATAAAGATAATCGGGTTGACTATATCGACAAAAGAGACCTGGTAAGTTTTTGCTTGAGTTTCAAGCGGGTAAGTTACGCCCAGCGGTAAGGTTTCCCCGGTTTTCCCACCGCCCGGGTTAAGAATATTGACGCTGTATTTCGCGCCTGGCCGGGCCACGCCCGGCATAAAGTAGTCGCCGCCGGTTTTAGCTTTGCCATCCTCAACCGGGACTGTCAGGCGCAATCTTTTGCGAATATTGGTGTCAAAGACCGAAACTTCTACCTGGTCCGCCCCCGCAAAAGGAACCGGCGCCAGCCCTTCGTCAACCGCGAAAGCGCCTGCAGCAGCCATTAAATTTCCGCAAGTGCCTTTACTATCGGCCACCGGTTCCCCGATTCCCACCTGAACAAAGGTATAATTTACGTCTACTCCCGGTTCCCGCGATGGCGCAATAACCACTACTTTACTGGTATGCGAGGTTCCACTACCCAGGCCGTCAATCTGCGAGGGATTATAAGCGTCAATTCCTGCCATGAATATTTGCTTTTGCAGGCGCTTGTCGGCGGGCAGGTCTTTTTGATGAAAGAATAATCCTCGGCTGGTGCCGCCCCGGTAAACCGCGCAAGGCACTGAAAATTGTGGCATCAGACTTAACTCCTCTTATCCAAATCTATTTTTCGGCTAAAGTTGCTAATAATTTGATTTAAACTTACCCTAGAAGTAACCGGAAGTAAAATGCCAATAAATTATTGATGGGAATCAAGAAAATGAATACCTGAAGCCCTTAATAAAAATAATTTATACTGATATTACAGGAGAAGCTAAACAGATGGAAGATTTATTCAGCCGGTTGCACCAACTCACCACGACCGCTCTTTCCGATGCCATGCAAGGGCTTAATAACCTGGATAGCGCCATTAAACCCTTAAAAGAAGAATATAAAATTGCCGGTCCAGCTTTTACCGTAAAAATGCCGGTAGGCGACAATTCGGCTGTCCTCAAAGCCCTCCGCGAAGCCAGCCCTGGTGATATTCTGGTGGTGGACGCTAAAGCCGATACTTCCCGGGCCATTGCCGGGGATTTTGTTGTCGGCCTGGCCCAGACCCTCAGCCTGGGTGGCCTGGTAGTAGATGGGGTTATCCGGGACATCCAGGCAATCAAGCAATTAAATTTACCGGTCTTTTGCCGGGGTACGACAACAGCGGCAAGCGGTAAATATGGGGCAGGTGAGTTTAATATACCGATTTCATGTGGCGGGGTTGCTATTCAGCCGGGTGATTTAATTGTTGGAGACGCCGATGGAGTGGTGGTGGTTCCCCAGGCCAGCGCGGCGGCCATTTTAAAGCGGGCCAACGATAAGCTGGCAAAAGATGCAGCGCGGGCGGCTGAGTACAGCGACAACCCGGCTATGGTTAGAAAGTATCTGGCGGAAAATACCTGAAACAGGAGGGTTAGTAACTGCCGAGCGGGTCCGGCCCGGAAACGGAGTGTTTTGTAAGTTTACTGGTTATTTTGTAAATCAAGGTTCTTTACAAAATCCACGAAGGTTTTAACCAGCTTGAGTTCTAAGGACTCGTCGTAATACAACATCCAGGTTCTTCGCAAAAGAGGGTTTCCTTCCCGGTCCGTCAGGTTTACCTTAAATAAATCCGGCACTCCCTCAAGCAACAGGCTCGGCACGATGCCGTAACCCAGGCCGTGTACTACCATCTCCTTACAAGTTTCAACTTTATCTACTTCCATGCCGATTTGGGGAGGCCGGGTATAATTTTCAGCCCACCAGTTATCCACCAGGGCTTTAAGGTGATAATCTGTTTGATAATCGATTCTTGGTTGGTCAGGAAGGTTAGCCAGGTTAATTTCATTTTTTGAGGCAATACAGATAGTCTCCTCAAATAAAAGATGTTTATTATCCGACCAGCTATAATCGCCCCGCACGAACCCGACATGCACCTCCTGGTTGTAAACTAAATTAAATACTTCACTGCTCCAGCCTGTCACAACCTTAAATTCCACCTCAGGGTACCGGTCTCTAAACAGTTTCAACAGGCGTGGCAGCTTGTAGCGAGTAATAAAGTTAGAAACCCCTAGCCTTAAAGAGCCTGCTACTTGCTGCTCCATGTCTTGAAGATGTTCTTTAATTTCGCGTAGTTCCCCTAACATTTGCCTGGCCCGTTTTGCCAGGTACTCACCTTCCGGGGTAAATTGAACGCCCCGGTGTCCTCGCTGCACGATGGTAATGCCAAATTCCTCTTCAATTTGACGCAATCTTCGGGTTAAAGCAGGTTGGGAAATATAAAGGGTTTCAGCGGTCCTGGTAATATTTTTGTATTCGTGAAGCAACTGTAAAATAAGCCAATCCCGGTCTACCATGAGCTTAAACATACTCCTTTTGTTTTACCCTGGCAGTACTAAAACCAGGCCTCTCCTGAGCCGAAAAGGGGGCTTTTTAAGGTCGGGTAGAGCTGGCTGAAATGAACCAAGCCACGCATAAACCGGCTTTCGGTATCCTGTATATCTATCTTAGGCTAACAACAGGGCTTGTCAAGCCTCTTAAGCTTACAATCGAGCGACCCTTTCAAATTCACAGGATGCTCCGGTTGGTAATGCTCTTTAGAGGGTCCATGGGCTCCTCTCGACAGTTGTCCTCAACCCGCCCGAAGATGCAGCTCCCAAATATCCTTACCAGATGTCGGGGGGCAGCGCTAGGGGGTAGCTATTGCGCGGGCGCCCGCCACATTGGGAACCGTACTATGGTAAGGTATACTGGCTTCCTGGTGGAGGCGGCACACGGCGGGTGCTGGCGATGGTTCTCAGGGGAAACGCCAACAAGCAGGAGAAAGCGGGCGCTACCTTTGACCGGGAAGCGCCTCACAAGCTCGCCCGGCGGACGGCGGCTGAAGGAATTGTGCTGCTCAAAAAGAGGGGGTTCTACCCCTTCACAGGGTACAACTCCAGGGGAAAGAGGTGGCGGTACTCGGCGCTTTTGCCCAAAAACCGCGCTACCAGGGCGCGGGCAGTTCCTATATTGGGCCTGCCCGGCTGGATAGTCCCCTGGAAGAACTGCAAAACTGGCTGGGAGATACCGCTAAAGTCAGCTACAGCCCGGGTTACAGCCAGGTCCAAAATGAGGAACAGCCGGACCAGCAATTGATAGAAGAAGCCGTAGCCCTGGCCGGGCCGGCCCCGGTCGCGATTATTTTTGCCGGGCTGCCTGGCCCTTTTGAATCTGAAGGTTATGCTCGCCAGCATATTTATATGCCCGAAAGCTACAACAGGCTGATTGAGGAAGTCTGCCGGGTCCAGCCCAACACGGTGGTAGTGCTGCAAAACGGCTCGGCCGTTGCCATGCCCTGGTTGAGCGGGCCGAATAGGGTTTGCGGGGTCTCCGGAAGAAGCCCTGGACGCAATTGTGGCAAAGGTAAACCAGGCCGTAAAAAAATAATAAGCGGAAGGGAAAATACTCAATGGAACAAGCGCGAGCAAACAGTGATGCTAAAACTACGCCTTCTTTTCCTTATTCTCAGGTAAAGATTTCAAATGGCCTTCTGGAAGGGACGGTTGAAGCCCAAACAGGGGTTCGCAGCTTTAAAGGAATTCCCTTTGCGGCTCCCCCGGTCGGGGAACTGCGCTGGCAAGCCCCGCAACCGCCCGCGAACTGGGAGGGGGTTCGCCCGGCTAAAGAGTTCGGACCGCGCCCGCTGCAACTGAGTGTTTTTGGCGATATGAACTTTCGCTCACCTGCCATGAGCGAGGACTGCCTCTACCTGAATGTCTGGACCCCGGCCAGGTCGGAAGGAGAGAGACTACCGGTCCTGCTTTACTTCTACGGAGGAGGCAATATCGCGGGGGACAGCTCGGAACCCCGGTATGACGGGGCCAGTTTAGCTAGCCGGGGTATTGTTACCCTGACCTGTAATTACCGGCTTAATGCCTTTGGTTTTCTGGCTCATCCCCAATTAACCGGGGAGTCCGAGCATCACGCCTCCGGGAACTACGGCTACCTCGACCAGGCGGCAGCCCTGGCGTGGATACGCCGCAATATCGCCGCTTTCGGGGGCGACCCTGACCGGATTACTATCGCCGGGGAGTCGGCGGGTTCCAGTTCGGTCAGCGCCCAGATGGTTTCGCCGCTCTCTCGGAACCTGATTGCCGGGGCTATCGGGTCGAGCGGTTCGCTGATGGGAACCCTCTCCCCCCTTACGCTGGAGGAAGCTGAGCAACAGGGCCTTAAATTCGCGGAGAAAGTGGGAGCGGCTTCCCTGGCCGAATTGCGAGCCATTCCGGCAGAAAAACTGCTGGCAGCAACCGGTGGAACCTTCCCGGCGGTTTTTCGCTTCGCTGCCACAGTTGACGGCTATTTTCTGCCAGCTTTTCCCGCCGAAATCTTCGCCGCCGGTGAGCAGTCCAGGGTACCCCTCCTGCTCGGCTGGAACAGTGAAGAAATGAACTATACCTGGGTTCTAGGTCAAACTCCTTCGACCAGGGAAAACTATATCAAGAAGTTGCAAGCGCTTTACGGAGAACGGGCGGAAGAAGCTTTGCGACTGTACCCCGCCGAAAATGATGAAGAGGCTCTCCAGTCCGCGACCGACCTGGCCGGGGATTCTTTTACCGGCTTTAGCACCTGGGAGTGGGCGGAATTACACGGCGAGACCGGGGGCCAACCGGTCTACCGCTATCATTACACTCACCCCCGGCCCCCCATGACTACCGAAATGGGCGATGCAGTAGCCGGTCTGGCGGGCGGGATTATTAAGAAAGATAAGGATAATAAGGCGGCGGTGGATAAAGCTAGAAGCAAGGGAGAAGATGCGCCGCTACTTCCGCCCGCGCCAAAAGGAGCAGTCCATTCGGCAGAGATAGAATATGCGATGGGGAACCTTGCCACCAATCACGTTTATGAGTGGACCGCCGAGGACTACCGGCTTTCCGAACTTTTCCAGAGTTACTATGCTAACTTTGTAAAGAAGGGCGACCCTAACGGTCCGGGCTTACCCGAATGGCCTCCGGCAAACCAGGGAGATAAGGTTCAAGTTATGCAACTGGATGTAGAAGCTCACACTGAACCTGAACAGCATCGCGCCCGTTACCGGTTTCTGGAGGAGGTTTTCAGAAAAAAAACTTAGACGGTTAATCTTCAAGTTGTCATAAAACTAGCCGGTAAAGCCTGCTTCTATCAGCGCCGGTAAAAGAGGTGAGCTGATTTAGTGGTGCAACAATGAAACCTAAACCAGACCGCCGGATGCTGCCGCCTTATGGGTGTGACCGGGTAAACGCTCCTAATTTCACCCGCCTGACCGAGCGGACAGCTAAAAAGCCCTTGCGCTCGGGGTGGACCAATTCGGCTACTACTGCTTTGTTTACCGCTTTGCTTAAACCGTCCGAAGACTGATGGTGTGATAGCCTGACGAACCGGACGGATAGGGGTCGGCTTCCCGGAAGGTCTGGACCAGGCCGCCTTCTTCGGTGGCGCGGACCTGTAAGATAAAACCTTTACTGCCTGCCGGGGGTGTCCAATCAAAGCGCCAGAGGGTCCAGCTATTTGAACCCAGGCGAGGCTTGATGGTGGCAGCCTGCCAGGTCTGACCGGCATCTGTGCTGACTTCAACCTTCTCAATGTTCCGGCTGCCCGCGTAGGCGAAGCCCTTGAGGGTTGTAGTCTGGCCGCCTGGTATGGCGCTGTTGTCCGCCGGGGATACAATAGACGACTCGGTGTGAATTTTGGCGGTGTTATCCCAACCCTGCTGCTGCCAGAAGCCCGCGAAATCGCTATCAATCAGGGTGATACCGGTTAGCCACTTGGCGTTTTTCATACCGTAAATGTTTGGTATCAGCATCCGGGCCGGGTAGCCGTGGTCGGCGGTCAGAGGCGCGCCGTTCATCTCGATAGCCAGGGTCGTATTATCTTCCAGGGCCTTCTCAATAGTGATGCTGTCTTTGTAGCCGTCGGCGCTGGTAAAGACTACCTTCTTCACGCCCGGTTTAACGCCGGCTTTATCCAGCAGGGTTTTGAAAGGGATGCCCGACCACTCGGCGTTACCGATAAGGTCGCCGCCAACAGGGTTACTGATACAGGTCAGGGTGTGATAGACCTTCTGGTGGGGAAGCTGACTGAGAGTTTGCATATCAAAGGACACCGGATTATTCACCAGGCCGTCAATTGTCAGCTTCCAGCTTTTGCCGTCCACGTTCGGGTTGAAAGTATTTTTTGAGACCTGGTAAAAGTTTGTGGTCGGGGTAATTTCGCCTTCCAGGGTGCCGTCCGGTTTAAGGTCGCCCAGGCTGGCCCGGTACTCGGTGAGCGGTGGACCGCCAAAAGCGCGCGTGCCAATGGCGGCCCCGACGACCAGCACAAAGACCGCGCTGACCGTGCCAACAAAGCGGCGGCGGCTGGCGCGTGTTTCGGCTTCGAGTCTTGCCGTGCGGGCTGCTATTTGCTTCTCGCTGAGAACCGGGCTGGCCTTTAGCTCTGTATTGGGGAACGAAACAAGTTGTAAAAAGGCGCTGCCTAATATCAGGCCGAACAATTCGAACAGCATAAAAGAAATAATCAGCGTCGAAGGCTGGTCTTTTTCCAGGCCGGTCCCCAGAAAACCCTGGTCTAAAAGCGGCAGCCCGGCTATGACAAAGACCAGCCAGAACCCCGTACTGATGATGAAGCTATTGCGCCAGACGGTTTGCTGGCGGGTGGTATGGCGGGTCATAAAGGCCAGGAGTAAACCCAGCAGACCGCCCACCAGCACCTGCCCGATTAAGACCAACAAAAAGAGGATTTCCTTACCCAGCGAGCCGATGGTCTGGATAAAAAACTCGGTGATGCCCGGCCCGGCGGTGGCCGTGATTTTATCCGCTACCAGATTACTGACGCTCCGGGGCGTGAAGCCCAGTAACAACAGCAAAAGCATGACGATGGTCATAACCATCCCGGCCAGGGTTCCGGCCAGGAAAGTCGCTCCTCGCTTATTGCGGCCGTCCCACTGTTGCTGGTCTTGCTCTTCTATATCATCAATAATAGCAGCCATTTTATTTCTCTCCCGCCTTTAACTATGCATCACCGAACCCGGTTCTTCTTAATATAATAATTATAATATTTCCATATTAACGTATAAACCTTACGAATTCCTTAAGAGTTTATAAAGACTTTGTTCATGAACAGGCATCGGAGTTTTAATCGAAGGTTTTTAGCCTAAAAACATTTCTCCATATAATATACGACAATAACCGGCCTGGGGATTAAAGCTTGCCCTAATCTTTGTACACCACGGTTTTTTAACAAAGTAAAAAGTTTTAAATTAGGCGAAATACGCTATAATGGTTATTGTAGTACCCTCAAGCTGCAAGTATGGATTGAAAATTTAGCGAAGGGAGTAACGCAATGGAAGACCTGGTAAATCAACTGGTAGCCAAAGTCGGGATTGATAAACCGACTGCCGAAAAAGTGGTTAATTTCCTGAAAGAGAACGCCTCCCAAATTCCGAAGTGGCTGGGCGAGAACGATATTGCCAAAGGGATGATGGATAAACTCCCCGGCGGGTTAGGCGGTATGTTAGGCGGCAACAAGCAATAACCCACTTTTGTTTGAAAGGAAAGGCCGGTCCGGGATAGGCCGGTCTTTCTTAAAAGCTAAAATCCAGGAGAGGTATGGCTGACGCGAAACCGGCAGTTGAAAGATTAAGCGAAGACGAGTCGCTGCGGGGGGATTTAAGTGATATTGGGTTCGGTCCACTATTGGACTGGGCCGTGGCGGCTGTCCAGGCTTTTGCTTCCAAAGCCGCCGGTAGCGATGCCCTGGACGCTTATACCAGCCGGGTACGCGGGGTGGTTCAGTCAGCGGTCCAGGCGGCCCAGGATAGTAAGCTTGCCGACCCTACCGCCCTGCTCGATTACGACCCGGCTGGCAAAGAAAAAGTTCTTACCGCCCTCAAAGCCCTCAAACTGGGCGACGACCCGGACGATAACGCCGTGCAGATTGCTGCCGTCCTCCAGTCCGGCCTGACCGCTGAAGGGGCTTCACCCGCGCCTGGAGGGACGGCACCTGCTTCAAACGAAAATACCGCAAGCCCGGCCCCAACCTTGCCTATCGAAGCCCCTGCGTCTTCTGTACCGGCCCGGGAAGCGCCGGAGCAAGAAGCCGCCCGGCCTCAACCCGACAGGCCCGCCGAGCCAGCGCCTGCCCCAGAGAAAGAGGCGGCTAAGCCGCTAAAAAAAAACGAACAAGAAGGGGAAAGCGCCAGCCCGTCGCCCCCAGCAGACCAAAGTCCAAATCTAAACCAAAGTCCTGAACCACCCGCTAACCCGGCCCCGTCCAACCCCAGGCCCGGCACTTTCCTCGATAATTTGAGGTCCGGGGTGGGCCAGGCGTACAATTCAGCCCGGGGAATTTTTAAGGGTTTAAGCAAAAGGAGAAGCGGATGAGCCGCCGGAAAAATACGGGTCTTTCCAAGCAGGACCGAGAAATGATGGGGGCGGGAGCTAAAATAGCAGCCGGGTTCTGGGCCAGGTTAAGCTGGACCTTCCGGCTGGTCCTGGTCGGGGTCATTTTTGCGCTAATTCTTATCGCGGGCGCAATTTATTTATATTCGACCCAGCCTAAAGCCGCCAATAATCCCACCCCGGTCGCGGCCCAGCCTACCACCAGCGATGAAGGACAGGCCGGTGCCATCTCCCGCGAAGAAATTACCCCGGTGCCGGGCGCGGCGGACACCAACATGGGCAGCGGCGCGGCAGCTACCAGCGACTGGTACGAACTTCATTTCACCAGTCCGGAATATCCAACCAACAAAGCCAACTATAAAGGCGGGCTGGATACCTACCTGGTCAACCTCATGAACAAGGCCACCAAAACCCTTGACGTGGCTGATTACGATTTTGACCTTACCGATGTAGCTAACGCGATGGCCGCCGCCAGGAACCGGGGCGTCACCGTTCGTATGGTCACGGACACCGATACCTACACCAACAAAGATACCAGTGTCCAGGCCGCTTTTACAACCCTGAAAAATGCTAAAATCCCGATTGTAGAGGACAACCGCGGCCCCATTATGCACAACAAATTTACCGTGGTAGACGGGCAGTATGTTGAAACAGGCTCCTGGAACTATACTGTTGGTGATACTTACCGCCTTAACAACAACATGATTATTATTCACGACGTCAAACTGGCCCAGAATTATACGACCGAGTTTGAAAAAATGTTTGTTCAGAAGACCTTTGGTCCCAACAAGGCCAAAGGCGTGCCGAACCCGGTCCTGACCATTAGCGGAGTGCGGGTGCAGAACTATTTCGCGGCGGAAGACGGCGTTTCCAAACACGTCGTGGACGAACTTAACAAGGCCACCAAAAGTATTTATTTTATGGCTTTCTCTTTTACTGCCGAGAATATCGGTGACGCCGTTATCAATAAGGCGAAAGCCGGGGTCACGGTCGGTGGGGTCTTTGAAACCACCGGCAGCAATACGCAGTATTCCGAATATGGCAAAATGAGCGCCCTCAAAATGCCCAATTTGCAGGTTTATACGGACGGTAACCCCTATGTCATGCACCACAAGGTTTTTATCATTGACGAAAAGACGGTAATTTTCGGCTCGTTTAACTTCTCGGATAATGCCGATACGGCTAACGACGAGAACCTGTTAATCGCAGACGACCCGGCCATGGCGAAAGCGTTCAAGCAGGAATATGACCGGGTGCTGGCGGTAGCCCAGAACCCACCGACCAGGAAGAAGTAAACTTTTGGGAAGGATTTTAATTAAATGAGTGAATCCAACGAAGAACCGCGTCTTGGACGGGCCGAGGCCAGGGGAGTTGAACTGGCCTGGGGCGAATGGGGTGATAGCGCCGCCCTGCCTGAAAAGACTATCGTAGCAATCCACGGCATAACGGCGAACTTGTTTAGCTGGGGCGCGCTGGCCCCCGATTTTGCCGCCGCCGGATATCGCTTTATCGCTTATGATTTGCGGGGCCGGGGCGATAGCTCTAAGCCTTCTACCGGCTACAACACCGCCATTCACGCCGAAGATTTGCTAAACTTGCTCGATTTCTTCAAACTGCCATCGGTGAACCTGGTCGGTCACTCGTTGGGAGCAGTCATAGGATTGCAGTTCGCGGCCAGCTACCCGGAGCGGGTTCGCAAGCTGGTTATGGTGGACCACGGCATGGATACACCCGCCGACGCCCGCCAGACCATCAGCAGCAGCTTTAGCCGCCTGACCCGGACTTTTAACTCGCGGGATGACCACTTTAAGTTCTTCCGCGAGTCGCCGGTCTACCCTAACTGGACCCAGGAGGTGGAGCAGTTTGTGGCCTATGACGGCCAGGTCCAACCGGACGGTACGGTTAAGACCAAAGTGCTGCCTGAAGCCGCCGAGGAAGATCTTAACAGCCAGTATTTGCCCGAATACCTGCCAAGCGGCCTTTATTCTAAAATCAAGACCCCCACCCTGATTCTGCGGGCGACAGTTGGGACCCTTGACGGCGGCCGGGGCGGTTTTATCCTGCCCGAGGAAAGCGCTCATATTGTTAACCGCAGCATCGCCGGGTCGAAGTTGGTTGAGATTCCGGGCGTTAACCACTACACTATCACGCTCGATCCTACGCCCCAGGTTGCCCAGGAAATCGTGTCTTTCCTTCGTTAATTGCCATTTCTCGATTTCGTCCAGGGAGACAAAAAGCTGCTCTCCGGCGATAACTGGTATAAGTTTTCAAATTTAAAACCCCCGGCTTGCTTATTACAGAGCAAGCCGGGGGTTTCTGGTAGGTTGGTGGGCAATTATTTCTTGAAGCTGCCCGGTTTAGCGGTTACCAGTTTGTCGATATACTGGGAGGCCATTTTATTTATATGGTCCTCCTGGGCCTGGGTCAGTTTACCGGCCTTAACCGCCGCGTCAAGCTGGGTCTTTGCGCTGCTCAGAATGGTATCCTTGACCTTCTGAATATCCACGTTTTGAGTTCTGGCGATATCGGTCAGGGACTGCCCGGCTTTAAGCTGGTCTTCCAGGGCGCTCGGTTGGAGGTTAAGCGAAGCGGCTACGTCGCTCTCAATCTGCTTGAACTGGTCCATTGAAAGGGGAACCAGGCCCGCAATCTGGGAAATAACGTTGGCGTTCGGTGGGAAATTTACCCCCTTGAAGAACTCGGCTCCCAGCGCGCTCAGGTGGTCCGCCTGTGACTGGGTAAGCTTGCCATCTTTCACTAATTGGTTAGTGGTGTCACTCATCGCGCCGCTGACAGCGGTTTCAAGCTGGTCCTCCGGGATATTTAACCGGGCCGCTAAATTTTTGCGGAAAGAACCAAGAAGTTGGTTATATTCGCCCAGGCTGGCCTGAATTTTCGCCAGGTCGGGCATACCGGTTCCGGTTGAAGCCGCCGGGGTAGCCGTAGGTTGGGCCGTCTGGGCCGCCGGGGCGGCGTTCACCGTCGGAGGGGCGCTTAGCAGGTTAACCGTGACCAGGGCGATAATAGCCAGGGCCAACAGGCCGCCTCCCAGCCCTAAAATCCAATTGCGCGATTTACGCATCGCTTTTTCTCCTTTCAAAATGTCCAGGCAAATAACTAAGCCTGGCCTTTTATACCTTTAGACTTTCGTTTGAAACTTTTATTATGAGTTTGATTTCCTCGTACTCCGAAAGCATCTCAGGTTCTAAGCGAAAGTTGTGATCTTTTCTTATTTCGGGCCGCCCGTTCTCCCTCAGCGGCCTCTGTCTAAATTTAACACTTGAAAATGACACTAGAATGACTAATCGCAAAACAATTTTAGAAACTCCTTTTGTCATTTTCCTGTCATTTTCTGGTAATATCATGATTTGGCAGGGCATTTAAGATTTGCCAGGAAAAGAATAAAAAGAAAAGGTTTAACAAAAAGAAATGCGGACTCTTTTGGTGGAAGACAACCGGCGGCTTAGCCTTTCGCTTAAAACCAGCCTCATTGAAGAAGGCTACGCGGTAGATACGGCTTTTGATGGCGCGGAAGGGCTGGACCTGGCCGGTTACACGCCTTATGATGTTATTATCCTTGACGTGATGCTGCCTCAATTGAACGGGCTGGAAGTCTGCCGGACTTTGCGCCGCCAGGGTAATAAAACACCGATTCTCCTGCTGACCGCCCGCGACGCCGTGGAAGACCGGGTGCAGGGGCTTGACAGCGGGGCCGACGATTATCTTGTGAAGCCTTTTGCCATGAGCGAACTCCTGGCCCGGTTGCGGGCGCTTTTGCGCCGGGAAGGTTCCAGCAAGAGCGGCCTGTTGCAGGTAGGCGACCTTGTGATTGACCCGGCTACTCATTTTGTCGAACGAAACGGTCAGGACATAAAGCTAACTGCCCGCGAATACACTTTGCTTGAGTATTTCATGCGCCATCCTAACCAGCTTATTAGCCGCGAGATGGTCGAAAATCACCTCTGGAATTACGACTTTGAAAGTATCTCGAACGTGGTAGATGTCTATGTCCGCCGCTTACGTCGTAAGATTGACGACCCTTTCGAAGACCCCAAAATGCTCGAAACAGTCCGGGGTGCGGGCTACCGGCTCCGCACGCCCCTGAAAAAAAAATTCTAACAGCTTCTTCTACGGCCTGGACTTAATGCTGTTTGTAAGTAAATATATTCAATAAATAATGTAAATTGGCCGGAATTGCCTAAACCTTTTAGCTCTCTGCCGGATATTAGTAGCGGACGGAACAAAATAAAGGGCAGGTGGCATGGACGAAAAGACGGCAATTTTTCAACTTAAGAAACAAAATATTGGCGGGCTTGAAACACTGGTACGGCTGCACTATGTCCACGCGGTCCGTACCGCTTACCTGATTACCCGTGACCGTCCCCTGGCCGAAGACGTGGTCCAGGCTGCTTTTTTAAAGAGTTACGAGCGGATTGACCAATTTGACCCTTCCCGTCCCTTTATCCCCTGGTTTTTAAAAATTGTGGTCAATGATGCCATTAAGGCGGCGACCCGGCAGAGCGGTTGGAGAGAAGTTCCTTTTGATGATGAAGTTTCGCCTGAAATTTCTGCTTTGGAAGACACCAATTCAAGCACCGAAGATTGGTTTGAAAATATCGAGTTACGCCAGGAAATCTGGCAGGCCCTGGAAAAGCTTTCGCCCTTACAACGGGCGGTCTTCGTGCTGCGATTCTACCTTGATTTGAGTGAGGTTGAAACCGCTGACCGGCTGAACTGCGCCGTTGGGACGGTCAAAGCGCATCTATACGCAGCCCGCAAGCGCCTGCGAGCTCTACTTGGCGACCTGCGAATGTTATAAACGGACTTTTAACCACCGGGCGGACCGCCAACAAACTGTATTAGAGGAATTTTAAAATGCCTGAACCAAAAACGCCGCTTGGCCGCCTTCTTGCCGAACAGGCCCGCCAGGATATCCCGGAAGATTTAGACGGCTGGCCGCAAATTTTAAACCGGCTGCAGGGATTATCAGGTGATAATGTCCCGCAGCCCCTAAATGCACTATATATACCTAAAAGTGAAACAACCCAGGACGAGAAAAAAGTATTAAACCATAACCGTGAAACAGCAGCGTTAAAACATGATACCGGGGAGGCTGACCGGAAAAGACCGGTTGCCTTAAAGCAACGTCGCGGTCTGGCCCTGGCCGGGCTTGGGCTGGCGGCGGCCCTGGCGCTCTTTCTGATTGCCGCTTCAGTCTTAATGTCAGGCAATAAAGGTTCTACGCCGGTCGTTTCGGACGCCACGAAAGTTGTTCAAACGAGCCAGTCCGCTTTACCCGGCTCTACGACCGCCCCGACTGGCCCGACCGTAACGCCCACGCCCTATGTCGCGCCTGAACTGGACTATATCCCCCGGGACTGCGGCCCTGCCCCGGTCCTACAGAATTTATCGCCCGATACAGCTCCAATGGCCGGTGGAAATCCTGTCGGTTTGGTCGGGGTTAATTCACAGGGTGGTATTCCATTATTTGAAGGCAAACCAACTGAATTAGGTTATCAGCAAAAAGTTTTATGGGCTATTGCACCAACTTTTACAGGTACTGTTAGGATACAGGGCGCTAATTTGAAAACTGGGCGGCCCTTATGGTTCAAAGTAAGAGCGGCTGGAACAGTACTCAACCTCGATACTACAGAAAAGGTAACATATCCATACCCAAGTGGTTGGCATATATGGCCTTCTGACCTATACGCGCCGGAAGCTGGTTGTTACCGGATTATCGCGACCTGGCCGGGCGGTAGTTGGACCCTAACAATTGGGTTAGGTAAAGCAACGGTGCCGAATTCAACGCCGCTGCCCATTGTTACCGTTGGACCGCCCACTCCAACCGCTACCCCGACGCCGCAAACAATCGCCGGGCTGACCGTGAACAGCGCGACCTTTAGCAAGCAGGGCAAACTGGCTTTCGTCTCTAACGGCAATCTGTTCGTCCTCGATGGCGCGACCGGGCAGACTCACCAGCTAACTACCAGTGGCGGGGTGAGTGAGTTTAAATGGTCTTATGATGGCGCGTGGCTGGCTTACCGGGCAAATTCCGGACCAACAACTAATGTTGTATATATGAGTAAATTTGATGGAACGGGAACTTTCATGCCACCGGGTTCGGGTGAATTTGCCTGGTCCCCGGTTAAAAACGAACTGGCTCTTACGCAGACCGGCCAAAATGGAGTTAATAATGGCCTGCAAATCGTTGACACCAACAAAGTTGCCCGCATAATTATTTCGACAAATGCTTCCTCGCCTTTGTGGTCGCCGGACGGTTTGACGCTGGCCTTTGTAACTTTCGATAAAATCCCCGGTGGTACAGCCCGGATTCAAACCATTCCGACCACCGATAAGGTTGTTTTTCCAGATAATAGTCCTATTTCGGCAATGCAGGGAAATGGCATCAAGATTCTAAGCTGGTGGCCTAACGGTAAAGGACTGCTTTTCCAGACCATCCCGGCCAATTCCGCCTCACTTTCGATGGATGGTTTACCTGTGAAAAGCCTGGACCTTGTAAACCACGACGGGCTGCCTCAGCAACTCGTTAAGAGCCTGGTTAATACCGACTGGCTCTCCTGGTCGCCGGACGGTACGAAGTTTGTGGCGGTGGAAGGGGCAGGCCGCCAGCTAACGGCTAACAAGTCTCTGACTATTTGCGACATAACCAAAAACAGTTGCCAGGCTGTCCCGCAACCGGCCAACACCGTTTCGCTCGACCCGGCCTGGTCGCCGGACGGCAGCCGGATTGCTTTTGTCCGGGCCGCCAGCGCCAGCGGTTTTAGCGACGAAGCCCCCTATATAAACTGGCTTAAAACCAACACCCTCTGGCTGGTCAATGCTGACGGTTCCAACGCCAGTCAAATTGAGGGTCTTAACGCTTTAGGCGGCCTGGAAAATCCCCTCTGGTCGGCCAATGGTAAACAGTTATTGCTAGCCGATGCATCTGGTAACGGGAAGAGCGGCCTGTGGCTGGCCGACCTGACCGAGCAAAACGGCAAAGTCCAGGCGACGGTCCACCCGGTAGTCAGTCCGGTTGGCAATTCAACCCAAACGGGCAACATTTATTTTGGCTACCAGGATTTGCTTTTCGGCTGGTATCGTAAATAAATGGCATAGCAACCAGCTTCAACAGGCCGGGCAAGTTTTGTCCGGTCTTTTTTTATTGTTCCTGTAACTTTTAGATTTTGGTCAGGGTAAGGGCGAGTTTAATTCTACCTGGGAGAGATACTGCGGTTTTGATTTGCCGGGGCCGAGGATAACAAGAGCAATCCCCAGGACGAGGGCTGCTCCCAGCCAGAGCAAAGCCGCCAGCCAGTTCGGTTCGCTGCCAGTGATGGTCAGGTTAGTGACATAAGACGGGAAATATTTGCCAAGCGAGGCATCTTTCAAAAAGGGTACATTAGCCTCAATCCAGCGTAAAGAGGTGGCCGGGTTAGCGGTCTGCCAGTTGTACATAACGTGCGGGTTGTACATAAAAAGGGCCGAGAAAGCCGCCGACCAGGCCGCAGCTATAACCAGAAAACCTTTAGCCAGCCAGCTTTTGAGTTCGACCAGAGCGTGCGAAAGCGGCACTGCCAGCAAAGGAACCACCGGGACCAGGTAGCGGGCGGGCGGCCCCCATTCGCCCCACCACTGCTTGTAATCGCCCATTATAAGCAGGTAAGGCACGGCTACCAGGGCCAGCCAGGTCAGGTCGCTCCGGCAGACCGAGGTTTCGGTCGGGTCGTAGTGGCGGCGGGCCATCAGCCACAAACCGCAAAAGGCCAGCAGGCAAAAAGGCCCGTATATCAACATGCCGTATTTCTGGTCGAACAACAGTCCCAGCAGACCGGACGGAATTTCGAGTAAGGGCGCGAACCCGGCGTGGTCCTGGGTGTTAGGGAAGGGTTCACCGTAAAAATAAATGTAGTACGAGATAAAAAGCGCCCCCAGCAAAATTACCGGCATGAAAAAGAAGGCCATGGCTAAAGGCGACCACCCCGCCGGGAAAAGAGCCGTTACCCGGTCTTTTATACTC
>CADDZM010000026.1 GCA_902812345.1 Chloroflexota bacterium | reverse complement strand
CCGGGAATGCCCAGGGTCTGGCCGAAGGTGGATATCGGAAGTGACCCAACATTAACCGGTGTTCCGGTCGGGTAATTCAGGACCGCCATAGCAGATGAGCCGGTAGCTCCGGCGCCAGTACCGGCTGCGGTTGTGCCGGCGCCTGTTCCGGTTCCGGCCGCCGTTGTCCCGGTAGTCGTTCCTGAAGTAGTAGCCGTTGAGGTACCGGCCGCCGAGGTTGCCGCAGGGCTGGTCGTAGCCGCGGAAGTAGTAGCTGCCAAAGTGGTCGTAGCCGCTGAAGTAGTAGCTGCCGAAGTGGTCGTAGCTGCGGAAGTAGTAGCCGCCAAACTGGTTGTAGCCGCCGAAGTCGGGGCGGCTGTCGTGCCTGCACCCGTAGCCCCGGTCGCAGCCGAAATAGCTGCCGTGGTGGGCGATGTGGCAGTGTTATCTCCACAGGCAGCGAGGGCTACAACTAACAGCATTAAAGCTGGGAAAATATTAAACAACTTACGTTTAGTCAAAATTCGTCCTCCGTTTCGGTTAATGGTACCAGCCGCCCCGGCCTTTTAAGGCGCAGCCAAAGGTTCTTATTGTTTAATACCTGTGGCGGCTGGTCTCTAAATAGGGGGCTATTTTTAGAATGGCCCCACGCGCTCCACCCCTGTAGGGGTTGGGGCAGGGAGCGCAAGGAGAGAGTTAGGAGAATGGTGTGATTCTTCAACCAGGTTTAGACAGCCTCATCATTAAGTTAGCCACTCCGGCGAGTAAAAGCCAGGTGTCTTTCATTTATTCAGGACTTTCGCTTGAAACAATCATTTTGAGCTTGATTTCCTCAATCCCGAGACTTCTCAACTTTAAAGCGAAAGTGGCGTTGTTAATACCTGAAGGTCGTTTCCAGGCTCGCTTAATTTACAGCCTTCCTTCAGCAAGCGCTCTTATAATATATCGCTCCATGCTAAATATTACATCCGGCAAACAGTTAAACCTTTTGCTATACCTTTATATTAAACCACCAAGAAAATTCTTACTCTTTTTAGAATCTATTATTGATATAACGACAAGAAAAAGATAAATTAAAAATTAGAATTTTAATTTCAGGCCTATTCTTGCTAACCACCGGGTTAGTTATTCGTTATACTTGGGAAGTAATCTAAAATCACTCCTTGAGGGAAACCATTAAGGGAAACATTTTCGCCTGCAAATAGGCGAACAGCTCACTAACTAGAAAGATTTAAAATTAGTGAAAGAAATAATTTCCAGCGCCAAAAGCTGGAAGAAATGGCAACTTGGCCTGGTGTGGTTCTGGCTGGCTGTCCTGGCTCTGCCGGTAGCCGGTAGCACCCCGACCGCTAGCGCCGCCGCCAGTGATGTGGCTTATTATTCTATTACAGGCCATTATATGAGCGGAGCTTTCAAGGCCTATTGGGAAAGTCACGGCGGGCTATCTCAGTTCGGCTATCCTACGACCGAACCTTTTATGCAGAAGTCGCCCACCGATGGCAAAGTCTATGTAACCCAATTTTTTGAACGAGCCGTCTTTGAATATCACCCGGAAAATGCCGGGACCAACTATACTGTTTTGCTGAGCCTGCTGGGCCGCAACCTGACCACCGGGCGGGAAGGGGAACAGCCTTTTGTGCGTATAGGCAATTCCGCCAATACCGCGTCGCGCCAGTATTTTGATCAAACCGGCCACTCCCTGGCTTTTGGGTTTAAAAATTATTGGGAAAGTCACGGCGGGCTGGCTCAGTTCGGCTACCCCATTTCCGAAGAATTTACCGAACTCAACCCGGCCGATGGCAAGACCTACACCGTCCAGTATTTCGAACGGGCCAGGTTTGAATTTCACCCTGAATTCCAGTACACCCAGTATGAGGTGGAACTTGGCCTGCTCGGTAACCAGCAGATAAGCCGGTTGCAAGTGCGCCAGGATGTCCAGGCAAAGCAACCTGCCGGTAAAGAAAGTTATTATACTGGCTCCGGGATCACAGGCGCACCGCGAGTGCTGCCGGAATTTGGCGGGCCTTCCTTCCCGCTTAAAGGGCCACACCTCGGGTACGGTATGAATGTCTGGCTGCCGGGCCAGGATAAGGACCGCGTCTTGGGGCTGGTCCAGAACGCCGGGTTCGGTTGGGCCCGCCAGCAAATCCAGTGGGATACCGTTGAACCGGCGCCCGGACAGTTCCAGTGGGGTGAACTGGATAGCGTTGTAGATAGCGCCAACCGCAACCATATTCACCTGATATTAAGTATTGTCCACGCGCCAACCTGGGCCGGAATCAATGGCACCAGCGGCTTACCGGCTAACCCGGCAGTCTTTGGCGATTTTATGCAACGCATGGCTTTGCGCTACCAGGGCCGGGTTGACGCTTATGAGATTTGGAACGAGCAAAATATCGAGCGTGAGACCGGCGGCGGCAGGGTAGCGGTCAAACCTTATGTTGATACTCTTAAGGCCGGTTACCAGGGCATCAAAGCGTCCGACCCCTGGGCTATAGTAATTTATGGCGGCCTCAGCCCGACGGGCATCAACGACCCGAATTACGCCGTTAATGACGCGATTTTCCTCGAACAAAGCTATCAGTACAACAATGGAGAAATCCGTAACTATTTTGACGTGCTAGGAGTTCATCCGGGTAGCGCGGCCAATCCGCCAAACGAACTCTGGCCGACTGACCCGCCCGCCGATAAAAACCGGCCCTGGTCTACCGATGCTTCTTTCTATTTCCGCCGGGTGGAAAACATGCGGGCCATAATGGAGAAGTACGGGGACAGCAATAAACAGGTCTGGTTGACCGAGTTCGGCTGGACCACCAAAAACGCCGCCCCCGGCTACGAGTACGGCGCGCTGGTTAGCGAGCAGCAACAGGCCGATTACCTGGTACAGGCTTTCCAGATTGCCAAAACCAAATATCCCTGGATGGGTGTTATGTGCGTCTGGCAACTTAATTTTGCCACTTTCCTCAGCTCGCAGGATGAGAAAAGCCCGTGGGGGCTTATCCAGGGTGACTGGTCCACCAGGCCATCCTATAATGCCTTGAAGTCGATGCCCAAGAGTTAGAGCTGGCAACCCCTCAAATTAAAAACCCCGGTCTACCTTTTGGGCAGGCCGGGGTTTTTAGCTGGTGTAATAAAATTATATCTCCTGAAGAAAAATAGTAAATCTGGGGGAAGTTCTGCCTGCGATGGTGTAAGAAATTTTCTAAAAAAAGGCCGCACTTGCGGCCATTATGAATTCAAACTAAGGATTTACTTATCTGCACAAATTAAACTTCATGCCGCTCTAACGGTGCTCCCTTTAGGGGCATCAGCCGTTTTTGAAACTTCTACGGTTTCAACCGAAGACGGCAGTACAGACCAGGCGACTACCAGGAGTGCAAAAGCAATTAAACAGGCGATCAACATTTTGAAACCTCCTCTATATATCTTTCTATACCAGGTAATTATTTGTCCTTCACTACTCTATTTTTACATTCTGTGCTAAAAAGCACAATGTACGTTAGCAACAATAAATTCACCAGAAATATGTACAGTTTGCCTAGTTTCGAGGGAACCGGCCCGGTTTGAACCGGTTCCCACGAAAGTCTGGGCTGCTGCGGCCATATTAAAGCTGGTAAGCCGGTTCGCCGTGTTGAGAGGTATCGAGGCCAAGGGCTTCTTCTTTCTCCTCGACCCGCAACGGGACGAACAGGTTAATGAGCTTGAGTATAATGAAGGTCATAATGCCGGAGAAGACAACCACCGCCGCCACCGCTAAAAGCTGCTTGCCCACCTGGCTGAAATCGCCTGTAATCAGGCCATCGGTCCCCGCCGGGTTAACAGCCTTCTGGCAGAAAATACCGGTCGCAATCGCGCCCCAGATACCGCCCACCCCGTGGCAGGCAAATACGTCGAGAGCGTCGTCAACTTTGATAATGCTCTTAAGTTGAACGGCTAAGTAGCAAAGGATACCGGCGACAAAACCTATCAGAATGGCCGCTCTGGTATCCACGAAACCGGCGCCGGGGGTAATCGCGACCAAACCGGCCACCGCCCCGGCGGCAGCGCCCAGTACGCTAGGCTGTTTATGGTGCGCCCAGCTAACAGTCATCCAGGTCAGCGCGCCCATTGCGGCGGCCGTGTTGGTGGTAACGAAGGCGCTGGCGGCGAGTTCACCCGAACCGAGGGCGCTGCCAGAGTTAAAGCCAAACCAGCCGAACCACAGCATGGCCGCGCCAAGGACTGTCATAGTTGCGTCGTGGGGGTCCATCTTCTCCCGACCGAAACCAATCCGGCGTCCCAGGATCATTGCCGCTACCAGGGCGGATACGCCGCTGGAAATGTGGACCACGGTGCCGCCGGCAAAGTCGAGCGCGCCGATGGCGCGCAGCCAGCCACCTACGCCCCAGACCCAGTGTGCAATCGGGTCATAGACGAAGGTCGCCCACAGCAGGCTGAAGATTACGAAAGCTTTGAAGCGTTTGCGTTCCGCGAAAGCGCCGGTAATCAGGGCCGGGGTAATCACCGCGAACATACCCTGGTATACCATGTAAAGCAGGTGCGGAATGGTCGCGGCATAATCCGCGTTCGGGGCGGTGCCAACCCCTTCCAGACCGACCCAGCCCAGGCCGCCGATGATGCCAAAGCCTCCTGCATCTGGAGAAAAAGCCAGCGAGTAACCCCACAGCACCCACTGGACGCTAATAAGGGCCAGCATAAAGAAGCTGTGCATAATAGTCGAAAGCACGTTTTTGCTGCGGACGAGACCGCCATAGAAAAACCCCAGGGCAGGCGTCATCAACATCACCAGGGCTGCGCTCATTAATAACCAGGCGGTATCGCCGGTATTAACGGTAGGGGCTGTTGCTGTTTGCATCAACATCCTAAAATTCTCCTCATTTCAAATTAAGCTGACTTTGCCCCGTTGCTTTTAGCAAAAACACAACATCGTGTCCAGGCTGATTTCCAATAAAACTAACTACTTCCCGAATTTTGACCTTATCCTGGTCTTTTTTAGCCTTACTTTAGAGAGTTTGAGCGTTCGGCGCTGGATTGGAATGATTTACTAAAAAGTAATAACTTATTCTTACAAATTGTGCGGATTGTATCAATGTACGGACCTTCCATATTTTGACCATAAATCTTGTACATTTTGCACACATAATAATTCCTAACCAGAATCCTTAAACCGGCTTTAAGGTGGCATATCTCTTGCTCTTGATATGCTAAAGCTTAGAAAATCTTGAAAAGATTTAATTACAGCTTTTGAAATTGTTCAAAAGCATTTGCCTCATTAAGATGTATTGATTAGTTTGAACTGTAGCGCCTGAGATGGTGAGGAGTGCTTACAGCCAGATGTCACAAGCGTTCGACCAGCTAAAGAATTTGTTACACACGGTTAAAAACGGTAAAAAAGTGGCCCGCCTCCAACCGAAAGCTTTCCGCCGATTAGCCACGGCGTCTTCGGATTCCCTCCCAAAAGAACCGGCGAGTGGGGAAGGCCCGGGCGGCCCTCTTTTTGAAAACCCCTTCACTCTGGCCGATTTTGCGGTCTTTGACGACAAAGCTTTAAGAGACCTGTTTAGCAAGGATAGTTTTGGGGTCTCTCTTAAAGAAGTGACCCTGGCCCTGCACAGTGACAATTCGGGGTTGGCACGGCGGATAAGCCGCCAGATGCCGGTCCCTCGCCGGTTCCGCTTTTTGCGCGAGTTGAACCGGCCCGCCTCCCTGCCTAAAATCGAGTCGGCCCGGCGCAAGTTGCTGGACGCTTTTTTCTGGGAACTGACTTACTGGAAAACGCCTGAACTTTACGAGGAATTAACCGCCGGGGAAAATTTGCACCCGGGTATCTTTCGCGACCTCAAATCGTCCCTTACGGGTAAGACGGTCCTCGATGCCGGGGCGGGTAGTGGCCGGGCTTCGTTTGAATGCCTGCGGAACGGCGCGGCTAAAGTCTACGCAGTTGAACCTTCACCCGGCCTCTTGCAAATCCTGGAAAAAAAGCTAAAAGAACAGCCCTTTCGGGGCCAGATAAAACCACTTCAGGGACGGTTCGACAGTCTGCCCCTGGTTGACGACAGCGTGGAAGTAGCCCTTTCCAGTTCGGCTTTTACGGCTGACCCGGAACAGGGCGGCGAACCCGGCCTCAAAGAATTAATGCGGGTAACCCGCAACGGCGGCAAAATCGTTATTATCTGGCCCCGGCCCCAGGACTATGAATGGCTGGCCGAGCATGGCTTCTCTTATGTGTCCCTGCCGGGAAGCTCGAAAATGAAGGTCTCTTTTCCCAATATGAAAGCAGCCTGGCGGGTCGCCCGGCGCTTCTATGCCCGTAACCAGAAGCTGCAAAAGTATCTAAGAGAACGAAAGCAGCCCAAAGTGCCGTTTTCGGTGCTGGGCTTCAATCCTCCCCACGATTATTGCTGGCTCGCTGTTAATAAAAAGCAATAGTTACCTGAAGTAAACATTTAATAAAAGGGATTGTTTGTACTGTTAGTTATTAAAATTGTGCCGGATGTCGGACTAATTTTTCCTCCACCAGGAGAGATAAGAGAACGAGGGTTAAGCAAATGACAAGCACTTTAGAACCGGAAGCCGCCCAGGCCAATAACCCCCTCCCAGGCAATTACCGGCCACGCCGGGCGCTCTGGAACGAAGGCGCCATTATCCAGATGCAGGATGCCGGTAAAAGCTTTGGTAAGGATAAAGTTGTCGTCCATGACCTAAATTTTGAGGTTACGCCCGGCCAAATTTTCTGCTTGCTCGGTCCCAGCGGTAGCGGCAAAAGTACCACCATGCGCATGCTGACCGGCCTGTATAAGCCCAGCGAAGGGAAAGTTTTAGTCTTTGGGCGCGAGCCGCACAAATTCCGCAAGAAATGGCGCGAGCGCATTGGTTACATGCCTCAGCAATTCGTGCTTTTCCCTGAAATTTCAACCGTCGGTAACGTCAATTTTGTAGCCTCGGTCTATGGTATGAGCTGGTTTAATCGCGGCCCCAAAATCAAAAGAGCCCTGGAATTTGTGGACCTATGGGATGCCCGCAACAAATTAGCCTCCCAGTTGTCGGGTGGTATGCAGCGCCGTCTTGAACTGGCCGCGACCCTTGTCCACAACCCCGAACTTATCTTTGTGGACGAGCCGACCGCCGGGATTGACCCGATTTTACGCTCGAAATTCTGGGACCACTTCCGGGAGTTGCGCGACCAGGGGCGGACGATTTTTGTGACGACCCAGTATGTCACCGAGGCGGATTATTGCGACAAAGTAGCTATCCTCAACCGGGGCCGTATCCTGGCTTTGGGCGAACCCGGCCAGATTCGGCGGGACGCTTTCGGCGGGGACATTGTCAATCTCAGCCTTGAATTTGTCAGCCCGCAGGCCATTGAAATTATCCGCCGCGTGCCGGGCGTGACTTATGTCCAATTCCTTAACACTCAGGATTTGAAATTAACGGTAAATGAAGGCGCTGAGACGGTGCCTTATATTATTTCGGCCTTGCAGGAGGGGAATATTCCGGTGAAAACCATTGAACAGTACCGCCCGGACTTCGAAGAAGTGTTTGTGCGCCTGATGGAGCAGGACGAGGCCGAGGACGATGAGGAGGAAGTGGCGGCCTCGCAACCCCGCAAGAAAAAGAACCCGCCCCAGAACCTGCCCGCTCCAGCACAGGCAGCAGTGCCGCCACCGCCGCCACCTCCGGCCGTCCCGGCGCTTGTTAAACCGGATGGGAACAACCAGGGGAATGTGGGGAGAGGAGAATTTGTCCGGCCCCCGCTACCCGGCCAACCTGACGACGCTAACCGGGCCAGAGACAGGCAGCCATCGCCTTCCCTGCAACCACCATCAATGGTTGCGGGTGGCGGTGAGTCGCCGGTGCCTCCGGGCGGGCCGAACGAACCGTTCCCGCCGACGCCCGGCCCTTTACCCGGTCCTGAACTACCGGGCGGGCCGGATAACCCGCCGTGGCCGGGACAACCGGGGTTGCCCGGGCAAACCGTTCGCCCACCGGTAGACCAGGCCACCAGACCGCAACCGGTCCCGGTTCCCCAGGTAAGACCGGTTATCGCCTCTAATAATAACCCGCCGCCCGATAGCCCGGTTGGGTCACCGGCCCGGGATACGAGCGACAATACCATGAAGTTACCGACCGTCAAGCCCAACTCTACCGCCGATAATAACAATCCAATTCCCGGCAACCAGGAGGCAGGTAAATAAAATGGGGAGTTTAATAGTCCGTACCCTTGCTTTCTGCCGCAAGGAGTTATCAAGTTCGGCCCGCCAGCCTTTGAAAGTGCTAAGCCTGGTGCTGGGGCCATTTATCATCCTGGCTATTTTCGCCACCGGCTATGACGGGACCAACAAATTCGATACGGCGCTGGTTGTGCCTGACCGGCAGGGAATTTCGACTAACGTGGCCGATTATGCTTCCTTTTCAAAGGAAACTTTTAATATCGTCGAGGTTTCCACCGACCAGAATGCTGAGATAAACAAGCTCCGAGAAGGAAAATTAGGCGCGGTAATCGTGGTGCCGGGCGACGCTCTTGACCAGATTTACGGCGGCCAAAGCGCCCAGTTCCCGGTCTATTACCGCCAGTTAAGCCCTTTACAGGCTAACTATATCGAGTACAGCACCTATGTGTACGCTTCCGAGTTCGACAAAGTGCTGTTGCGCGAAGCTCTTGAAGCGGCCAAACCGCCGAATGAGCAGCTTAAAACATACACCGACCAGTTAAATAGCTCTACCGCCCAGCTTGAAAAGGACATGCAGTCCAACAATCTTGTAGCCGCCAAAGCCGACATCGCCCGCATACAAGCCGTAACCGCGCTGGCCCGGCAGGGTACATCCAGCCTTATTATTCCAGGCAACGGCAAGGGTAATACCCAGCAAAGCAAGCTGATTGCTCAGCAGGTCTCGCAGGGGGTGGTGAGCAACCTGAACAGCAGGGTGGCCGCGGTTGATACCCAGGTCAAGGCCATCAATGACGATCTGAATAATAACGACGTATATTCGAGCCAGCAGCAGCAAAACCTGGCGAACCTGAAGGATGCTAATAACGCCTTGATTACCGATACTAACAAAATCGCCAACATTCCTCCGGCGGTGCTGGTTTCGCCGGTGCTTTCAAAGGCCAAGAACCTGGTAAATACCCAGGTGAGTTTTGTTAATTTCTACGCCCCGGCTGTCGTGATTTTGCTGCTCCAGCATATCGGTGTGACCCTGGCCGCGCTTTCGATTGTGCGGGACCGGATGTTAGGCGCGCTCGAAATCTTCCGGGTATCGCCGATTAACCCGACCGAAATCCTGGTCGGCAAGTTCCTCAGTTATATGATTCTCTTGATGATAGTGAGCGGCCTGTTGATTGCAGCCCTGCACCTCCTCCTGGGCGTGCCGTTCATCGGCGACCCACTTCTGGCAGTCGGCGTAATAGCCTCGTCCAGTTTTGCCTCAATTGGCCTGGGCTTTTTGATAGCAGGCCTCTCTCGTACCGAGACCCAGGCGGTCCAGTGGAGCATGCTTTTAATCCTGGCGAGCCTTTTCTTTACGGGCTTTATTGTGCCGCTAAACCAGTTCAACGTGGTCGTTCGTTACTTCTCGTACATTTTGCCCATGACTTTTGGAGCGACGAATTTGCAGGACGTGATGCTGGATAACCGCTGGCCTGACCTGTTCTATCTGTTGATGCCGCTTGGTCTGGGCGTGGTTTACTTTATTATTGGCCGTTTCCTGTACAAACGCCAATTTAGCATCAGTTAATTACCAGGGCAGGCTGTAGGATAAATATAATAGATTAAGTTAATCCGGAAGGAGAAAATAGCATGTCAGATAGTCACGACCCGGTAAAGGATGCCGTAAAACACCTTTTCGGCCTCGACAAGAAAGAAGATAGCCACCAGGAGGCGCAACCGGTGGAGCAAGCTCAACCGGTGGAGCAACCCGCCGCAGTGCCGCAACCACAGGAGGGCCAGGCCGCTTCCCCGGACTGGGGCCAGATAATGGGCGCGGCGGGGAACCTGGCTACCCAGGCCACCCAGCAGATACCTTCGACGCAGCCTTCCCCGACCTTAGGCAATCCTTTCGGGGATAACCCGCAAGCGGTGGCCCCTTCATCAAGTGAGGAAGCCCATCAGGCGGTGGAAAGCCAGGCCCAGTCTCACGAGGATGTCCCGCCTGTTTCTGAACCGGCCCAGGCTCCGGTTGCCGCCAATCCGGATGTTGAGTCAATCAACGGGCACGCGGTTGGTTTTGCTTTCCTGCGCTACTACAAGGCTCACCCGGAAATCGGCCAGCCGGTGGACGAGCAGCACGGCGATGTCGGCGGCTACCAGATGTTCGAGCACGCCATTTTACATTGGGACGGCGCGAATGTGCAGGTGGAAAACCGGGGCGCGCAGGGCCAGGGTGGCGGCCAGCGTACCTATACGGTCCAATCAGGTGATAACCTATCCGCAATCGCCCAGAATTTCTACGGTGACGGCAACCAGTGGCGCCGCATTTATGACGCGAACCGGGATAAAATCTCCAACCCTGACTTGATTCATCCCGGCCAGGAGCTGGTTATTCCTTAAAAATCAGCCAGCGAACCCGAAAAAAGCGCCTTTTATCCAACAGGCCGGAGATTCTTCGTTTCACTCAGAATGATGTATGTCTATTCACCCGTACTTGCTGTTAAACGGTCGCAGCCTGTAACTGCCAGAGCCTGTTAAAAAGACCCTGCTCTTGCAAAAGCTGCGACTGGTCGCCGCGTTCGACCACATGCCCGGCCCGCAACACCAGGATTTCCTCGAAGCCTTCCAGGTCCACCAACCGGTGCGTAATCAGGATGGTCGAGCGGTCTTTCATCAGGTTCTGTAACGCTTGCATAACCAGTTGTTCATTTTGCCGGTCCAGGTTCGCGGTCGGCTCGTCCAGCACCAGGATAGGCGCGTTTTTCAAAATCGCGCGGGCGATAGAGAGCCGCTGCCGTTCGCCGCCACTCAGGGCAAGGCCGAACTCACCAACCGGCGTGGCGTAACCCTGCGGCAATCCGGTGATAAAGTCATGAAGCTGGGCTTGCTTGCAGGCGGTTTCCAGGGCGGCCTGGTCGGCGTTGGGGTTGGCAATCGCCAGGTTTTCCCGGATGGTCGCGTTAAAAAGGTGGGTGCGCTGGCTGACCAGGCCGATAATTTTACGCACATCTTCGGGCGAAATGGTGTCCAGATCGCGCCCGTTCAGCCGGATTTCACCCTTTTCGTAGTCCCAGAAGCGCAAGAGCAAATTTGCCAGGGTGGATTTCCCGGCCCCGCTTTCGCCGACAAGCGCGATAGACTGGCCGGGTTGGAGGCTGAAACTCAGGTTGTGGAGAGCGTCGGGCTGGCCCGGTTCGTAGCTGAACGACAGGTTTTTCACTTCCAGGCTGTAACCGTTAGCCTCGGACGGGACCGGGCCGGGAGCGGGCCGGGTTTTAACCGCCGGAACTTTGTCCACGATTTCAAACATGCGGTCGGCGGCGGCCAGGCTGATTGCCAGGTACTGAAAAGCCTGGCCGAGCGGCAAAACCGCCTCGAAACTTGCCAGGGCGGCCAGGACCACCAGGGCCAGGTAAACCGGGTCAAACCGGCCGCTGCGGACCAGCGGGATGGCTAAAACAAGCATGGTCCAGGCTGCTAGATTCATCAACAGGGTGCCGAGCGTGCTTTGCAGGGCATTGATAGCGCCCAGGCGGAACTGTGCCCTGACCAGTTGACGGTTAAGATGCTCAATGCGGGCGGCCTGGCGGTCTTCCTGCCCGAACGCGACCAGTTCGGCCATCCCCTGGATGCCGTCAACCATGCTCGCGTTAAGGTCCGAGCGAAGTTCCACCGAGCGGGCGGCCAGCCGTTTGCTCAAAAGGTGGGTCAGCCAGGGTACGCCGACCCCGGCTAGCAAGTAGAAACCCAGGAAGGCCAGCGAGAAAACCGGGTTGAAAGCGCCCAGCAGGAACCATACGCCCAGTCCGGTTACGGCAGCGACCAGGGGCGGAGCCAGCACGCGCAAATAAAAGTTTTGCAGGGTGTCAATATCCGAAACAACCCGGCTCAGCAAATCACCGCTGCGGTAACGCTCTAAAATAGCCGGGGCCAATGGCTCGACGGCCCCGTAGAACCAGACCCGCAACCGGGACAGCAGGCGGAAAGTTACTTCGTGCGAAATGAGGCGGTCCAGGTAGCGAAAGACGCCCCTGGCAATCCCGAAAAAGCGCACGCCCACAATCGCCACGCCCAGCGCCGCCACCGAAGGCTGCAAAGCCGCCATCGAAATAAGCCAGGCCGAGGTCGCCATCAGGCCGATAGCGCTGCTGACCGTCAGGAAGCCGACCAGGGTCGCCAGGACCATGCCCCATTTGAGCGGCCAGGCCAGTTTTACCAGTCTGAAGAAAGTTTTCATGCCAGGGTTTGCTTCTTGACCGCGTTATCTCCGGCCACGCGGCCCGTTTCCAGGCGGATTACCCGGTCGGCCCGTTCCAGCAGCGTTGCCCGGTGCGCAATTATCAGCACCGTCCGACCTGTCATAAGGTTGTCCAACGCATCCAGGATAAAGGCTTCGTTTTCCACATCGAGGTTAGAGGTAGCCTCGTCCAGCACTAAAAACGGGGCGTTCCGTAAAAAGGCGCGGGCCAGGCTGATACGCTGAATTTGCCCGCCGCTAAGCCTGGCGCCCCGTTCTCCCAGAAATGTAGCGTAGCCCTGCGGCAGGCCGGTAATAAATTCGTGGGCGTGGGCTTGCTTCGCGGCGGCAATAACCTCGGCTTCGGTGGCGCCGGGCTTGCCGAGCCGGATATTTTCAATTACACTGTCGTTGAAAAGATAAGGATTCTGCGGCACCCAGGCCACCAGTTCGCGCCACGCTTTAGCGTCCATTTCATTTAAAAGAAAGCTCTTTTCGCCGGTTTCTAGGATAATCCGGCCCTCGTCCGGCTGAATAAAGCGCAATAAAAGCTGGGCGATGGTGCTTTTGCCCGCCCCGCTCGGCCCGGTCAGGGCTACTTTACGGCCTCGCTCGATGCTAAAATCCACGCTTTCGAGGGCTGTCCGGTGACCGCCGGCGGTCGGGTAGGCGAAGGATACTTGCTCAAAACGCAGCCCAATTGAGTTTAAGGGAGTCTGTAACGTGGGTTTGGGTTCAGTTTCAACCTCACCGGGCGCGGGCGTATCGAGGATTTCAAAAATACGGCTGGCGGCGGCGATACCGGACGTGCTGGCGTGGAAACGCTGGCCTACGGTCCGAAGCGGCTGGTAAAATTCGGGGGCCAGCAGCAGGACGAAAAAGGCCGATTGGAACGGAATGTAGCCGTAGAGCAGCCGCAAGCCGATTTCGACGGCTACAATAGCGGTGCTGAGGGTCGCGCCGATTTCCATCACCAGCGCCGAAAGGAAGGCAACCCGCAAAACGCCCATGGTGCGCTGGCGGTAACGTTCGCTGACACGGGCAATCGTTTCTTCCTGGTGCTTGCTGCGACCAAAAAGTTTGAGAGTAGCTAAACCTTGCAGCACATCCAGGAAGTGCGCGCTCATCTGGCTGAGAATATTAAACTGCTTCTGGCTTTTAGCCTGGGCCTGTAAGCCGATTAAAATCATGAAGACCGGCAAAACCGGCATCGTGACCATCAGGACAATACCTGAAAGCACATCTGCCGAGAAGACCGCCGCGACCACGACCAGCGGCACCAGCATTGTAAGAAAAAGTTGGGGCAAATACTGGCTGTAGTAAGCGTCGAGGGTTTCGACTCCTTCCATGGCTGTGTTGGTAAGTTCGCCGCTGCGTTCCCCGCGCGTGTAGGCCGGGCCGAGTTTTAAAAGGTGGTTGAAGATGGCTTCACGCAGGGTCTTTTTCACCAGCCCGGCAGCCTGGCTGGCCGAAGCGTCCCCGGCCCAGTTGAGGATTGCCCGCGCCAGGATGACCAGCAGCAAGGCTAAAAGCCAGCCCCAACCGCCGGACCCATTTTTAAGGAAAACATCATCAATCAGGAGGCTTAAATAGTGGGCCTGGACCACAATCAGGACGCTTATTAGCGCCCCGGTTGTGACTGTGATGCCGAGGAAAAAGCGGACTTTTCCACCCTGAAAAAACAGGCGGCGCGTTACGGCTGATTTCTTTTGACGGGCGGCGGACTTTTCTTTTTTCATCCTAAATTTTGCTTCTGCTTGCCAGGTTAAACGGACTACACCCGGTACTTACACCCAAATTACTCCCAATCAACTGGGGGTGCCTGGTGCCGAAGGGCTTCCCCGTAGGCGCGGGTTAGGTTTTCCAGGTCGTTGCGGCGCGACCATTCTTGCAAAGAAAGCGGCACCTCGTATTTGAGTCTCTCCGCCGCCCGGTTATCGCCGCTAACCTTGACCATATACAGCCACACTAGAATTTTTTCTTCTTGGTTCGCCATTTTATTGTACCTCATTAAGATTACGAAAAAGGTTAAACACAAAACTTTATATATAGGATAAAGACCATTTTAGTAAAAAGTCAGGTGGTTAGCGGCTTTTCAACCCCTGAACCACCTGGTTTCCCCCGTTTTACCTTCAACGTTTTACGTTTAACGTGATTTAGATATGCGCTGCCGCTTTCAGACTGACCCGTTTGCGGAAGACCCAGTAGTTCCAGGCCTGGTAGCCAACTACCACCGGGATAAGGGTCAGAGAGAACCACGACGAGATTTCCAGGCTTTTAGCGGTCGCGGCGGCGTTCGTGATGGTCAGGCTGTACTCCGGGTTCAGGCTTGAAACCATCACCCGTGGAAAAAGCCCGCCGAAGATTGCCAGGGCGACCCCGATGATAACCAGGCCGTTCAGGAGGAAAGCCCAGCCGGAGCGTTCCGCCAGCAGGCAAGCGGCGGTCCCTATCAGGGCGGCGGCGGCAACGATAGCCCAGACAGTCGCCAGCATCGAGTGGCCGAAGATGTCCGTCTCAACGGCGGCGTAAGCGCCCAAGCCACCGGCTACCAGGGTAACGGGAAGCCACAGGATTTTAGCCGCTCGCTCGGCCCGGGCCCGGATTTCGCCCTCGGTCTTGAGGGTGAGGAAGTTCGCGCCGTGTAAAAGGAAGAGGCCCACCAGCGCGGCCCCGCCCAGGAGCGAGAAGGGGCTGAACAATTCGGCGAACCCGCCTACGTAGTGCTGCTTACCGTCAATCGGCAGACCTTTAACCAGGTCAGTCAGAGCCACGCCCCAGATGAAAGCCGCCGCGAAGCTTCCACCGGTAATCATCGCGTCCCAGAATTTCGTCCAGGCCGGGCTGGCGTGGCGGTTGCGGAACTCGAAACCGACGCCCCGTAAAATCAGGGCAACCAGCAAAGCCACCATCATCAGGTAGAAACTGCTGAACATCGTGGCATACCAACCGGGGAAGGCGGCGAATATTGCCGCCCCGGAAACAATTAACCAGACTTCGTTACCGTCCCAGAATGGCCCGATGGCGCTGGTTACGGTCCGGCGTTCCTCGGCGTTGCGGCCCAGCAGGGGCATCAGCATACCGACGCCGAAGTCGAAACCTTCCAAAAAGAGAAACCCGACGAATAAGAAAGTTACAATTCCAAACCAGAGCGTATTTAAGTCCATTTTATTTTACTTCCTTTTTTTTTATATTAGTCTGCAGCCAGCGGTCAGTAATCAGTAGTCCGGTGCTAATTGTTAATTTTTTAATATAATGGTTTATATTTTCTTACCAACTACCTTTTACGTCAGTGATATTTATCAAATTTAGCTATAAACTCGGGCTAAGATTTTTACTGACTACAGATCACTGGCTACTGACAACTGTTCTTAGTATGCGCCGACCAGCAATTTCTCGTCGCTTTCTTCCACTGCTTCGGTATGCTCCTCGAAGTCGGCGACCCGGTTGCCATTAGCGAACTTGGTCATCAGGAAGATATCGGCGGCGGCCAGGCCGATGTACAGCGTGGCGAAGATAGCGATAGAGATAATCAGTTCGGTCGGGGTGAGGTTGGGCGAAACGGCCTGCTCGGTCTTGAGGACGCCGGTCACTACCCAGGGCTGGCGGCCCATTTCCGCGATAATCCAGCCGCAGGTATTCGAGATATAGGGCAGGAAGACCCCGAACGAAGCGATAAACAGATACCAGCGAGTGGTAGCCAGGCGGCGCTTCCAGGCCAGGAATAGTCCCAGGAAGGCCAGGAGTATCATCGCACCGGCAGCGCCGGTCATACCTCGGAAGGCGAAGAACAGGACGTTGACCGGGGGAGTATAGTTGCCGGGACCGTACTTGTCTTCGGCGGCGGCCTGGAGTTCGTCAATACCCTTGACTTCGTGGAACGGGTCTTTGAAGGCCAGGATGCTCAGGAAGAAAGGAATTTTCAGCTCGAACAGGTTCTTGTGGTTTTGCTCGTCAATGATGCTGATTAAGGACCAACCCGCGCCGCTTTCGGTATGCCACAGGCCTTCCATCGCGGCCAGTTTCATCGGGTTTTCCCTGGCGTCGAATTCGCCCTGCCGGTCCCCGGCCACCGCTGCGCCGAGGGTAGCGATGACCGCGACCAGCACGGCCAGGTTTATCGAGCGGCGGAAGAATTCGAAGTCGCCCCGTTTGCGCAGGAGGTTGAAGGCGCTCACACCCAGGACGAAGAAGGCTCCCATCACCAGCGCGCCCATCAAAACGTGGGGGAACTGCACCCAGACGTTCGAGTTGCCCAGCACCGCGCTGAAATCGGCCAGTTCGGCCCGCCCGTTGTTAACGGTGTAACCTTCGGGGTGCTGCATAAACGAGTTAGCGACGATAATCCAGAAGGCCGACATCAGGGAACCGAAGACCACCAGCCATATACAGGCCAGGTGAAGGTATTTGTTCAGCTTGTCCCAGCCGAAAACCCAGATGCCGAGGAAAGTGCTTTCAAGGAAGAAGGCCAGCAAAGTTTCAATGGCGAGGGGGGTTCCGAAGATGTCGCCGACGAACCGGGAGTATTCGGACCAGCTCATGCCGAACTGGAACTCCTGCACGATACCCGTTACGATGCCTACCCCGGCGTTAATCAAGAACAGGCGGCCCCAGAACTGGGCCATTTTCTTGTAGGTTTCGTTGCTGGTCTTGACGTAACGGGTTTCCATAACGGCGACCAGGAAGGAAAGACCGATGCTCAGCGGCACAAAGAAGAAATGATAAATCGTAGTAAGTCCAAATTGCATTCGTGCCAGCATTACTGTGTCCATTGTTTGCCTCTCTACGTTTGTTACTAATTTGCTACTTTTATTTTCGTAACTTTTATCAGTTTAGTTTTTTAACTTTGCCTTACGGCGTCACCAGGGTGTTGTTTTGATGATGTCAGTTTAGCCTGCCGGAAGGGTTCTAACATCGTTAGCTGTACATATCCGGGCGGTTTGTGAACTCAATCACTGGCCTATTCCTTTTACCAGTGACCCACTTCACTTTTCCGGCTAGGTTTAAGAACCGCTTGTGAAATAGGTCACGTTCCCCTATGTATTGCTACATACGACCTAAGTACAACTGCTCACAAGTTCGTAGCAGGTTATTGCGGCCAGTTTGGGCTTAGAATTGCTTACGGCTTAGTCAAAAGTCCATTTCTACCCACTGCATATTTATGAGCAGTTGTACTAAGTATTTAATAAGAGATAATGACCGCAAATTTGGAGTAGAATTTGAGCGAGTAGCGCAGGGAAGGAATATCAAAATACTCAAGACACCCATCAAAGCTCCCAAAGCCAATTCAATATGTGAACGCTTCCGGGGCAGCGTTTGGCGCGAATGTCTGGATCACTTATTTATTTGGAGTGAGCGACAACTGTATCGGGTCTTAAAGCAATACGTTCAATATTTAAATGGGGAGCGGCCCCCTCAAGGCATAGGGCAAGCAATACCACAACACTCCTCTAAATTTATAGAAGGGAAAATAGTTTCAGTGGCGATACTTGGTGGCTTATACCATTCTTACAAGGGGGTAGCCTGAGCAGAAAATCTTTCGGATGACTAAAGTACCCAGGACAGGGGTTAATGAGGCTGGTAGGAAAAAGCTATTAAAGAAGGTCAGTGAATTCAGGGGTTACATAGAGGCGAACCAGACCATTATCGTAAATAATAGAGAGCGCTACCGGCACGGTGAAACAATCTCAAGCGCCTTTTTTAGAATCAACTGTAAAGCAGGTAATCAGCCGGCGGTTCGTGAAAAAGCAGCAAATGAAGTTGGAGAAATCGGGAGCACATCTACTGATGCAGGTGAGAACAAAGGTGTTAAACAACGAACTACACCAAACTTTCCAACGGTGGTATCCAGCCATGCAAGCAGTCTTAGATGAAACTGAAGCGTTGGAAGAATTGGTAGCTTAGCCCCCGGTTTTGAACGGTCTCGTTAGATATAAACTCCTCCGTTGATTGAGATGACCTGGGCGGTCATATAATCGGCTTCGCCCACTATATAGCGCACGCATTTAGCAATCTCCTGCGAGGTGCCAAACCTTCCCATCGGAATTCTGTCCAGGATACGCTGCCGGATGTTCTCCGGTACTTCCCACAGCATATCGGTTTCGGTAAAGCCGGGCGCGACCACATTGACCGTGATGCCACTCCTGGAGACTTCGAGGGCTACCGATTTGGTGAATCCGATCATCCCGGCCTTGGTGGCGGCATAATTCGCCTGCCCGATATTCCCCGCCAACGCCACAAACGAACTGATATTGACGATCCGACCGTACTTGCGAGACAGCATGAAGGGTAGGACCGCTTTGGTACAATTGAAGATGCTGTACAGGTTGGTGCGAATGACCTCGTCCCACTGCTCAAAGCTCATGTTTTTGAGAGTCTTGTCGCGGGTGATACCGGCGTTATTGACCAGGATGTCAATCTGGCCGAAGGCTTCGTTAGCTGCTTTCGCCAACTCCTGGGCTCGTTGAAGACTGAGACATTAGCTTTTACCGCGATATGCTTGCCGCCATTCTCCGATAACTCTTTTGCCAGTTTCTCCGCAGGTCCGACGCTGGTAGCGTAGTTTAAGACCATGTTGGCGCCGGACGAGGCCAACTCACGGGCAATCTCAACTCCGATGCCTCGACCCGCCCCGGTCACAATTGCAACTTTGCCTTCTAAAAGCTTTGTCATCGCTTTTTCCTCCTCCTGTCAATAAAGTATCATTAGAGCTGTTTTAGCGTTCTACTACCATCGCTACGCCCTGGCCGCCCCCAATACATAAAGTTGCCAGACCATAACGGGCCTGCCGCCGCTGCATCTCATACAGCAATGTAACCAACACCCGGCAGCCGCTGGCTCCAATCGGGTGGCCCAGGGCTAAAGCTCCCCCGTTGACGTTCACTTTGGCCCGGTCGAAGCCCAACTCCCGGCCTACCGCTACCGACTGAGCGGCAAAGGCTTCATTGGCTTCTATCAGGTCCAAATCTTTTACACTTATCGCGGCTCTTTCCAGGGCACGGCGGGTGGCCGGAACCGGACCCATACCCATGATGCGGGGGTTGACCCCGGCCGAGGCAGAGCTCCTGATGGTAGCGAGGATTGGTAAACCTAGCTCTTCAGCTTTTTTCCGGCTCGTCACCACGACTGCCGCTGCCCCATCATTCAAACTGGAAGAGTTACCGGCCGTGACTATGCCGCCTTCCGGTTTGAAGGCCGGGCGCAGCTTGGCTAAACCTTCCGCGGTAGTTGCACGGGGTTGCTCGTCTTTGTCAAAGATGGTCGGCCCTTTCTTGCCCGGCACTTCCACAGCCACAATCTCATCTTTGAACCGGCCGGAATCAACCGCGCTGGCGGCCCTTTGCTGGCTTTCAAAGGCGAAGGCGTCCAATTCTTCACGGGTCAGTTTGTAATCGGAGCAAATATTTTCGGCAGTCATGCCCATGTGGTACTGGTTGAAGGCGTCCCACAACCCGTCAACAATCATCGAATCAATGAGCTTTCCGTCACCCATACGGTAGCCAAAGCGAGCTTTATCCAGAAGATAAGGAGCGCGGCTCATGCTTTCCATGCCGCCGGCTACCATAAAGTCGGCCTCGCCTAGCTGGATGGATTGGGCGGCCAGGGCCACGGCTTTAAGGCCGCTGCCACAGACTTTATTAATGGTCAGGGCTGATACTTCTGTCGGCAGCCCGGCATTGACGGCAGCCTGGCGGGCCGGGTTCTGCCCCAGCCCAGCCGAGAGGACGTTGCCCATAATGACTTCGCCAACCTGGTCAGCTTTCAGGTCGGCCTGTTTGAGGGCTGCCCGGATGACGATCTCACCCAGCTTTACGGCACTGACTTCAGCCAATCCGCCGCCATAAACACCAATGGCTGTGCGCACTGCGCTAACGATTACCGCTTCCTGTAATTCCGCCATAATATCTTTCTCCTTTATTACTACTAAGTCGACCTCAGTTAAACCACCAGCAGCGAGTTCTGCAAGAAGCGTTTAAGCTCTTGCAGGGGCATAGGCAAAACTGCTGGAATTACCAAAGAACAGTAACAGCATAGCGCTCACCGCTACCTCAGAGATCCCCTGGCTACTTAAACGCAAATTTGCGCCAGGAATAAGAGCCAGCAGGACCATCAGGCCGATACCCCAGGCCGGTTTCACCTACCAGACTGTTTACTCCAAAGGCCACTGCCACTCCTGTTACAATGGCCAGAACTCGCTGAAAAGCCCCGACGATAGAATCTGCGACGGTGGTTTGCATCAAAAGTACCGCCGTAAGCGGCCCCAAAAAGGAATGTTCAGTTCCTCCCGGCATCAGGCTATATACCATCCAGGCTAGATTAGCCGCCAGGCCGGTTTTTAGAGTTCGCTCTCCTGGCCCGCGAGTACATAACCAGACAACGAAACTCGTCAGAATTTTAAAAAGCTTTGTCGCTGCCCTCAAAATAACCTTTTCTTACTTGCGCTATTTGATTTTGTTAAAGCTTTGCCTTACTTCTCTAACACGTAGGTTCCGGGAGCGACCGCAAGTGGCGGGTATTCAGCGTTACCCACCGGCGGCGGGTCTACCAGTTCGCCGGTATGTTCCTCTAACCAGATTATCCAGTCATTCCACCAGCTACCGCTTTGCAACTCGGCTTTCTCAAACCATTCCTCGGCAGTAGTCGCCTCCGTACCGGTGGTCCAGTAGCCCCTGCCTTTAGAAGGAGGCGAGATAACCCCGGCGATATGCCCGCTGCCGCCCAGGACAAACCGGACTTTACCTTTAGCCAGCTTTTTGATCTGCCAGGCGGCATTCCAGGGTACGATGTGGTCTTGCTGGGCCCCTACCGCGTAGATGTCCTGGTCAATCCGGCTTAAATCAATCGGCACATCCTTTAAACAGATTTTGCCGGGCTTGACCAGATTGTTTTCCAGGTAGGTATTGCGTAAATAGAAAGAATGAGCGTTGCGGGCCATCCGGGTTCCGTCGTTGTTCCAGTATAGCAGGTCGAAGGCGGGCGGCTCTTTGCCAAGCAAATAGTTGTTGACGACGTTGCTCCAGATCAGGTCATTGGCTCGCAGCATATTGAACATGGAAGCCATGCCCTTGCTATCCAGGTAGCCCTTTTCCAGCATCTGGCCTTCGACATGGGCTATTTGCGGCTCATCTATAAAAACCGAGGTATCACCTACTTCGCTGAAATCCTGTAGCGCTACCAGGAAGGTGACCGCATCAACCGTGTCATCGCCGGTAGCTTTGAGGTAAGGCAGGGTCATTGAGAGCAGGGTGCCGCCGATACAGTAGCCGACCGGGAGAACCTTTGGTGAGCCGGTTATGTCTTTGATAGCCTTAAAGGCTGACAGCGGCCCCAGGGTCATGTATTCTTCAAAACTGGTATTTTCCATTGAGGCGTCCGGGTTCTTCCAGCTAATCACAAAGACACTAAACCCTTTATCTACCAGGAACTTGATCAGGCTGTTTTTGGGTGTCATGTCCAGGATGTAATATTTATTAATCCAGGGAGGCATAAAGAGCAAAGGGACAGCATGGACTTTCTCGGTGCCCGGAACATACTGGATAAGTTCGATTAGCTGGTTGCGATAAACTACCTTGCCGGGGGTTAAAGCCAGGTTGCGGCCAGGTTCAAAGGCGTCTGTGTTGGTCATTTTTATTTGTCCGGCCTCAATGTCACGCCTTAAATTGTGCAGGCCGGTAACTAAATTCTTGCCGCCACTTTGAATGGTCTCATGAATAACCTGGGGATTGGTAAAGGCAAAATTGGTCGGGCTGATAGCATCCAGGAACTGGCGCAGGTAGAAAACCATCTTGCGTTTTTGCTTATCGTCCAGCCCCTGCGTTTCGGCGGCAGTTTTTAGAAGAGTGGTCGAAATAAGCAGGTAGCTTTGTTTGATGGCATCAAAGACGGCGTTTTGCTGCCAATCAGGCGCCGAGAAGCGTTTATCGCCTTCTTCAGGGGTAATTACCGGCTCAGCCGCCGGGTTTACTCCCCACAAACGCAGGGCGGTGTTGGTCATAACCTGGGTATAACTCTGGACAAAAGTGGTGTAGCTATTCCATACCGCTGTCGGATCCATAATGAAACTCATCCAGACTTTCTGAAAGGTCGTGGCAATTTCCGATGGGTCAAAGGGGAAACTTTTGCTATAGGGATTGGCCTTCCAGAGCTGGTCAACGTAGGCAAGCCAGGGATCCTGTCCCTTACCCTTGTCCTGACTATGGTCTGGTGTGTGAGTAGTAGTGGTATTTTCGATTAACTTTTGCCACATTTCCGCCGGGTTTCCGGCTGTAAAATTTCCGGTCATTTTCCCCCTCCTATTAATTTCTCAGCCGCCTGGGCGGTCTCCTAACTCAAAGTATAGCGGTAACTTTTAGGGTCTTTTAAGTAGACCGGACCGGCAACCAACTTTCTAGAACAGGCCATAGTTGGACCGAAGCATTTCGGCCTATCACAATTCCAACGTGACCGCCCGGTAAAACTACCTGAGTTTTATCCGGGCTTTGGGTAAGCTGCATGACTGGCTGGCATTGTGAAGGAAGCGCGATATGGTCACCCGCCGCGATAATATTAAGCAGGTTGGCTTTAATATTAGCTAGCTGTACCTTCTTGCTGCGCAGGACAAGCTCGCCTTTTACCAGATTATTGCGCCGGTAGAGTTCTTCTACTAACTGCTGAAAAGCCGCACCTGGGAAAGCTATCCCGTCATTTACCCATTTATTTATCGCAAGCCTGGAAATTGACAGGTTTCCCTTATTACAGGGAAAAGCAGAAAGGACAGGGTTATACCCTGAAAAAAAGGTGGGGCCAGGCTTTAGAAGTTGGGTCCCAAAGTTAATTAACTCGGCCGGGATAAGCCGGTAAGCCTCAACAATCCGCCTGACATCAAAATAGCTTGCTGTCAGCCAGACCTGGAGTAAACCTCTTTCGGAAAAATCAAGTGGGGCAGCCATTAAGATCAGGTTGCGAACAGGCAATTGCGGGCATATCGCCAGGCTACAGGCGAGTAGAGTCCCGCCCAGGCAGTAGCCCAAAACACTGATTTCCAGGGCTTTGCTATGCCTTAAGGTCTTCTTAACTGCCTGGGGTAGCAGGTCGAGGACATATTCATCCAGTAACATACCGGCGTCTTCCAGGCCAGGTTCGCCCCAATCCAACAGGTAAACCTCGAAACCCTCCCTTAAAAGGAAGCCAATAAGACTTGTTTCAGGAAGCAAATCCAGCACATAGGGTTTGTTAATCAGGGAGTAAATCACCAGAAGCGGTACCGGGTAACGATTTTTGGTTTTTGCAGCGGGCAAGTAATAATAGAGGCTGGTTTTGTTATAACTCCAGATTACTTCTCTGGCAGACTGCCCCACCGCCACCTCATTTTTAACTACAACTCTTTGCCCAAAAGCCCGGTAGTAATCCGCATAAAGCTGCTGCCAAAATAGCCTTAAATATTCGTCCTCACTAACTTCTGCCCGCTGCGCACTCATTTGTTAACTCTTGTTCTCGTTACCGGTGTTTTTGGCCGGTTGGGACTTGCTTTGCCCGGAAGGCTTTTTAGCCGGTTCTTTTGGTTTAGCTGATTGCGGCGTTTTTTCCGGTTGAGTTTGAGCCGAGTTTATGGCTTTTACAACCTGGGCCTGGTGCCGGTCCAGGTTGTCTAACCTGGTTTCAATTGACTTAAGCCGCGTTTGCAGGTCGTCAATCTTAACTGACCCTGCTTCAGTTTCAGCCATTTCTCCAAGCTTAGCTTCCAATCCCACCAGTCTTTCAGCCAGTTTATCTAATTTGGTTTCAACAACCCTATCCTGACTGGTCCGGTCCAGGTATCCCGCCAGCTTTTCATTGAGGCTGTCGAGTTTGGCTTCAACGGCTATTACCAGTTTTGCCAGCCTGGCTAAATCATCCAGGCTGGGCATATTAGCCGCTTCCAGGTAAGCCTGAGAGGCTTTTCGGACCATTTCTTGAGCCGCGGCCTGGTTAAGCGTGGCCTGCCCCAGGGCGCCGGCAAACTCAGGAGTAGCCTTCATTTTAGTCATGGCCTCGGACCAGGCTTTCTGATTCTGTTCATTGAAGGTTTTCCAGGCATTCAGGGGATCAAAAGTGCCGGCTGCTTTTGCGGCTTCGGGTGTTTGCTTGTTTACGAACTGGTTGAGCCAGTTGAAGAAATCAACCGGGGTAGGAATATCAGAGGGCTTTTCACTCATAATTTTTTTCTCCTAACATTCTCATGTTTTACGCTTACAATATTATATCTTTTATTATATCTTTTATTATATCTTTTACGCTTACAATAAATATTATATCGCTTTTTCTAAATTACTAACAGACTATCAATAATGATACCTGACATTAATTCCTTTCTTTATACCTTAATAGGAACTCAAGCCGTTTGTAAGAGGTTAGAGTAAGTGACTAACCTTAATTCACCTGGAGCTACTTTCCAGGAAAAATAATAGAATTCTAAAAAACTCTGCCGCAAGCACCGGGATATTTAGTCAGCTTAATTTGTGGACCAGATAACCGCCCAGGATATGGCCGCAGGCAGCCAGGAATATTATCGCTGAGTGATTAACAGACAAATGGCATAAAAATTGCTATCTCTGCTCTGTTGGATTATTATTGTTTAAGCTACTCTAACCCTTTAAAATAGAACGAGGTATAAATGACGAACCAGGTTTCACCGGCCGTATCCAACTTAAATTTTATGGCTGACCAGTACTTAAGATTCTCCCAGGGCGCCTTCACTGTCACCTCGCTAATGACTGATATTTATACCGAAGCCTGGACCGAATTCTTTTTGTCGCCTCAAACCCTTATAAACCGCAATCTTAAATTTTTACAGGAAGTGACTATGCCGCCTGATCCGGCCTGGCAAACCGATTACCGGGAAGTAAGTCTCCCCCCGCCCTTTTCACAAATCATTAAACTGCTTGATTTTTCTAAAGAAGAGGGACCGGTTGACGAGCTTATTCCTACCCTGATTTTACCTCCCCAGGCCGGGCATCATTCCTACATTGCCGATTACAGTGTGGAGCAGAGCCAGGTTCAAACTCTCAGGAAAAGCGGGTTAAGCAACATTTACTGCGTGGAATGGTTGAGCGCCACTCCGGCCACCTGCCGGACCACCATCGAAAATTACGTTGAAGCCTTACATTTCTGCCTTAAACAAATGGGCGGAAAAGCTAACCTGGTCGGGGATTGCCAGGGCGGCTGGATGGCAACAATTTTTGCGGCGCTCTATCCCGAAATGGTTAACTCTCTGGTGCTGGCCGGGGCTCCGATAGATTTTCAGGCCGGTGACGGCCAGATTAAACAGGCTATCAACTATATCGCTCAGAATTATCCTGACCGGGGAATGTCTTTTTACCGCTCTTTAGTGAAAATGGGCGGCGGGGTACTGGATGGGCGCATCCAGGTCAACGGTTTTAATTTGATGCAGCCCTCCCAACTTCACGAACGTTACCTCAATCTCTACCGCAACATTAACAGCCCAACCGCTATTAAACGGTTCCGGGAGATGAAGAACTGGTATGATTTCCCCCAGGATATAGCCGGAACCTTCTATTTATGGATAGTCGAGCACCTTTTCCGGGATAACGAACTTATTACAGGTAATCTGGTGGTCCAAAACCAGCCCGTAAATCTGGGACGTATTGATTGTCCTCTATTTTTAATCGCGGGAAAAGAAGATCATATCACGCCCCCGGCCCAGGTTTTTGCCCTGGAAGAGTATGTTAGCACTCCGGCTAGCCGTATCTCTAAACAGCTTATAAAGGCCGGGCATATTGGCCTGTTTATGAGTAGAGAAGCCCTTACGAACACCTGGCAAATTATCGGTTCTCAAATGACTGAACTCTCCAGGGTTTAACCTATTTTGATTTAGATTTTTAAGATGGTTCAGGTTATGGTGAAGCTAGATGCCTTTGCAATAACCTGAACCATCTATAGTATTTCTGAGCCAATCAAGTGAGGGTTCCCGAAAGATAAACGATAAACCTTCTTACTCAAACTTCCAGGTTTAGCCCTGGAAAGGATACCTGGGGGTATAGTTCAAGTAACGTTTCTGCATCTCGACATAGTTGTTGACGGTCTGGTTAGCCCAATCGTTAATGGTCTTGGTCAGGGGTGATTCGGGCAAACCAAAAGCCTTGCGAACGCCTTCAAGGATCTGAGTGTTCTGCTGGGTGGCCTGGTCCAACCAGCGTTTCTGGGTATCAATGAGCATTTCCGCCTGCTGCCTGCCGTAATCAGTCAGGGCTTTAGTAGCGGCGGCCGGGTCAGTATTTACATCAAACGGGAGAGCCTGTTTTACCTGGGCTAGAAACTGGTCCCGCTGCTGATTAAGAGTTTCAGTCCACTTCTTCTGGATTTCCAGGAAACTTTCAACTCCCTGTTTGGCCCACTCACCCACTTCAGGATTCGGGGCATTTTTGTAAAACTCCTGGCCTTTCTGGAGGGCCTTCAGGGTAAGGGCGTTCTGCTCAGAGGCCAGTTCGATCCATTTCTTCTCAGCTTCAACCAGGTTCTCCACCACCTGTTTGGTCCATTCACTGTAAGACAAACCACTGCCATCCACAGTGGCGTTATTGTTTTCCGCCTGAAAATCTGTAGTCATTCTTTGTAACCTTCCTTACTTATTGACTGACGAGCCGTTGTAACTGAAACCACTCTGTGTGGCCAGCTGCTTACTAAAGGCTTAAGCTCGTTTCAACCTTTATTTTAAGGAGCTGACTGTATCTAAGTGCATTTTACACATAGATACAACTCTTGTCAAATGTTTATGGCTATTGCAGCAATAAGAAGTGACTATAATAAGAAGTGACTATAATAAAGTAATGATCATTCATCACCTTTTGTCTGATTTCTAAATCTAACCGCTTCATAAACAGAACCGGTAATCCCATCAGGCAGATTTATTGACTTGGCCCTTTAAAGAGTATAAACTGTACCTAGATGTATTTTTAACTTATTATTTTGGTTCAAGAACCGGTATAAGTATGTCTCAAAATTCCGAGGCCAACTCTTCAAAAACGACACCTCACCAATCTACCTCTCAAGACAATCAAGTCCCAGACAGTACCGGAACACAACAGGAGGGAAATAAAAAGGAGGGTGTTGACGCTGCCAATGTAGCTCCTAAAAGTACGCTTACTCCTTATTTATTGCTTCTATTAAGGGAACAGCTGCACGGTTATGCCTTGTGGGAGCGGCTGGTAGAAATGGGAATACCGGGACTACAACCTGGTGACCGGGCTACCATTTACCGGATGTTGCGCCAGTTGGAAGAAGACGGCAAGATAAGCAGTACATGGGATACGACAGAACACCACGGGCCGGCTCGGCGGGTTTACTCGTTAACCGATGCCGGAGAAGCCTGGCTAAAAGTCTGGGCAGACGGAATGGAACAATATAGAAAGACCCTAGATTTTTTCTTCAATATGTACTCAGGCGGATTTTTCCCCGACCCCTCTGCGGCATTTAAGGGACCAAAACCTCCTACATCCGGTAATACCGCGAAAGATAATAAAAAGTAACAACTCCTTATTAATTTTACTTATGCTTGTTGACAATACAATAAAACCAGAGGCAGGGGAGTTCTGGAATTCCTGTGTTCTCCGGTGGAACTGCCCTGTCCTGGGTAATTTGACCATCCGGCGTATAATAGGCCGGATTTAACCTCAAATCAAGGGAGCAAACCCAGGCTGAATGGCTTATTCAAAACTCTTAAAGTTAATTTTGTTCGTGGTATTCCATTTATCCAAAAACGGTTTGTGGCCCTTCCTAAACCAACTTCCAGGGCACTACCTATCGGCATTATTACTGTTCTTACCAGAACTAAAAAAGAACATATTGCCGAAAATGCGCTGCTTCGTCAACAACTAATCGGGCCCAACCGCCAGCTTAAACGGCCTAATTTCAAACCTAAAGACAAATTCTTGTAGTGCTACTGGCAAGTTGGACCAAAACCTACAAACAAGCCCTGTTAATCATTCAGCCTGCTACCATGCTTCGCTGGCATCGTCAGGGTTTCAAATTATTCACGACTTTCGCTTTGAACCTGGAAAACCTTGAGGGTATGAGAAAGGCTGACCCATTTTAAGTGTTTCAAGCGAAAGTCCTATTATTATGGATAATGAAATCGAACCCGCAAAAGAGAGGAGCCAGAATTAGCCACCAAACGATTAATCTCATCCGGCAAATAGCGGCTGAAAACTCGCACTGGGGTGCCCGAAAGGCACCCACAAGTGGGTACCCTGGGAGAACTTCTCAAGCTCAATATAAGGGTTTCTAAACGCACTATTCGCAAATATTTGAAGCCACTACGCCCCTCCGGCCCTCAAACCAGAACTGGAAAACTTTTCTCAATAACCATGCGGGTGACATCTGGGCCGGTGATTTTCTACCACTGATTGAGCTTTTCTTTGGCCACCTCTATGCCTTCTTTATCAATGAGCATTCTTCCCGGCGAATAGTCCAGTTCGGGGTAACTCGTCAGCCGACTGATGAATGGACCGCCCAACAACTCAAAGCAGCCCTCCTCCTTTTTGAGCAGCGACCAAAGTATTAGCTACGGGGATAATGATACCAAATTTGGCTCTCATTTTAAGCAAGTGGCCGAAGGAGTGGCCATCGAAGTGTTAAAAACACCGATAAAAGCGCCAAATGGGAATGCAAATTGCGAACGCCTGATGGGCACACTCCGACGAGAATTGCTTGACCACTTCTTGATCTTTAATGAAAGCCACTTAAAGATGGTGTTGAAGGAATTTGTTACCTATTATAATTCCTACCGACCGCATCAAGGAATTGGGCAAGTCATACCCCCAAAAGCTGCATCTTCGGCAAAGTTGAGCGGGGAAATAGTAGGCTTTCCAGTTTTGGGCGGTTTGCACCATCATTATCAAAGGGTGGCATAAAGAGATGGAATATGGAAGAAGCTAGGCGGACGGGCTAGGTAGCCACCACGGGTCTCCACATCTCTGTGGTGAATCTTACCTATGATACCCCGGCGTGCCTGGGAACACTGCTAGGGATTATACCAAGCTGTTGCAGCAGGCTGAATATATCTATCGTTAACCACTGCTCCACGATCTTGCCGTTGGCGTGCCGGGTAAAAGACGTACCAGTCCAGCGGGCAGCTTTGCCTGTTGCCGCCCGGCCCTGAAACGGCCCGGTGTTGGTGCCAGTGATGGTAAAGCGCAGCGCCACCTGATCTCCCTCGGCCAGCATATCTTCAAGGGTATAATGCAGATCGGGGAAGGCCTGCCACAGGGCCGCAATATCCCGGCGCAGGTGAGCCGCAACCCCCTCCTCCATCACTTCGCTGAAAAGTTCTACCTGTCCTGTATTTAAGATCTCATCGATTACCCGCCGATTGAGAGCCTTATTCTCTTCCATTGAAGTTGAAGTTGACATTGTTTTTGCTCCTTACTGTTCTATTTTCCTGGACTGTTCTTTTAGGCTGCGTTGGAGGTACCGGATGTGCCGGTCACCTGGCTTTAGTTTAGACCAGGAAGGAGGGTGGCGCATCGTTAACTCTAACAATTTTGAGCCGGGCTTTGCACCCTGTTAGTTTTAACAATGGAGCTATAGAAGATCATGTTCGAGGGCATAACGAATGGCTGTAGCGCGAGATACTACGGCCAACTTGGCATAGATAGAGGTCAGGTGGGCGTTGATGGTACGCGGTGTTACAGATAGTTTTGCGGCGGCCTGGGCGTTGGTTAGGCCAGCCGCTACCAGCCTCAATACCTCGGTCTCACGCGGGGTGAGTTGGTTTTGACCTAACCCCTTTTTGGTTGCCATCGGGCTCTTCCCGCCAGTCCCGGCCAGGTCTAGGGCTTCCTCCAGACTCATATGGAGGCCTTCCTCCCAGCCAGCTTGAAAAGCCACCTCACCCAGCCTGGACCGGCACTCCGCAAGGCTCGTGTCGAAACTCTGGCGGGCCAGGGGCGGCATCTTCGCGCCGAGCGCAGCCTCGAAACTGGCCGACCAGCCAAGCAGGCGGGCGGTGTAGCGCAAGCCATGGGGCTGCTCATCTTGAGCCAGGCCAAGTTGCATCAACTCAAGAACATTGTTGGCCGCTCCAAGCGGGTTGGCAAGCTGGCGGTTCAACTCTAAACTTCCGAGCAGCGCCTGGCGTGCTCCTTCAAGGTCCCGGCGAGCCAGGGCTATTTTCCCCTGGAGATGCAAGGCTGAAGCAACACTGCCCGAATCCCCCAGTTCCCGCCAGATTTCGAGGCACTCCCGGCTTAATCGCCCAGCCACCTCAATTTCACCCTCGAAAAAGGCCGCTAGCGCCACAACGAAAAGCGCAGCGGCTTCCCCGGCCCTGTCACCAAGACCATGGGCTACTTCTAAGCTCTCCTTGCCAAGACTTTTGGCCCGCGCAAAGTCATTATAGTGCAGAGCCAGCCAGGCTGAATCCTTTAAACCGGCCGCCAGGCCGGGCCGGTCGTTTAAAGCGCGGCGCACCTGCAAATTCTCGGTGTGGTAGGCGAGGGAGGTAGGGTAATCAAACAGGCTGAAAAGCACGCCGGCCCCTTCCAGCGCTTTGGCTCGGACAGCCAGCGAAACAGCCCGGCTTTGGTTGCGATCCAGGCTCTCTTTGAGCCAATGGCGGCCCTCTTCAAAATAGGAGCGGGCCTGCCAGAAAGGCCACAGCGCCCCACTCAAGCGTAAAGCTTCTTCCAGCCGGTCATTTTCCAAAGCCCATTCAAGGGCGGCCCGGCAGTTAGCCTGCTCTTGCTCAACTCGCTTGAGCCAGATGGTCTGCTCCGGTCCCTGCAAAAAAGCCGCTGCATTTTCAGCGAAAGCGATGCACCACTCTAAATGACTTTGCTGCAGTTGTTCTCTCTCACCCGCCTGAACAGCCTTTTCCACGCCATACTGGCGGATTGTTTCGAGTAAACGGTAGCGCGGCTCAGCCTGGTCTGCTGCAATTGGGTCGGGTTGGAGCAGTGATTTGCGGGATAGTTCGGTCAGCAACTCAAAAAGGTCGCTCGCTTCGAGCTTGCCTTGCCCTTCCGGCATGCTATATCCGCCCGGACAGACTACCTCTGCGCCTGCTAAAGGAAACCCTCCCCGGAAAATCGCGACTCGGCGAAGCGCAACCTGCTCACGTTCGGGGAGCCGCTTGTAGCTCCATTCGAGCAGAGCGGTCAGGCTTTGATGCCGTGGTTGTGCCCCCCGGCTGCCCTGGTTGAGAAGCCGAAACCGTGCCCCCAGGCTGCTTTCCAGGCGGGCAGCCAGTTGGATAACGCTCAAGTTGCCCAATCGGACCGCGGCCAGTTCGAGGGCAAGCGGTAACCGGTCCAATTGGCGGCAAAGATCAACTACCGCCTCCCGGTTCTGCTCGGTAAGTTCGAAGTCAGGCTGGGCTGCCCGGCTGCGCTGCACGAATAGTTGGACTGCTTCCGTTTGGGCTAGTTCTTCGAGGTTGAGCGCGGCCAAGGCAGTGGGTTCGGGGAGTGCCAGGGGTGGTACATTCAACACAGTTTCGCCAGTGACCCGCAAACTCTCACGGCTGGTAGCCAGGATAAATAATTGCGGGCACTCTTTCAACAACCGCTCGGAGAGTATGGCACAGGCATCCAGCAAATGTTCGCAGTTATCCAGGACCAGGAGCAGGCGGCGGGGTTTCAAAGCCGCGACCAAAGTTGCCAACAAATCCTGGTCAGGGTTCTCGGCTATCTCCAGGGTCTGGGCGATTTGGGGGGCAACCAGGTGTGGACTGGTAAGGGCAGCCAGTTCGACCAACCAGGTTCCACCTTCGAATTGGGGAGCTAACTGGACGGCGGCTTCAAGGGCAAGGCGGGTTTTGCCAGAACCACCCGGTCCGCTCAGGGTAAGCAGGCGGGTTTCCTCAAAGAGCCGCTTAATCCGTTCCAGCTCCATTTGCCGCCCCACAAAACTGGTCAGTAGCGCCGGGAAATTACCTTTCACCACACTCATACCCTTACACTTATATCATATAAAATAGTATATTAAATAATTATGCTTTCATTCCCTTTTCTCTTAAGGAAGATTGCCGCGATATTGTCAACAACTCCAACTTCACCCTGTAGCCGCCGACGGTTTAATTATACCTGCTCTGGCTACT
>CADDZM010000025.1 GCA_902812345.1 Chloroflexota bacterium | reverse complement strand
TTGCAATTTTTAGGCCATCTTTTATAAATTATACTACTTTTCCGGCGGTCTTTTGGGTAATACTAGTGGCATAGACAAAATAGGGGTTCCCGCCGGAATAAAGAGGAGGTTCTATGGGAGAACAGGCGCAAGCTTACGCGGAAAAATTTGAGCGTATAAACCGCGAAATTATTGACCTGGTAGCAGGTCTGACTGACGAACAGTGGCAGCAAATCTGTCCCGGCGAGAACTGGAGCGTCGGCGTGGCGGCTCATCATATTGCCGTTTCGCATGCCGGCATCACTGATTGGGTTGTCCGGGTAGCCACCCAACAACCCGTTACCACTACCCATGACCAGGTGAACACCATCAACGAAAAACACGCCAGGGGCGAGACCCGCTATACCAGGGAAGCAACCCTTGACCTGTTAGAGAAGAACGGGGCCGCGGCGGTCCAGGCGGTGCGTTCCCTTGACGATAACCAGTTGAACAACGCCGCGCCGTTTGCCCCGGCAGGTGAAGGCAAGGTCAGAAAGTGCCGCACTGTTATCGAATACGTCCTTATCGGCCACCCGGCGGAACATTTGCAAAGTATCCGAAAGGCTCTTGGCCTGACCACATCACCCGACCAACCGACAACGGCTTGACATAAAAAGATGTGTTTCGGGTTATAACACATTCCGGGGTTGGAATTTGAGAGAGGCCGAATTAATGCAGTAGCGCATCCCGGTGGTATCTTTGGGTCCATCGGGAAAGATATGGCCGAGGTGCGAACCGCAATTTTTACAGGTCACTTCGACCCGGCGCATGCCGTAAGAGGTATCTTCGTGTAAATCGACATTCTCCCGGTGAAGCGGGTCGTCAAAGCTCGGCCAGCCGCAGCCGGAGTCAAACTTGGCGTCCGAGGAGAAAAGCTGGTGCCCGCAGGCGGCGCATTCATAAATGCCTTGCTGTTCGTTGTGGTAAAGCGCCCCGGTGAACGGACGTTCGGTCCCCTTTTCTCGCAGCACGTGGTACTGCTCCGGGGTCAATTTCTCGCGCCAGTAACTTTCAGGTTTGTTTTTTAAGTCTTCCATTTGTGTTTCCAGTTCCAGTTTCAAAAAGCTTACGCCCCGATTTTCTGCATTACAGAGCTGAAGGAACGATAACCGATGTATATACCGAGGACCATGAAGGCGGCCAGTACTACCAGGTCAATCCCCAGGCCGATTTCCGGCTTCGATCCGTAGAGCAAAATACGGCAGGCATCCACGCCGTAAGTGGTCGGGTTGAGCATCGCCAGACCCCGAATTGTGACGGGCATTTTCTCCAGCGGGTAGAGAGCGTTCGAGATAAACAGCACCGGCAGGTTCATCACCATAATTAGCGAGTGATAGCTTTCCATGCTCTTAGCCTGGCTGGCAAAAGCCGACGCAAGCCCCACGAAGCCCAGGCTGTAAACTCCGACAATAGTGAGAGCGGCCAGGAAAGGCAGGATGCGAAATTGGAGCGTCGAGTCGAGCACCGCTCCCGCTACAAGTACGGCGATAGCTTGCAGGACTGCTTTGGTCAGGCCGCTGGTCATCGAGCCAAGCAAAACCGCCAGGCGCGGGATAGGGGCTACCAGGTATTCTTTAAGGGTGCCGTTCACCCGCTCTAAAAGCAGGGTCGTGCCGCCCAGGATAGAGGCTGTCAGGCCGGTTAGAAGCATAACACCGGGTGTGATAAAAGCCTGGTAGCCGAGGCCGGTCTGAGTCGGCACGACCATGCCGGTCATACAGATGCCAAAGAACAAAATCCACAGCACCGGGGTTGCCAGGGTGAACAAAACCTCCACCGGGCTGCTTCTGAACTTGCGCATGTGCTTCAGCCAGAGCGTGTAAATACCGGCCAGCAGGCCGTTCCACTCGCCCGGTTCTTTGGGGGCAGCTATGGCCCGGTTTTTTAATACAGTTGCCATCAGTCTCTTAGCCTCCTGCCGGTATATTTGAAAAAGACTTCGTTTAGCGTTGGACGCTGTAGGGAAACATCCGCGACCTCGAACCCGTTATGTTCGGCCAGGTCCACCAGGGGCTTGACCGAGCGTCCCGCCTCGGATGTCAGGTTTATCAGAATTTCGGTGATGCCGCCCGGTTCAACCGCCATATCAGAAGCGGTCGTAGTGGCTTCAACCGCTTCTGATAGGGCGGTTTCTTCGCTTTTGCCGGCGGTTTCCGGGCTTTCAACGCCTCTGGGGGCTGAGACAGGGGCGCTGGCGCCTTCAATACTGGAGCCATCCTGTTTAATGCGCTCGGACGCTACCCGGAAGGCCGCGATCCACTCCTGTTGCCGCAAGGCTTCTTTAAAACGAGCCAGGTCGCCGCTCCCGGTAAGTTTAATTATATCGGTCCCAAGCGAGGCAATCAGGCTGGCAGGTGAACCCTCTACTACCAGTTTGCCTTCGTCAATAATGCCGACTTTATCGGCCAGTTTTTCAGCTTCGTCCAGGTAGTGCGTGGTTAACATGATAGTTAAATTGCCGCGAGAGCGCAACTCCTGGAGATAAGCCCAGATATTTTCCCGGTTATGCGGGTCCAGGCCGACCGTCGGCTCGTCCAGAAAAAGTATACTCGGCTCGGTGAGCAGGCCGCGCGCCAGTTCAAGCCGCCGCTTCATGCCGCCCGAATAAGTCTTAACCGGGCGGTCCAACACTTCTTGCAGTTCGACCAGTTCGACCAGTTGTTCGATGCGCTTCTTGATTTCTTTTTGAGGTAGTTGGTAGAGCCGCCCGTGAATATCGAGCAGCGAACGCCCGGTCAGGTTGCGGTCGAGTGAGACTTCCTGGAAAGTTACCCCGATACTGCGCCGGACCATCCCCGGTTGCTTCACCACGTCATACCCGGCCACTTTCGCCATCCCTTTGTCCGGCCCGATAAGCGTGGTGAGGAGGTTGATAGTAGTAGTTTTACCGGCCCCATTTGGCCCCAGCAGGGCGTAAAGCGCGCCTTCCTCGACCTTCAAATCCAGCCCCACGACGGCCTTCACTTTACCGAATGACTTGGTCAGGCCGCTGGTCTCGATAGCGTAAACGCCCGCGTCCTGCCCCTGGGCCAATTTCCCTTCGCGGTTCTGTTTGAAAATCGTTGCCAATACAATAAGCCTGCTTTCTAAAAATAAAGGCAAAGACCCCAAAACCTCAAGTCTTCGCCCTTATTTTACTACTTTTTGACTACTTTTGTCCGTTCAGGCTGACTTCGACCCCTTTACCCTGGCCCTGTTTATTGTCGGAAGCGTTGGTACGCGTTTCCAGGAAGGCCACGATAGCGTCCAGTTCGTCCGGTTTAAGCAGGGTGCCGAACTGCGGCATGGCGTTACCGCCGTTCAGGATACGCACCACTATTTGCTCGTGGGTCAAACGGCTGCCCACGGTACTCAGGTTAGGACCGCGCGCCCCCCCGACAACTCTGGCCCCACCCGGCCCGTTAGAATCGGACAGGCTGGTATCGTTAATATCAATGGCGTGGCAATACTGGCAGCCTTTGTCATAGAATAGCTGGACGCCTTTCTGGACCTGGGCCGTCGAAGCCTGGAACAGGGCCGGGTTAATCGGCTGCGTCCTGGTGTTGGGCGACCAGGGCGAAACAAGCCCGGTAATCCATAGCGTTGAAATCATGATGACCAGCAACAGCACGAAGCCCATCGCCCAGGGGCGGCGCAGCGGGCTGCGTTCCCCTTTGTTTGCCACCAGCGGCAAAATTATCATCAGGACAACCGCAAGACCTGGCCCGCCAAGAATAACGTAAGGCTCGGCTTTGGGCGGAATCAGAGCCAGCACCGAGAAATACCACAACAGGTACCAGTCCGGGCGCGGGTAAACGCTTAACTGGGTCGGGTCGGGGGGGGCTTCCAGAGAAGGCGGTCCCAGGAAGATACCCAGAGCCACGACAGCCAGCACCACGATGATTGCGGCCACGGCGTCACGCCAGACCGCGTCCGGCCAGAAAGGTACACCGGTCTTTTCCAGCATATTGTGATAGCGCTGGCGGTAGGTCTTGGGGTCCACCGCTTCACCGCGCTGAGGCGGTTCGGAAATACCGTTGCGGATGACCAGGAACAGGTGTAACCCGACAAACAGGAAGATAATACCGGGGATAAAAAAGACGTGATAGGCGAAGAACCGGCTCAGGGTGGCGCCGCCGACCGTGTTACCGGCCATTACAAACTTCGCCAGTGACTCCCCGATAAAGGGGGTCCGGGCGGCCTGGTCCGCGCCTACAATGACCGACCAGAAAGCGGTCTGGTCCCAGCGCAATAACTGCCCGGTAAAGCCCATACCCAGGGTGGCGAAGAACAAAACCACGCCGCTCAACCAGTTTACTTCACGGGGAAACTTGAAAGCCCCGATAATGAAGACGTGGAGCGCGTGGGCCCCTACCAGCAGCACCATCGCCGACCCGCCCCAGAAGTGCATGCCGCGCAAGAAACTGCCGAAGGTCATTTCTTCGGTAATAAATTTGAGTGAGTTATAGGCGTCACCGGCCGACGAAACGTAAGAAGTGGAGAGGGCGATACCGGTGATTACCTGAATCATAAATGCCACCAGTACGGCGCTACCCAGGACATACCACCAGCCCGTCTTCCAGTTCGTATAGGGTACTTTATGGTCCAGGACCGGCTTGATGGCCCCCATCACCCCGGTACGGTCCTCCAGCCAGCCGAGAATCCCTTTAATAACTGCCATAGATTATGCTCTTCCCCTCTGCTTATTCTGTCGGAATTGGGACGCCAGTAGCCTTAACTTCTACATTCCCATTGTTGACGCGGGTCTCGTAATGGAACAAAGCCTGGGGTGGCGGACCGGCGGCGACCCGGCCGTCGGCATAGTAAACCCCACCGTGGCACGGACACATAAACAACTGCGCCCCCGGCAGCCATGTGACAGGGCAGCCCAGGTGCGAACAGTTTACGGCGAATGTGGTAAATTCAGTTTCACTGGTCCGGCGCATCCAGGCCGCGGTCAGGGCAGTTACCCCGGCCCAGGCCACCGGCGAGGAGTCTTCAAAACTCACCTCAACCGTTTCGCCGACCTTGAATTTATCAAGCGTTCCCGGTTGGCCGTTGACTTTAACCTGCCGCCAGAGAATCGGTGTTTCCTTAAAGAGCGGGGCCACGATAAAGGCCGCCACCGGCACTACCAGGGCTACGCCCGTAAGGCCACCCAGGGCTATCGAAAGCTGGGTTAAAAACTTGCGCCGGTTGATTGCTTCCGGGGTATCGTCCCACACGTGTGTATCTCGAACATCGGTGGGAAGCGGGCCCGGATGGTGACCGGGCGCTAACGATTCCTTTTCATTCGTGGTGTCGTAATCTTGCTTCATCTCTCACGTCTCCAATCCACCCGATCAAGGCAACAACCAGTAAGACAACTCCGACAATAATAATCAATAAAGCGTTCACGATACCGAAAGCAATCAGAGTTATTGCCACAGCCATCGTAATCGGCCAGTAGGTAGGCCGGGGTAATTCTTCGTGAAGCTCGATCCAATCTTCTTTCCCCGGCGGTCGGGTTACCCCCCTGGCGGTATGCGGGCCGTCCCCGCCGTTTCCAATTACGACATTTGCCGGTGTAACCCCTGATTCAACCGGCGTGCCATCCGTTGCCCTTACTGGGGCAGCAGGCGGTATTACATCTCCGCTCGGTACCTGGGGGTCGGGCCGTTTATTGGTCTGTTCTGACATCAACTTCTCCCTTATTATAACTCTGTTACCCGGCTTGTTAGTGAATAATGCATAAAGTAAGACGAAATTCAAACGTCATTTGTGACAGGGGCCAGGCGCGCTTTTTGGCCTTCTCGTTCGAGTTCCAGGGCAATATTCTCCCGGAAAGTCTTTAGCTGGTCGCGTCTGTACCACCGCACCATCACGACCACTACCCCGGCCAGGTAGCCAAAACCGCCGGTCGCCCACATCATTACCCCGCCGATTTGCTGGTCGCCCGTCGCGCTCAAATTCCAGGTATCCCGGAAGATTTGGAGCAGGTGCGAGGTGTCAACCGGGTTGGCGTAGGTCGGAAACAGGCTCGTTGGCGCAAATGACAGCAAAAGGCCCAGGATACTGCTGCCCAGCGCGGCGAAGAAAAAGTAGAGCATCGCCGGGAGCGTATTCATCTGCAGCCTGGCAATCGGGTTAAGGCCGGTCCACCAGAAGATAACCGCCGTCACCAGGAAAGACAGGTGCTCGAAAATGTGCAGGTCGTGATTGACCAGGGCCGCATTGTACACGGCTGGAATATGCCAGACCCACAGCGTCCCGATGGACAGTACCCAGGCGAAAATCGGCTGCGAAAGAACCTTTTCGGTTCTGGCGACCCAGCCGATCCTCAAAGCCCGTTTCATAAGGCCCACCGGCAAGCCCAGCACCAACAAGGGCGCCGCTATTAGCAGCAGCAACAGGTGCTGTAACATGTGGGCGCTGAACAGGTAATGCTCGCCCAGGTCGTGCACCGGCGAAGTCAGGGCGATAAAAATAGTCAGGACACCGACCACCCACAAAATGGTCCGGCGGTTGATTTTAAATCCGACCGCCCCGAGATACCCGGCCAATAGCGCCCCGCAACCGAGGACAACCGTCCAGTCAAAATTCCAGTTCCAGATTGGCGCGGGCGCGGCCGCCGCCGCCTGCATACTGCTTAAAAACATAATTTACCCCAGGGCAATAAGCCGGTCTACTACCATAACCAGATACAGTAATGCCAGGTAGGTATTGGAGAACTTGAACAACTTCATGGCCCGCAGTTGCATCCCCGATTGGCCGCCTTTACGCAGGAGCGTGAACGACTTGCTGACCAGCACCCAGCCAAGCCCAAGAGCGGCGACCAGGTAAATCCAGCTCAGGGCGTGAATCATGAACGGAAAGACCGATACAATCAGCAGCAATACGGCATAATACAAAATATTGCGCTGGGTCACAACCTCGCCTTTAACGGCGGGCAGCATCGGCACTCCGGCGGCTTCGTAATCTTCCCGGCGGACGAGCGCGAGCGCCCAGAAGTGCGCCGGGGTCCAGAAGAAAATAATCGCGAAGAATAGAATCGCGGGCAGCCCGACCTGTCCGGTAACGGCGGCCCAACCTACCAGCGGCGGCACCGCCCCGGCGGCTCCACCAATTACGATGTTCTGGACGGTCGTGCGTTTGAGCCACATTGTGTAAACGACCACGTAAAACAGGTTCCCGCTCAGGCTTAACATGGCTGCGATTGGGTTGACCAGGAACCACATCATAACAACCGCTACGACCGTCAGGATAAGTCCGAAGGCCAGGGCGTTTGGCGGGGCAATCTGACCCGTCACCAGGACACGGCGTTTGGTCCGGCGCATCCGAGCGTCAATGTCGCGTTCAAGAAACTGGTTAATCGTATGCGCTCCGCCGGTCGCCAGCGTTCCGCCGATAACCGTCCAGAGAATCAGTTCAAGCAGGGAGCGGTCCCCTTGCACCGGGGATTGCGCCGCCGCGATAAGCATGGCCGCTACGGTCGGCACCAGTAGAAGCGGAATAACCCGCAACCGCATTAAGCTGACATAATCTCGGACCGGCTCCGGTACCCAACCCAGCTTCGATTGTTTTTCTTGTTTAAGCGGTTTGTCCGAGCCGGTTCCTTCGTCAGTCTGCTTTTTGACCGGCGACAGCCAGAGCAAAGTGCAGAGAACCACCAGCGCGGCCCAGGTCAGGGCGGCGACAGCCAGGTGTGCGCCTTTCATGTAAGAGGGCGCGCCGAGCCAGATGGTGAAAGCGCCCAGGAAAACCTGCGTGATATAGAGCGCTCCCAGAAAATGGACCGCCCGCATCACTCGCTTATCTTTGGCCGGGCTGCGCCAGATAACTATCGCCAGACCCAGCAAAAGCACATCCGAAAGACCAACTGCCAGGCGGTGGCCGAAGTTTGTCCACTCATTGGGCGTGACCGGTAAAATCTGGTTAGCCTGGCATTGCGGCCAGGCGGCACAGGCCAGATCCGCATCAGAACCGACTACCGCCGCCCCGGTAAAGAGCGCGATATAGGTCCAGACCAGCGTGCCGAGAGCCAGCCACCGAATCCCCCGGCTGAAAGTATTCTTTTTAATTTCTCCCATCCGGGCAAACAGCCCCAGCAGCGTAACCGAGGCCAGCAGCAGCATCGAATTACCCATGTGCAGGGCCGTCCAGGTATGCCCGACGCTCAACAAAACGGTCAGCCCGCCCAAAATAGCCTGGAGAATGTAGAAAAACCCGGCGGCCAACGCCAGGTACAAGAACCGGCGCGGCTTGCGATACCACACTAGCGTTGAAACGCCCAGCCCGACCATCAGCCAGCCGATTAGAAAACCGACCAGGCGGTGCGTCCACTCGACCATTTCGTGGTATTCAAAGTGAGGTATCAGGCTGCCGTGGCACATCGGCCAGGTATTGCCGCAACCCGTCCCGGATTCGGTCACGCGCACCATGCTCCCCAGGACAATCAAGAGCCAGATGGCGACAGCGGTTGCCAGGGTCAGGCGCTGATACCACTTTAAGGGCATTCGCCACGACCTGATTCCGCCCGGTTTTGTTTCCGCTTTTTGTATTACTTCGAGCATTGGAAATCCTTCCAAATAGCGCACATTACACTGAATTGGACCTGCCAGGGCCGGTTTCCTCGCAATTTTGCGCAGCCCTGGCGGTTCGTTCCTTAAAGTATACCCAGGTAGGGCAAAGCGTAGACCAGGGTAAAAATAACTACCCAGACCATATCTACAAAGTGCCAGTACCAGGAAACACAGGTTACGGCTGCCGAATGCGGCCCTTTAAAGTCGCCTGCCGCCGCCAACCCGGTCAGGGTAGAGAGCATCACCAGCCCGCCGAAGACGTGCAAACCGTGGAAGCCGGTCATCGTAAAGAACGAGGTGCCAAAAGTGTTGCGGCTGGGCGTGATATTTTCCCCGAATAGCTCGGCGTATTCCCAGCCCTGACCGGCCAAAAAGGTCAGGCCAAGCAAGACGGTTATTATCAGCCAGAGCACCAGGCCGCGCCGGTTGCCTCGCTTCAAAGCTCTTTCAGCCAGCACCACCGTGCCGGAACTGGCAAAAAGGCACAACGAGAAAATAAAGGTTCTTGGCACATCCAGTACATGCGCGTTCGGCGTGCTATTGTCAGTGGCCCGGAAGTAGACGTACGACAATATGAGTAGGCCGAAGAAAACCGCTTCGGTGCCGAGGAAGGCCAGGATGCCCAGTTCGGGTTTACCCATCGGCGTACCCGGCTCGTTGGGATGGACCGTTGTATCTGCGTGAGCCGTTACACTCATACCTCGTCACTCCTTTGCATAGACATCTGCTTGCCGCTTTGGTCGCGTTTCCAGTCCGGGTCTTCGGGGTGTTTCCAGTCCCACAAAGGTCGACGGCTGCGGATCGGCGGAATAATATCAAAGTTCTGGATAGGCGGTGGTGAACTGGTGGCCCATTCCAGGGTAAAAGCGTCCCAGGGGTCGTCCCCGGCCCGTTCGCCCTTGCGCAGCGCCCACCATATCATTATCAACAAATAAAGAATGGCGAAGGCCAGGATAAAGGCTCCGATGGTCGAAATCAGGTTGAAAAGACCCCAGAGCGGGTAGTCAGGGTAAGTGTAAACGCGGCGGGGCATCCCCATCAATCCCAGGAAATGCTGGATAAAGAAAGTCATATTAAACCCGACAAAAGTCAGAATGTACTGAATTTTGCCGTGCCGCTCCGAAAGAAGCCGCCCGGTCGCCTTCGGAAACCAGTAATAGATACCGCCTGATACCGCGAAGAACGTCCCGCCGAACAACACATAGTGCATATGGGCGACAAGGTAATAGGTATCCGTGCTCTGCCAGTCGGTTGGTACGATAGCGAAGGTTACGCCGCTGATACCGCCGATGGTAAATAAAAAGAGAAACGAAATACAGTACAGCATTGCGGTTGTAAAGCGCACTTTACCGCCCCAGACCGTAAAGACCCAGTTAAAGATTTTGATACCGGTCGGCACCGCAATAAGGGCAGTAGCGGCGGCAAAAAAAGCCTCGAAACCAGGCCCAAGCCCGACCGCGAACATGTGGTGCGCGTAGACCGCGTAACTCAGGAAGGCAATCGCTATCGTCGAGATAGCCACCGCATTATAGCCAAATAGTGGTTTTCGCGAGAAGACCGGCAATACTTCCGAAATCATCCCGAAAGCCGGTAACACCATAATATATACTTCGGGGTGTCCGAAGGCCCAGAAATAGTGCTGCCACAGCACTGAAGACCCGCCCGACTCCGGCGTGAAGAAGTGCCCGTTCAGGCGGCGGTCCACCAGGAGCATCACCAGGGCAGCGTTTAGCGGTGGAAGAGCGCCGATAATCAGAAAGCCGTTGATAAAAGTTGTCCAGACGAACATCGGCACCTGGGTCAACTTCATACCGGGGGCGCGCATTGCCAGGATAGTTACGACAAAGTTGATACCGGCCAGGGTCGTACCGATACCCTGGACGAACAGGCCGAGCGCCCAGTAGTCAATGCCGTAAGTAGTATTAAAGGCCCGCTCGGAGTAAGGCGCATACGAGAACCAGCCGCCGTTGGGCGCGCCGCCGGCCACGAAGCTGTAGTAAAGCAGCAGACCGCCGAAGAAGAGCAGCCAGAAGCCCAGCGCGTTCAGCCTGGGAAAGGCCATATCTCGAGCGCCAATCATTAGCGGCACCAGGTAGATGCCCGACCCAAGCATGAGCGGAATAACTACCAGGAAAACCATCGTGGTGCCGTGCATGGTAAAAATCTGGTTATAGATTTCCGGCGACAAAAAGGTGTTCCGGGCTGTGCCAAGCTGGATGCGCATCAGCAGCGCTTCGAGCCCGCCCACGACAAAGAAAAGGAAGGCGCTTGCCATATACATCAGGCCCAGCAGCTTGTGGTCAACGGTAGCTACCCAGCTCATCAGCCCCTCTTTTTCCCCGAGGCGGTAGAAGGGCTTTTTAATTTCTGGTACTAAAGGGACGTCACTCATTTTTGCTCCTCCAGGTAAGCTACCAGGTCATTGAGGTCTTGCTGCGACAACGAATAGCCGGGCATACGAAGACCGGGTTTGATTGCGTTAGGGTCGGTAATCCACCGTTTGAGGTTCGGCGGCGTATTTTCAATAATACCGGTCCCCAGTGTCGCGCGGCTGCCCAGGTGAGTAAGGTTTGGCGCAATATTGCTGTTAGCCGTGGTACCGGAAATAGCGTGGCAGTTGATACAGGTGTTGTTCAAAAAGACCTGTTCTCCGCGCACCGGGTCGCCCTGTGCGCTGTTGGTGGCAGTCGTTTTGGCCTGGGGGACTTTCTGGGAGGCTATCCAGCTATCGAAATCGGCCTGGCTCTGGACAATTACATTAATGCGCATCCAGGCATGTTGGGCCCCACAATACTCCGCGCAAGCGCCAACCAGCGGCTGACCCTGGGGAGTTACAGTGGTCGGCTTGAAATAAAGATAATTATCCTTGTCGGGATAAATGTCTATCTTGCGGCTTAAAGCAGGTACCCAGAAGTCGTGCTGCACATCCGCCGATTTGAGGTGAATAAGCAAACCGTTAGAATTGTCAGCGGGCTGGACCGGCAAATGTAATTCGTTAGCGGTTATAACACCCTGTTTAGGGTACTGGTATTCCCACCACCACTGGTGGCCGATAATAACCACATCGGCGGCGGCATTTGCGTTAGCTGGTTTGGCAGGGTCGGAAGAGTTCATCACCATAACGGTCGGGATGAACAGGGCAATCAACAGCGCCGCCGGGGCGGCAGTCCAGGCAAACTCCAGTTTGGTATTGCCGCTGACCTGGGGGGGTAGCCCTTGCTGGCGTGACCGGCGCCGACCGGTGATAAGCGCATAGATTAATAATCCTGATACCAGCGAAAAGACCACACCGCCCAAAATCAGGACAAAAATAAACAGGTCCGATATATCTTTCTCGTGCGGTGAAATTGGATCAAACAATTTTCCCGGCCCCCTTTCGTTTGAATAGCAGCATGGAAACTCCCGGTAGTATAGACAAGGGAGTTGATGTCAGCTTAAGTTTTTTTGGTAAGAATCTGGTAAGAGTTAGATTAATAATTGGTTAAAATCCTTTTTAGATTTTATTTTGAGGTTAGAGTTTGTAAGTTTGAGGCTATTAAAGAAAATAAAGGTTGCAAAAATTGAATGCAAGAGGTATAATATCGGAGCAAGTTAAAAAAGAACCTGTGTGAATGTTTCTCGCCAGAATTTGTTTGTAGCCTCTCAAGGGACACCGCCAAAAGCATCGTTTCGACTGCTAGAGTCGGCCACACGAATGAACGCAAACTAACTTTCCACTGTTTACAGGTTCCAGTTGAACTTCACTTTAAAAAGTACACTTCAATTATTCTTTGCTTAAATAGCCGGGTTTAGTTAAAGCCTGACTTCCTCAACGAAGTCAGGTTCGGTGTGCTGATATTGTTTCAAGCGTTCGTTATAAGAAAGGAACCTATTTTCGTTATGGGTAAGAGATTGTATGTTGGCAGTTTGTCCTATTATACCACTGAGCAGGCTCTGGAAGATTTCTTCGCGCAGGTTGGTCAGGTAGAATCCGTTCGCATCGTGACTGATCGCGACACGGGCCGCGCCAAAGGCTTCGGCTTTGTTGAAATGGTCAACGAAGAAGACGCCCAGCGCGCCATTACCACCCTCAACAACACCGAACTGGATGGCCGGACCCTCGTGGTCAACGAAGCCAAACCCCAGGAGCGGCGTGAGGGCGGCTACGGCGGTGGTCGCAGCGGTGGCGGCGGTTACGGCGGCGGCAATCGCGGCGGTGGCGGCGGTTACGGCGGCGGCAATCGCGGCGGTGGCGGCTACAACGACCGTGGTGGCTACGGCGGAGGCCGGAGTCGCTAGTCTTTCCGAAAAGACTACCAACTTATCCCTTAAAAGGATAATCGGGAATTGAAAAGCGATAGGTATCTTACAGGATGCCTGTCGCTTTTCTTTTGTGCCTGGTGCGGTTTGGTTTCTTTTTAGTAATTTTATTTTTCGGTCGGACCCGCTACACCGTCGAACCATAAATCAAGCAAGGCCTCAATCATGTCCTCAATCCGTTCCGGGAATTTCCCGCCCATTTCCTGGGGTAACTGGCGGCGCAAATTGACGAATTGCTCGGTTTGCTGTCACAAGTTCATAAAGCTAAATACGGCAATATTCGGCTCTACCTGGCGCAATTCACCACCGCTGATACCATCTTCGACTATCCCGATAATGACCTGACTTAAATTTTGAAAAACTGCCTGTAATTTCCGGCGGGTTTCCAGGCTCAAATCTTCCAATTCGGCCTGGCAAATTTCCCGGGCATCTATCAAAGGCTTGCTGGCGACATACGGCAGGATACTTTTGAATTTCTCCCGGGCTGTAGGGTAGCCTTCCGCAGCGGCCTCGAGTTGCCCGACGATTTCCACTCCGAACGACTCGATAACGTTCTGCAATACCTGTTCTTTCCCCTGGAAAATGGAAGTAAAGGGCCGGGCGCGTTATGTTGAGGGTACGGGCAATCACATCCAGATTGAGGTAATTGTAGCCACCGGCCAGGTACAGCCGCCGGGCCTCCTAGATAACACGCTCTCTGGTAGGGGTTGTTCTTAAATCAGCCTTAAGCATTATATATTTCTACCTCGAAATTAACTTACTTATGTGTAAGTTAATTACACGCTTTCAGGAGATAGTCAATAAGTCTTTAGGCAATTATGTGGGAGAAAGTAGTCAGTGGTCAGTAGGCGGTAGTCAGTGAAACAGGGCTAAAACGTCCGGTGAGAAATGCCCGCATAATCTTAAACCTGATTTTAAACAGATAATGCCGCATAATTGAACTTATCATCGAAAAGAAGTACAATCCGGCCAATCTAAAAGGTTAAATAAAGGTTAAATATTGAGCGTGCCGGGTTTCATTTCAGGAAGGAATTATAAAAATATGGTTGATGCCGGTAAAAAGGCGGCCCTGGTGGGTTATGGTTTCGCCGGAAGGATTTTCCACGCGCCCTCGCTGGTGGTAACACCGGGGTTGCGCCTGACCAAAGTAGTTTCTTCTGACCGGGCTAAAGTGCTGGCCGATTTACCCCAGGTCGAGGTGGTTCCCACTTTTGACGAAGCCCTCGCCGACCCGGAAATAGAACTGGTGGTTATCGCCACACCCAACCAGAGCCATTTCCCGCTGGCCCAGGCTGCTTTGCATGCCGGAAAGCACGTCGTGGTGGATAAACCCTTTACAATTACCAGCCGCGAGGCTGCCGAACTGATTCGTTTGGCCACTGAAAAAGAACGCGTCTTGAGTGTTTACCAGAGCCGCCGCTGGGATGGAGATTTCCTGACCATCAAAGCTTTACTGGCCGCCGGGCTGCTGGGCGATATTTATTCGTGCGAAATTCGCTACGACCGTTTCAGGCCGGACGTGAAGGTGCGCTGGCGTGAGCAGGATTTGCCCGGTTCCGGTATCCTTTACGACCTGGGCGCGCACCTGATTGACCAGGCCGTGCAACTCTTTGGCCTGCCGAAAGCGCTTACCGCCGACCTGCGCAACCAGCGCCCCGGCGCTCAGACTACCGATTATTTCCACCTTCTTTTGGATTATGGCACTCTACAGGTGATTTTACATTCAAGTTGCCTGGTCAAGGAGCCTGGACCGCACTTTCAAATTCACGGCAACGGCGGCAGTTTCGTCAAGTTTGGGATGGACCCCCAGGAAGCGGCCCTGTTGCGTGGCGAAAGGCCCGGCCCGGCTAATCCGAACTGGGGCAAGGAAACCGCCGAATGGTATGGCGAACTGACTGCGACAACGAGCGGCCTGGAAGTCTCGAAAGCCCGTATCGAGACTTTGCCCGGCGACTACCCCGGTTTCTACCGCCAACTTGGGGCTTGCCTGGATGGGAACGGCCCGGCGCCGGTCCAGGCGACCGAAGCCGCCAAAAATATCGAGCTTATTGAAAAAGCCATCCAGTGCAGCCGGGAAAGACGCACCATCCTGCTGGACGAGTAGTTTTTATTTACTGGCCGCAAAAGCCATTGACAAAACGGCGTTTATCGCTTACCCTGTGGAAGTGCCGAAAGCACGGATTAACAATCGAATAGAACTGAACTCTTATCAAGAGAGGTGGAGGGTATACGGCCCTGTGAAGCCCGGCAACCAGCGCAAGCACAAAACAATATGCGTAAGGTGCCAATTCCGGCAAAGTTATAAATGCTTTGCAAGATGAGGGAATGAAAAGAAAACTGGCGTTTATTGTATTTCTGCCAGCCTTACAATAATTCTACCCCCTTATCCCGGCGAAGATAAGGGGGTTTTGGTTTTATAGCTAATCCCCCCTTTATCCTTTCGCTCAAAATCTTTAACCAACGAAAAGCGGTAAGCCCAGGCTTACCCGGTAGAAAGAGGGGAATAAAATGACTACCAGACGACCTGTTTATCTTGACTTCAACGCAACAACCCCGGTGGACAAACGCGTCCTGGCCGCTATGCTGCCCTATTTTTCCGAAGACTTCGGGAACGCCGCCAGCGCGACTCACGCCTTTGGCAGACAAGCCCTGGCCTCGGTCAATCATGCCCGGCAGCAAATAGCCAGCCTGATTAACGCCCGCCCCAACGAGATAATCTTTACCAGCGGCGCGACCGAATCGGACAATATCGCGCTCCTGGGTGTGGCCGAACCCTATGCTCACAAAGGCGACCATATTATTACCTGTGTGACGGAACACAAGGCGATCCTCGACTCGGCCAAACGGCTGGAAAAACTCGGCAAGCGCGTGACTTATCTCCCGGTTGACGCTTTCGGCCAGGTAGACCTCGACCAACTCCGCCAGGCTATCACCCCGCAGACCATCCTTATTTCGATAATGGCTGCCAACAACGAAATCGGTACGGTCGCCCCTTTGCGGGAAATAGGCCGGATTGCCCGCGAACACGGCGTTATCTTTCACACCGACGCCGCCCAGTACGCCGGGCATCTGCCGCTCGACGTGGAAGCCCTGAACATTGACCTGCTTTCGATTTCAGCCCACAAACTTTACGGCCCTAAAGGCATCGGCGCGTTATATGTGCGGCGCGAAAACCCACGCGTGGACGTGTCGCCCGTAATCTTTGGCGGCGGTCACGAACAGGGGATTCGCTCCGGCACCCTGAACGTTCCGGCGATTGTCGGCTTTGGCGCGGCGGCTGAATGGTGTCAGGCCGAACTGGAAGAAGAAGCCGCCCGTTTAAGGGGTTATTGCGCCCGTATCCTGGACGAGTTGAGCCGGCATATCGAGGGTGTTGAGTTAAACGGCCACCCAACCCAACGCCTGCCCCACAATCTTAACATCACCATTCGGGGAACAAGCAGCAGCGACTTTATCGCCTTGCTCGATGACGTGGCTCTTTCCGCCGGGAGCGCCTGCAACGCGGCTAACCCGAACCCTTCGCACGTAATTTGCGCCCTCGGTTTTGGGACCGAACGGGCCTTGTCCAGCCTGCGCCTGAGCGTTGGCCGTACTACAACGCTCGAAGACGTGGACTACGCCATCGGCCGTATTATCGAGGCTTCCCGCATTTTGCAGTTAGTTCCCGCCTAAAGATATTTATTGCAGGACGGCTACTCTTCCAGGATAGATATTTTCACTGGCAGCAGGGTTAGTTTGTACGGTTTGGGGTTGGGGCCGTGGCTCGGGGTTGTAGAGGCCATATTTAAGAAGTTCGCAGGTCCGGTCGAACTCGGCGTAAAGGACTTTCTCAAATTCTTCGCTGTATTCGGTTGTTTTAACCTGCTCCAGAATATACTCTTCCATTCCTCTAAGGGTCCAGCCGACCAACCGGAAAGCTTCTTCGCGGGTGACGCCAGGGCGGAGATTCGAGGTATCGACTCGCTGGACCAGCCGCTCGTAATATTGCATGCTTTGTTCGGTATACTTTTCCAGGAGCTTGCGGTAAATCGGATGGCTGGCATTTTTGACCATTTGGAGCACCAGGGCGTATTCCCTGGGAAAGCGATACCGGATGGTGGCTTTTTTCATCGTTATAAGTTTGAGCGCCTCGAAAAGCCCTTCCGGTATTTCCTCGTCCATAATATATACTTGCGGCCTGATTTCGTCCACGATTTTGTCATTTAAATAAAAGAATAACTCTTCTTTGCTTGAGAAATATTTAAAGAGGGTGCCTTTAGCGATACCCGCTCGCTCGACAATGCGGTTGGTCGAGGCCATGTCGTAGCCGTACTCGATAAATTCGTCCATGGCAGCCTGGATAATGGCTTCCTGTTTTTCCGGTTTTAGCTTTAGAAAATGACTGAGGGCCATGCCAGTTTCCTTTATATAATCCAATAAATATATAATCCAATAAATAATCTTAATTTTCCTGAAGACCTCTTTTTCTACTGTCCTTACGTTATATGACCAATCGGTCATGAAGTCAAGTTAGCGGCTTATTAGGCCGGAAGTAGAGATGAGAATTGCACGCATACGACAAGACGGCTAAAATTCCCCGGTAAACCCAATTTTTATCCGGCCAAAAGCAGGCCGGGCAGACTGATACAACGGACAGGAATTTTCAAAATGAGTAACGAAATAACTACTAAAACAGACGGTAGTGAAGCTGCTGTAACCTTCGCCGAGAATCGCTACGAAAACATGCTTTACCGCAAGTGCGGCGACACGGGCCTATATCTGCCGGCTGTTTCCCTGGGCGCCTGGGAAACTTTCGGCGGCTACCGGGGCGAAGACGTGGCGCGGGAGTGCCTCTACAGGGCGTTTGACCTGGGTATTACCCATTTTGACCTGGCGAATAACTATGGCCGCCCGCCTGGAAATGCCGAGCGGGTCGTCGGCAAAATTCTCAAAAGTATGCCTCGGGATGAACTGCTTATTTCAACCAAAGCCGGATACCGCATGTGGCCCGGCCCTTATGGTGACGGTCTTTCCAAAAAATACATGGTCGCCAGCCTCGACCAGTCCTTGCAGCGGCTCGGTCTTGACTACGTAGATATTTTTTACGCACACCGGACCGACCCGAATACGCCCCTGGAAGAAACCCTGGAAGCCCTCGACATCCTCGTGAAGCAGGGTAAAGTCCTTTATGTGGGCGTAAGTAGTTTTTCGGGGGCGCATTTAGAGCATGCTGTCCAGATAACTCAAAAGAAGAATCTGACCCGCATCACTATTGACCAGCCCCGCTACAACATGCTCGACCGCAAAATCGAGCGGGACTTGCTCGACCATACCGAACGCAATGGTATAGGCGTGATTGCTTTTAGTCCGCTTGACCAGGGCAAGCTGAGCGACAAGTACCTGGGCAAAGCGCTCCCCACCGATTCGCGGGCGGCGGAATGGTGGGGCAAGCAGGCTAACGGTGAGGTGCTGGACGAAAAGACCCAGAAAAAGCTGGAAGCTCTCAATGGCCTGGCCCAGAAGCGCGGGCAGAGCCTGGCCCAGATGGCCCTGGCCTGGATTCTCCGGTTCCCTGCCATCACCAGCGTCCTGATTGGCGCATCCAAAGTCGAGCAAATCGAGGAAAACGTAGCTGCCCTGGAAAACCTGGAGTTTTCCAGGGAAGAACTCGATAAGATTGACGAGATAACCGAGTTTGCCTCGAACTAAACCATTAACGGGTCAGTGCGGCCAAGCTGGGCAAAAGCGGCCAGTCGTTCCCGGCAGGCGTCACACTCACCGCAGGGTGGGCGCTGGCCCCGGTAGCAGGTGTGGGTTAGTTTATAAGGTACTCCCAGCGCAAAGCCGCGCTCCAGCACCTCGCGTTTGTAAAGGTCCACGAACGGGGTATGAATCCGGACCGCCCGCCCCTCGTTACTCGACCCCAGGCTGAGCGCCTGGGCCAGGCTGTCGAAGAAGGGGCGGCGGCAGTCGCGGTAGGCCAGGAAATCTTCTTTGACCGGGCCGTAAAAGATTTCGTCTACGCCAACGGTTTCGCCGTAACTGGCCGCCAGGGTGCAGAAAAGGGCGTTTCTTAGCGGCACGACCGTCGAAAACTGGCGGTTATCGGCCTGGTCAGGCACATCCTGGGTCATGTCAGTCAGGACGCTCCCGCCAATCTGACCCAGGTCAATTTTAAGAATTTTGTGTGGTAAACCAAGTCTTTGGGCGATAGTGGCGGCGCTTTCAAGCTCGATGCGGTGGCGCTGGTTATAATCAAAACTGACCGCCCACACCCTGTAGCCCTGGGCCAACGCTTCATATAAAAGGGTGGTTGAGTCCATACCACCCGAAAAACATACTAGCGCTTTCTCCGGTCCCTCTGCTTTTTCTGCCTCTGCCATAACCACAATTCTTTCTAAACGCCGCGCCGGTTGCCGTAAAGCATCACGTGCAGGCGGGGTAGCAACCGGTAGCCTTTTTCCTTGACAAGCTCGACGATTTCCAGGGCGTGCGCGGCCAGGATGTCCGGGCGCTGGCCTTCCGGCATTACAATAATTCTATCCTCGGGTAATCCACATTCGTCAACCACCTTGACCATCTCCGCAAAGTCGGCCAGGCCGGCCACAACGAATTTGAACCAGGGATTGCGGCTCTGTTTAAGCAGGTCCAGCACCGCCGGGCGGATGGTTTTAGCTTTATTTTTGGCGGACGGCAACTTGGGTGAAATATTAAGCTGGCAGCGTTCTCGAATGGAAGCCCGGCCCGGCAGAGTGCCGTTTGTTTCGATTTCGATGGCCCATTCCTCACCCAACTGCTCTAAAAGTTTCTCGATTGCGGCGGAGTGCAATAACGGCTCTCCACCGGTGATAATCAACCGGCGGCAGGGATATTCCGAAAGCATAGGAATAATTTTATCCAGGTCTACCGCCTGATATTTGTCGTAATCGGGATGGTTTGTATCCCAGGTGTAACGGGTATCGCACCACTCGCAGGTCAGGTTGCAGATCTGGAGCCGCAGAAAGATAGCGGGCAGGCCAATCGAAGCGCCTTCACCCTGGATAGAGTAGAAACTTCGTTTACAAGAAACCGATCTTGGCGTACGAACGGTCGGACTGGTATTATTGAGTTCAATCTAGGTACTGTTTTTCCAGGGTAGTGGGCCGGTAATCGGTCCAGAAACCAAGCGGGTCGCATTCCCGAATAATTTTTAGTTCTTCTTCGGAAGGTGGTGGAGTTTGTTGCAAGTCGGGCGAAAGCTGAAGCGGCCAGCCGGTCGCGCCCAGAACCTCTTCCGGGCTGGTAAAAGGATGGTAGCTAGCCAGCCGCATCTCGCGGGAAGGTTCACTTTCACCGGGAAAGTCGAGCAGCCCCAGGGTTGTAATAACCGCCCGGGGTCCACCGCCTACCAGGCCGTGTTTTTCGCGCCAGCCGGGTGTACCGTCGCCAAAGCCGGGTGAGGTAACATAAGAAACCTTTTGTTTAAACCGGCGCGGCTCATGCTCCATAATAATGACACATCTACCGGCGCCGGTCGCAATATCACAGGCGCCCCCGCTGCCGGGTAGGCGGGTTAATTTACCGCTCTCGCCGTATATATAGGAAGTGTTTAGGTTGCCGAAGCGGTCCACTTCCGCCCCGCCGATAAACCCGAGGTCAATCGAACCTTGCTGCAACAGGCCCAGCACATTCCCCATGCGCGTCGCCCAACCCGCTCCAAGGACATTCGGACCATCGCCCATAGTGTAAAGCAATTGGGCCACCGCCTCGTCCCGGAGTAGACCGTTCTCGAAAAGGCCGGCCGCGTTGGGTGCGTGAGTCCGTTTGGCAAGCGCGAAGGCCAACAAAGGCAGCCGCATTCCGACAAAGACCCTCGCGCCGTCTTGGATCTGGCGGGCCGCCGCTACTACCATCAATTCCTGGGAAGTATAATCGTTTCCTGGCATAAAAGAGCTTTACATAAATTACAGTTTAGTTACAAATTCAACCTGACGGCTGTATTCAAAGTTTCTTTGTGATAATATAAGCTACACAGATACACTTGTAAAGTTTACCTGATTCAGATGGCGGTTTGAAAGGGCCAAAAGATGCGGTTTTTCCTGGTTGAATGGTTGCAAAATAGCCCTTGGAGTATCCGGGTCAAATTGATGAGCGGTTTCTTTCTGATTGTGTTTTTCCTCCTTATTCTAACCGCCCTGAGTATCTGGACCACCGACCACCAGGGTCAGAAAATTACCGAGGTTAAAACCAGCCAGGATGAGTCTTTTGGCGTTCTCCAGCTTGAACACAGCCTGATTGACCTGAAAAGCGCCCTCACTAATGTCCAGAACGACTTGAATTTTGTCTACTACCGCGCCAACGAAGTTGCGACTGACCAGGTTTCCCCGGACGAAGCCTTTTTCCGTTCTCAGGCTTCCCTTGATGATTATGACCGCCAGCGCGCCATGATTCAGCAAATAATCACCGGCCTTGACCGTCTAACCAGTATAACGAGCATTTCGAATACTGATAAAAACTACTTGCTGAGCGCTGAAGATAGTCTGAAGAATGATGTGCTGCAATTACTCGGCTCGCTGGACCGGCTCAGGCAGGCCGCCGACGAGAAACAGTTTAAAACGGTTTCCGATGAGTGGTCGCAGTCGGGCAAAAATATAGCCGTGATTATAACCAGGACTGAAAAATTCGAGGCTGGGATGACTAATATCCTCGAAAATACTCTCAATAGCAGCCGTCAGGCCGTTACCGATGCGGACAGTATCAGGAATTTCTCGCAAATAATTTTGCTGGTAGCCGGGCTGCTGGCGATTTGCCTGACCCTTATCTTTAGCCTGGTTTTGACCCAGGTCTTTACCACGCCGGTCAACCGCCTGCGTAATCGCCTGCTGCACCTTGCCGACGGCGACCTGTCAACCAACCTGACCGTCTCCAACCAGGACCAGTTCGGTGAGTTAGCAGCTACTTTCAACCAGAGTATCACCCGGTTGGGTTCGATGGTAGGGCAGGTCCAGCGTCAGGCCCGCAATGTGAGCGGCACCGCCGAAGAAATTGCCGGGGCCAGCCGCCACTCGGCCCAGATTTCGGTCGAGCAGGCCGGGGCCGTCACCCAGGCTACTGTAACTATCGAAGAATTAAGTCATACCGCTCAACAAATCGCCGAAGCGGCGGCCCTGGTCGCCAGCGCCGCCGAGCAAGCCCTTAATAGCGTCAACGACGGCCAGGAAACCGCCCGGCAAAGTATCATGGGCAACACCAATCTTAAAATGCGGGTGCGTGAGATTACCGACCGCATCCTCGCGCTTTCCGAACGCTCCCAGCGGGTCGGCCATATTATCGAGCAGGTGGCTTCCATTGCCGACCAGACCCACCTCCTGGCTCTTAACGCCGCTATCGAAAGCGCCGCCGCCGGCGAGAGCGGCAAACGCTTTGCCGTAGTTGCGAGTGAAGTAAAACGGCTGGCCGACCGCAGCCGCCAGGCCACCAAAGATGTCCAGGCTGTGCTGGGCGAAATCCAGGACGCTACCAACGCCAGCGTTATGGCGACCGAGCAGGGTATGAAAGAGGCCGAACGCGGCGTTATCCTGGCCTACCGGGCGGGTGATGTGAACGAAAGCATTATTCAGATGGTCGAGCGGACCGTACAACTGGCGAACGCGATTTCCCTGGCGACCCAGCAGCAGCGCAGTGCCAGCGAACAGGTCGTGACCTCGATGCAGCATTTATCCACCGTTATCGGCGATGCCGCTGCCTCGGCCCAGCAGAGCAGCGACCTGGCTCTTACCCTGGATATGATTGCCCAGGAGCTAACTCGCGTCTCCGGCCAGTTCAAGTTAGCCTCTCATCTTACAGGGGATGAGCCGCCCGCCGGGGAAAGTAATCCCACCTCTACCCGCGAAGAAACGCCGCCTTCTTTTGAAAGTTCATCCGATTTGAAGCCGTATCCTCTTTAGTCGCAATTTATAAAAAGACTATAAAAATAAAACCAGCGCCGACTTGGCTGTCCCGGCGCTGGTTGATGGATTAAGAACGAAAGGTTAGTGGTCTAAAGGTTAGTTTATTAACTTAACCTAATTTTTTTATAGGAGTTTGGGCTTCTCTTTGTCTGATTTGCCAGTTTCCCTGCTCATAATTTAATTCAAATTTCCGACCTCTGTTATAGAGAGGGCGCTAGTTCAAAAAAAATACACCCTTTTAATCGAATTCATTCTAAATTTTAAAAATTAAAAGGGCCGGAATTACCCGGCGCTTGATGGTCCTGCAGAACTTATCTGGTGCCTTTCATCAGGCTGTCCCAGCGGTACTCTACCTTCTGGGGTTTGGTCTTGCCGGTGGCGTACCCGATAACCAAGGCTGACATTTTATCCAGCACCCAGTCGAAGTGGTCCTGGCCCAGGCTGTTAATATCGAAATCGGGGGCCGGGTTGAGGAAGTCAATCGCATAAGGCACCCCGTCCTCGATAGCGAATTCGAGAGTATTCATGTCATAACTGAGCGCCTCGCATAGTTTGAGGCAGTCCTGCTCGATGCGTTTTGCCAGGGCAGGCGTTAGATAATTCGGGTCGTTGTGATACTTTCTTTCGCCGGGGTCGTAGCGCATAATCAAGACATCTTTGCGGCCCAGGCAGAAGCAGCGCACATACTGCTCGAAATTGATGCCCTGCTGGAGTACCATCGTCAGTTCGCCCGTTTCGTTATAGGCTTTAAAAAGTTCTTCCAGGTTGTCGACTTTGTAGACATTCTTCCAGCCGCCGCCGATGGCCGGTTTGAGGAAAGCGGGAGTGCCGGTGTAGTCCAGCAACTCTTTCCAGGGAAGCGGGTACTGCAAGTTACGCAGCGATTCTGTTACGATGCCTTCTATGTAAGATTTGTTGGGCAGTACGACGGTCCGGGGATGGGCCACGCCTATGCGGTGCGCGATGGTTGACTCGATGTATTTATCGTCGGCGGTCCACCAGAAAGGGTTATTGATAACAATGGTGCCCTGGACTACGGCGTTTTTCAAATAACTGCGGTAATAAGGTACTTCGTGCGAAATGCGGTCAATAATGACTTTATATTCGCATGGTTCGTCCATTTTGGACCCGCCGATTTTCACGAACTCAACGGTCACACCGGCATTCATGTTGTTTACTCTATCAATAAAGGCGGGCGGCCACGACCATTCCCGGCCCACCATTAAGCCGACCTTCAAAGGCTCTTGCGCTTTTGCTTTGGAGGCTTTTGCCTTTTTGGGGGCGGCTGCGTTGTTCTCCTGAGTCATTCTACACACATCTCCTTAATAAAATTTCTAAATAAATTGACGTATTTGCTTGAACCAGTAAGGCCAATCGTGGCCGGAGTCCTGCCAGACCTCGTAGGTGTGATTAATGCCTTTCGAGGCTAATACATCATGTAACAGGCGTGTTTCGTCCTGGCAAACCCCCAGGTCCCAGGTGCCGGTTAACAACTTTATTTCTTGCTGGCGTACCCGGGTGAGAAATTCGCCTTCTTGCGCTCCGCCAATGTAATCCAGGGGAGAGTTATAGTACAGGTCTTCGTTGAAGTAATGGCCGAAATAGTGCTTCAGGTTGTAACGCCCGCTCAAAGCCACAATCTTATGGATGCGTTCGGGATGTCGAAAGCCAAAGTTGACGGCGTGATACGCCCCAAAGCTACTGCCCGCCAGGGCAATGTAGCCGTTGGAGTTGCGGCTGTTTATAAAAGGCAAAACTTCCAGGAAAAGATAGGCGTCGTAAGCGTTAGCCCGGCCCATGCGCCATTCAAGGGAGGCGTGCCAGTTGTACCAGCTATCGGCGTCAATGCTGTCTACGCAGTAAAGCTGGATAAACCCGGCGTCAATTTTATCGGCCAGGGCGTTAACCATACCCATGTCTTCATTTTCGTAAAAACGCCCCTGTGAGGTTGGAAAAATAATAACCGGCGCCCCGGCATGCCCGAAGACTAATTGCTCCATGTCCCGTCCCAGCGACGGGCTGTACCATTTATGATATTCGCGTTGCAATTTAGCGCTCCTTACTCACGGCAATTTGCCGAAAACCGGGTTAAAAGTTCTGGCACGACCTATTTGTAGGAAAAAAACTACCGGGTAAGCTTACCTGCGCGCGAGCAGTAAGAAAACACGACTTTAGCTCTGAACCTGAGAAGCCTTCGGGATACGAGAAATGCTAACTCAAAATAATCGTTTCAAGCGAAAGTCCTATAAAAGAAGGTTCCATTAAAAATCTGGCAAGTTATAACATTCCATAACATTTTTGTCAATCTTGCCTGGAATAACCGCCCTCATTTTTGCTGGTGCGGCTTTCTACTCTATTTTAGCCTTAAATTACGTGATAAAGCCGGGTTACAGGTGTACTACACATAAATTTCAGGCGGAGAGAAGGAATTCGTCCATTTGTAGCTCCGAAAACCCCTGGCCTATCCTCTCAACTTCCTGAAAGAGCGTCGCTACCTGGAAGGGTTTAATTTCCTCGGCGGCAGATTCTGCGTCACTAAAATCTTCGGTTAATTCCAGCGCGCCGTTCTGGGTCGGATCCTCAAATCTGTCATAAGTCTGGTCCATTGTTACAATCCTTTCGATTAACCCAGCCTTTATAACCATCGCAAAACTACTTTTGCCGGTACAGGTAGGCATATATAGTGCCACTGGTTTGAATTTTCCTTAATATTAGCCGCTGCTAAAATGATACCGGCAGGTAGGCTGCTCCGGGGAATTTTTGCCTTGCGAGATATAAAATTAAAAATCCCGGCCTTTTTGGTCGGGACTTTCTTTTAAAAGTTACTGGGCCGTGGTTGAAGGCGGCGCGGTAGTCGGGGCCGGTGTGGCGGTAGTTGCCGCGAGGCTGCCCGCTCGTTCCCGGCAGAACCGGGCCTGGTCCGGCTGGTTATCTTTCTCATAAAGCGCGGCCAGCGCGAGCCAGCGTTCCGGCCCGTTCGGGTCAAGTTCAAGGCTGCGGCTGTAGGCGGTAATGGCGTCCCTGGTGTTTCCCTGCAACGCCAGGGCTTCACCCAGGTGGGAATAACCCCCGGCCCAGTTAGGGTTTTGGGCAATTACGACCTGGAAAGCCTGGACCGCCCCGGCGTAACGGTTGGCCCCGCTCGGAATGGCGCTGTCCGGCGCTGCTAGATAAAGCATACCCAATCCCAGGTTTGCCGGAACATTGGTAGCGTCGGCCTGGATTACGGACTGGTAGGCTGTAATAGCGCCCTGGTAATCGCCACTGGCCTGGCTGTTGGCGGCCGCTTGCAGATTTTTGGCGATAGCGGCCTGGGCCGGGTTATTTCCAGACTGGGGAGTTGGCGCGCTGTTAGTGGCGGCAGCCGAGTTAGCGGCGCCCGGGGCGGTCGTAACCGGCGCTACGGTGATGGTTGGCTGGGCGGTCCCGCTCAGGCTGCTTGGGGTAGCCCCAGCGGTTAGATTTATCTGGGCGGTTGGTTGGTTCTGGGCGGCCTGCGTTTGCGGCTGGTTTGACTGCTTTTGCAGCAAATTAAACACGTAGAAGGCCGCCAGCAGTACCACCAGGATTGCCAGGATAAAAAGGGCGGTCAGGCGAATGCGCCGGAAAAAAAGACGCTCCCGTTTTTCCCGCGTATTGGCTGCCCGGTCCTCCGCCGTGACGGTGTCTTTCTTTTGGCCGCTTGGGTTGGAAGCGTTAACCAGGTTCACCGGCGTAGAAACATCCTGGAGTTGGGGTGAGGTATTCGACTCGCGGGTGCGGGGGCGGGCCGGGTTGGAACTATTCTCGGCCTGACCTACCCGGTAGGGTCTGGTATCGGCGTTGGCTTTATCCGCAGCAACTTTTTCGGCCAGTTCGGGCGGCATCTCATAAAAAGGATTGCTGACGATTTCCTGCGGGTTAACCCGTCCCGGGCGGCTGTTAGTTTTAATATTGCCAATCCTGGCCGGGTTACTTGTAGCTTCACCTTTGCCGAGTGGCGCGGGGGTGGCCGGGTTTTCTATTGGTAGGGTTGGGATGGTCGGCGTAACAACGTTCATTGGCGCGGTTGGCTGGTTGGTCGGGTCCGGTTTAGGTGCCGGGCGGGTTTCTTCAGCGTTGAGGGTCCGCAAAGCTTCTTTGGCATGCTGGCTGTTTGGGTTGATTTCGAGGGCTTTTTCCAGGGCCGCCCGCTTTTCCGCCCGGTCCTCGCTGGTGACGGAAACCCAGATCCAGGCGAATTCGTTACGCGGGTTCCGGTCAATAACCTTTTTAAAGACCCTGTAAGCATCGCCCATGCGGCCTTCGCGCACATGGCGGATACCCTCTTGCATCAACTCGTTTGAGCTACCAATAGTCAAGCGCCTGCTCCTCTCGTAGCCTGTGTAGATTCACCTTGCTAATTACGTGGTATTGACATAAAGATTATAACAAATTCCGGCAATTTTTTTTAGTAAAATTTTGTTATTTGCAGCTTGTTCCGGCTTTTTGGTAGACTACTAGCAGGCTAAGCCGTTAGCTGGAATAACTTCAAAAATGCTTTTCGGAGAAATTGTCATGTCCGTCAGTGAAAAAGATGCGGCCCAGGTCGGCCCTGAAGTTAAAGCCACCCCTATTGACCGGGAGAAACTGGTCCGCGATATGGCCGGGATTGTCGGGCCGGAAGGGGTCTTGCACAAGACCTACGATTTGAAACTTTACGAATATGACGGCTCGGTAGATAAGCATCTTCCGGAAGTAGTAGTTTTTCCGCGTTCGGCGGAGCAGGTTGCCCGTATTGTAAAATATTGCAACCGGGAGCAGCTTTTTTACACGGCGCGAGGAGCCGGGACCGGACTTAGCGGCGGCTCGATACCGTTGCGAGGCGGCATCCTGGTGGCTTTTACCCGCATGAACAAAATTTTGGAAATTGACGCTGAAAATTTGCGAGCAGTCGTCGAGCCGGGCCTGGTTAATTTGCACCTTTCTCAGGCGGTCGCGCCATACGGTCTTTATTTCGTGCCGGACCCCTCCAGCCAGAAAGCCTGCACGATTGGCGGCAACGTGGCTGAAAATAGTGGCGGCCCGCACACTCTTGTCTACGGCGTCACCACCAATCACGTCACCGGTCTTGAAGTTGTCACGCCGGACGGTGAAATTCGGCATTATGGCGGTAAAGCCACCGACGCTCCCGGCTACGATATGGTAGGGCTGTTTGTCGGCAGCGAAGGCACCCTCGGCCTGGTCACGAAAGTAACGGTCAAATTGACCCCGCTACCCCCGGCGGTTAAAACTTTCCTGGCAATCTTCGACAGCGTGGAAAAATGCTCCAACGCTGTTTCAGGCATTATCCGCAACGGGGTCATCCCGGCGGCTCTCGAAATGATGGACAACCTGATGATTGGGGCGGTTGAAGCCAGCAGCCACGCCGGGTATCCCCTGGACGCGGCGGCAGTCCTGCTGGTAGAGTGCGAAGGTTTGCCCGATGCCCTGGAACAGCAGGCCGGAACGATTGAGGACATTTGCCGCCGGGAAGGCGCCACCCAATTTCGCACCGCCAAAGACGCCGCCGAGCGCGAAGCTCTCTGGAAAGGCCGCAAAGGCGCTTTCGGGGCGGTTGGCCGGATGTCGCCGGACTATTATGTGGTGGATGGCGTGGTGCCGCGCAGCAAATTGCCAAAAGTGCTGGCGGCGGTCGGTGACATTTCCAGGAAATATAATTTGCCGATTGCGAATGTCTTTCACGCCGGAGACGGCAACCTGCACCCCCTGGTGATGTTCGATGGCAACAAGCCGGGCGACCTGCAAAAAGCGGTCAAAGCCGGGGAAGATATTATCCGTATGTGCGCCGAAGAAGGCGGGACGCTTTCGGGTGAACACGGCATCGGGGTCGAGAAGCGCGACATGATGTGTTTTATCTTTAACGAAGACGACCTGGCAATTATGCGGCGGGTCCGGCAGGCTTTCGATACAAAAGGGCTGTGCAACCCTGAAAAGGTTATCCCGACGCCGGGTCGCTGCGGCGAAACCCGGATTGCGACGGCCCGCAAAGCCCAGGAGATTTACGAGCGCGATGCCATGCAGGCCTGGTAGCTCTTATAAAAAAGGGTTCTATTAAATGACAATCCAGGACTCAAATCTGCAAGTTATGAATCCCGGAACCGAGCAAGCGGTTTCCCGGTTGTTTGAGGAATTCAGCCGGGACAAGTTGAAAACGCGCCTTATCGGGTCGGGCAGCAAGTCTAACCTGGGCAACCCGCTCGGCTCCTACCAGCGCCTGGTTTCCAGCGTTCAACTGGCCGGGCTGGTGGATTACCAGCCGGAAGACCTGACCATTACGGTCCAGGCCGGGATGCCTTTCGCAAAGCTGCAATCTATCCTGGGCGAACAGGGCCAGATGCTGCCGCTCGACCCGCCCGAACTGGAAGGCCAGACCATTGGCGGCCTCCTGGCGACCAACCGGAACGGCCCGCGCCGCCTGCTCTACGGCGCCGCCCGCGACCTTTTGATTGGCTGTCGTTTTGTGCTATCAGACGGCAGTATCGGGCATAGCGGGGGCCGGGTAGTAAAGAATGTGGCCGGGTACGATTTGCACAAGCTTTTTATCGGCTCCTTTGGCACCCTTGGCATGCTGACCGAAGTGACTTTCAAAGTGGCGCCCCGACCCCAATATGTAGGGGCCGGCCAAGCCGAGTTTGGGTCGGTCGAGCAGGCTTACCAGGCCGCCCGGCAGTGTGTCCGTTCGAACCTGACTCCCTCGGCGCTTGAAACCGTTCAAGAAGACATATCCCCAAATGCTTCCTGTATCTTGCTATTCGCGGCGGAAGGAATGCGGGTCGCGGTGGACGGGCAATTAGCCGGGCTAAGCGAGATTTGCCGGAAAGCCGGGGCGGTTTCAACTAAATTACTCGAAGATGGCCCGGCGGTCCTGCAAGCCGAGGCTAACCTTGAAAACCGCTATAACACGTTGGAAGGCCAACCGCTTCAAATAAGAGTAAGCACGACCCTGACCGGCTTGCCCCGGGCCCACGCGCTACTGGCTGAAATCGGGCGCGCGGCGGGTGGTGACGCCCGGGTGGTTTCACGGGCGGGGAGTGGTATTACTTACCTGCTGGCCCGGCCTGCTCCCCCAAAGCTGGAAAAACTTGCTCCTCTTATTAAAAAGGGGCGGGAAGCCAGCCAGGTTGACGGCGGCAGTTTGGTGGTCGAACGCGCCCCGGTCGAAATCTGGCCGCAACTCGATGCCTGGGGTGATTTCGGCGACGCCAACGCCTCGATGCAAGCCCTCAAAAACGCCCTCGACCCCCGGCATCTGCTCAACCCCGACCTGTTTAAGTTGTGAAAGTATCTTCTCAAAAACTTTGCCTTTTTGGCCTGTTTGATGTATTCTTTTTTACTACTGGCTTCTTATTAAGTTCCCGGGCCAGCCGCCAGAGGCAATGTTGCCACCCAGATTGAGAAATTTTCACAGGCCGCAAGGGTCCAGGCTCCGTCAGGCCGCCGGTAAGGTTCAATTAAGAATCTGCCCGGGTCTTGCGCGCTATTCAAGAGGAGGCCGATTATCAGCGCCATAGTTAACGGCCCGGAAGAAACGGGCCGCATCCCCGTTGGGCGACGCACCAATATCCAGCAGGTTGAAATTCTGGATACCACCTTGCGAGAGGGCGAACAGTTTAGCCGCGCCCACTTTACCTTTAATCAGAAAGTCGAACTGACCCTGGCCCTGGCCCGCTTCGGGGTCGAATATGTAGAACTCGGCTCGCCGGTTTCCTATCCAAACGCCTCCCAGGAACTGACCCACCTCGTTAGCCTGCTCGAAAGTAAACAGTCCAAAACTAAAATATTGGTGCATTGCCGCTGTAATAAAGACGACGTGGATAAAGCCCTCGAAACCGGCGCTTACGGCATCAACCTCTTTATGGGCACCAGTGCCTATCTCCAAAAAGCCAGCCACGGCAAAAATATCCAGGAAGTGGCGAAAATCGCCGTCGGTATGGTCGAGTATGTCAAAAGCAAGGGTAAATTTGTGCGCTTCGGCTGTGAAGATGCCTTCCGCACGAATTTAGACGATTTGCTATATATCTGCTCGGCCCTGGAGGCTGCCGGGGTGGACCAGGTGGACTTTCCCGATACGGTCGGCGGGGCTACCCCTTTTGAAGTGTACGACCGGCTGAGCGAGTTTGCGCGCCGCTTCAAGTTCAAAATCGAATATCACGGTCACAATGATACGGGCGGGGCCATCTCTAACGCTTACGCGGCCCTGGAAGCGGGCGCGGTCTGCATCAACACTACCGTCCTGGGGATTGGCGAACGCAACGGCATCTGCCCGCTCAGCGGCCTGGTGGCCCGGCTTTACTCGCTCAACCCCGCTTTGTTGAGCAGGTACAATCTCAAAGAACTGCCTAAAGTAGATAAACTGGTCGCGACCATGCTAGGCGTGCCGATTCCCCACGATATGCCGATTACCGCGCCCAACGCCTTTACCCACAAGGCCGGTATCCACACCAAAGCCATTTTGCAAGACAGCCAGGCTTACGAAGTGCTGCGGCCTGAAGATTTTGGCATCAAACGCACCCTCGACATCGCCAGCCGTATCACCGGCAAGCATGCCGTGGCGGCGCGGGCTATCGAGCTTGATGTGGAATTGTCCGATGAGGATTTGGCTGCTATTACGGAGAAAGTGCGTTACGCCGCCGGTCTGGAGCCGATTTCCCTGGAAAACGTTGACCTGATTATCAAGAGCTATAGCAAAAAAGCAAAGGGAGAGTAACATGGCGAAGAAACTCGGTATTCTTTACAGCCAGTTGCGCGAAGATGAACAGGCTTTGATTGAGGCCGCCCGCAAACAGGGCGTCGAACCGGTCCTGCTCAAGGCCGAAGAAGCGGTTTTTGATTTGCTGGACGGCCGGGTGATTGCTCCCGGCGCGGTTGACGTGGTTATCGAGCGGACAGTGGATCATTTTGTGGCGCTCTACTCCCTGTTGTTGTTCGAACGGGCCGGAGTCCGCACGGTCAATACGTCCGACGTGGCCCGGATTTGCGGCGACAAGCTTCTGACGACGCTGGCTTTCCAGGATGCCGGGGTGCCGACGCCCCGCACCGAGATTGCCTTCAGCAGTGAAACGGCTTTGCAGGCCATTGAAGAACTCAGTTACCCGGCCATGCTTAAACCGCTCACCGGGGATAAAGGCGCGCTCGTCGCCCGGCTAAACGATTTCGACGCGGCCAAAGCGGTCATCGAGCATAAAGACCGCCTGGGCCAGTACGACCATTCGATTTATTACTTGCAAGAATATCTCCAGAACCGTCCGGGCCGCGACATCCGGGCTTTCGTGGTCGGTAACCGGGTTATCAAAGCAGTTTATCTGATTGCTAACAAAGCGACCAGCAGCGCCGGCCTTAATCAGACCATCATCGAGTGCCCGCTTACGCCTGAAATCATCGAAGTAGCCCGGGCGGCATCCCAGGCGGTTGGCGGCGGTGTCCTGGCGGTGGACCTTATCGAGGACGGAGAGCGTCTGGTGGCGATTGAGGTGGACTATACCATCGAAATGTCGGCCCTTGGCCTGGCCCGCGAACTCGCGCCCCATATCATCCAATACGCCCTCAGCGACCTGCCGGCTGATTACCTGACCGATATTACAGACTAACTTTTAGTTTTTAAGCTAAATAAAAAGGCCGCCTACCTCATTTCGAGATAGACGGCCTTTTTATCTTTAAGCCGGGTCGAAGAAAAGCACTTCGCTGCGCCCTTCATCCGCCCCGGCAATCCTGACCAGTTCACCGGCCTCGACCGCCGCGCCGTTGCCCTGGTTGAGAGTCGGCCCGTTAAGGGTCGCCGCGCCTTGCGCCACCTGCACCCAGCCGTAACGGCCCTGACCCAGTTGTAACTCGACTTCCTGGCCCTTCTCCAACAAAGAAGCGTAAAGGCGCACGTCCTGGTGAATTGTTACGCTGTTGTCGCTGCCGTCCGGCGAGGCAACCAGCTTCAGTTTGCCCAGTTTGTCTTCCGGCGAGAAGAGCTTCTGCTCATAACCCGGCTCGATGCCGCGTTCGGCGGGTGTAATCCAGATTTGCAGGAAATGGACCGGTTCGCCCGGGTTAGCGTTGTACTCGCTGTGGCGCACGCCCCGGCCCGCGCTCATTCGCTGCACGTCACCGGGCCGGATGACCGAGCCGTTGCCCATGCTGTCGTTGTGGGCCAGCGCGCCGTCCAGCACATAAGAGATAATTTCCATATCCCGGTGTGGGTGAGTCGGGAGACCTTCGCCGGGCGCGACCCGGTCCTCGTTAATGACGCGCAGGTTGCGGAACCCGACAAAGCGGGGGTCGTAATAGTCCGAGAAAGAGAAAGTATGGTAAGTATTCAGCCAGCCGTGGTTGAAATGGCCGCGTTCTTCGGACTTGCGCAGGGTAATCATTTTGACACCTCTTGTTTTAAATAAGTAACAGGTTTAATTATAGTGGTCTAAATGCAAGGCCACCAGTTCCACTGCCGTCCTGACGAGTGGAAGCCTGGTGGCCTCGTTAAAATCTTCAGATGTAGGCGTTAGCGATTAGTCAAAGGTCGCAGGCGACCCCTCCGACTAGGCGTTGGCAGTGGCTTCGACGGGAGCGGCAACCGCTTCAATTTCCAGCGTAATGTTAATTTTGTCCGAAACGAGCATGCCACCGGTCTCCAGGGCCACATTCCAGTTCAAACCGTAATCCTTGCGGTTGATGGAAGTTTTGGCGGTAAAACCGGCCACGGTCATACCCCATGGATTTTTACCGGAGCCGTTGTACTC
>CADDZM010000024.1 GCA_902812345.1 Chloroflexota bacterium | reverse complement strand
GAAGCTTTATGACTATGGCGCGGGCGGCACCATCTTCAATTGTTGTTGGGTCAATTTCTTCTAACATGGCCCTTATTATACCGCGCTCAGGTTTACTGTCTAGCCCCGACTTTTTGAGAGGATACAATTTTTTAAAATTTGGAGCGGAAATAGAAACAAAATGAAGGCGGCTAAACCGCCAGTAATTAAGCCATTTACTGCCCATTTCGCCCAGGAAGCGTTGTTTCAGCAGTTGTTTTAACACAGCGCATAGACCCCTCTGAAATTTAACCCCGGTTTAACAAAAAGCCGGGAGTTTTGTTTTTTGGCAGACGCTGGCCCCTGACTTGCTTTATTAGTCTACAGCGAAGGAAACCCGCTTAACCAGCGCGGCGCACCTTCAAAAGTAGCTGGGAATGTAAGGCTCCAGACTCCAGGCAAGACAAATCGCCGTTATACCCCTGGTATTCTGGAGAAATAAGAAGACAAGCTGAAGAAAGATAGGGAGGTCTTTAGAATAATGGCTACCAAAGCAGCGGAATTAGGTGTAATTGACGCAATTGAACTTTTGACGAAGGACCACGATAAGGTCGAGAACATCTTTACCCAGATTGAACAGGGCGTGACGGCGGATACCGGCAAAGAACTGTTCACCAAAATTTATCACGAGCTGACCCTTCATTCGATTGTCGAGGAACAGATTTTTTACCCGGCTGTCGCCAAGAACCCTCAGTTCAAGGATTTGCTGAAAGACGCTTTTAGCGAACACGCCCAGGTCAAGCAGCAGTTGGGCGATATTGCTTACCTGGAACCGGGTTCGGCAGAATGGACCAAGAGGCTGGGCAAGGTCTGGAAAGAACTCAAGCACCACATTAATGACGAGGAAGAAAAACTCTTCCCGAAAGTCCGCGAGGCTATGAGCGAGAAAGAGCTTAAATCGCTGGGCGCGGAACTTGAGGAAGGCAAGCACACCAAACTGGATGGCGACCTTTTGAGCATGCCGCTCGGCTTTGCCAAAGAGGAAAAGAAGTCCAGCGCCAAAGGGAAATAGCGTTCAGGCTTCCTAAAAGATTAGAAAAGGGCTGTCGGGTAAAACCGGCGGCCTTTTTTTACTCATATCATTTTACTTTTACCAATAAAAGGAGGGGGTTGGAGAAAAATTATACAAAGATTTGGGTCTTCCCTAAATGCCCCTGAAAGTTTAGACTGTTAAAGGCAGAAAAAAGGCTTTAAGGCTTAAGAGCGAATAATGGAATAAAGAGGTAAAACGTGAGCGTCGAACAGGACAGGATTGACAAAGAAGATAGTTCCTGGCGTACCTGGGGGCCTTACCTCAGCGAACGAGCCTGGGGAACAGTCCGGGAAGACTACAGCGCGGACGGCAGCGCCTGGGATTATTTCCCTCACGATGCCGCCCGGAGCCGGGCTTACCGCTGGAACGAGGACGGCCTGGCCGGTATATGCGACGACCAGCAGCGTCTATGTTTTGCCCTGGCCCTCTGGAACGGCCACGACCCTATTCTCAAAGAGCGACTTTTTGGCCTGACCGGGCCGCAGGGCAATCATGGGGAAGATGTCAAGGAAATTTATTATTACCTTGATAATATTCCCAGCCACAGCTATATGAAGATGCTCTACCGCTACCCCCAGAAAGCCTACCCTTACCAGGACTTGATTGAAGAAAGCCAGCGCCGCACTCGCCTGGATAACGAGTACGAAATAATTGATACCGGCGTTTATAACGAAAACCGGTTTTTCGATGTCTTTGTGGAGTATGCCAAGGCCGGGACCCATAATATCCTGATTCAAATCAGCGTGGCTAACCGGGGGCCGGAAGCGGCCAATATAGATGTCCTGCCGACTCTATGGTTTCGCAACACCTGGTCGTGGGGCTGGCACGATTACCACCCTAGCATGCGGCAGATTCACGGGCCGGACAGCCGCCCTATCATCGAAGCGGGGCATGTCAGCCTCGGGCACTACCACCTCTACTGCGACGAGGCGGAAGAAATTCTTTTTACCGAAAATGAAACCAATAACCAGCGGCTTTTTGGCAGCCCCAATAATTCTTACTATGTCAAAGACGCTTTTCACAACTATGTTATAAATGGCGACAAAAAAGCGGTAAACCCGGCCCGCGAAGGCACCAAAGCGACTGCTCTATACCGCCGGACTATCCAGCCCGGTGAAACGAGCGTTATCCGGTTGAGGCTGGTTTCGGTCCACCTTCATTCGCACGTGGTGCCGCCTTACCGGGTCGAATTTGCCGATTTTGACCACATTTTTAATGAGCGTCGGCAGGAGGCCGACGAATTTTATGCCGCCCTGGCCCCGGCCAGCCTGAACGAGGACGAAAGGCTGGTGCAGCGCCAGGCTTATGCTGGCTTGCTCTGGAGCAAGCAGTTTTATCACTATGACGTAAATATCTGGCTGGATGGCGACCCGGCCCAACCTCCGCCGCCGCCCGGGCGTAAGAACGGCCGGAACCGCGACTGGATTACCTTAAATAACGCGGACATACTTTCGATGCCGGACAAATGGGAGTATCCCTGGTTCGCCTCCTGGGACCTGGCTTTCCATTGTATCCCGCTCGCCGAGATAGACAGCAATTTTGCCAAAAGCCAGCTAGACTTATTGACCCGCGAATGGTACCAGCACCCGAACGGCCAGATACCGGCCTATGAATGGGCTTTTAGCGATACCAATCCGCCGGTCCTGGGCTGGGCGGCCTACCGGGTTTACAAAATCGAGGAAAAGCAGCGCGGCAAGGGCGACCGCTTCTTTTTGGAACGGGTCTTTCACAAGTTGCTGATAGGCTTTACCTGGTGGGTCAACCGTAAGGACTCGGAAGGCAACAATATTTTCCAGGGCGGTTTCCTGGGGCTAGATAATATTGGGGTCTTCGACCGCAGCGCCGAATTGCCGACCGGCGGGTTTTTGGAGCAGAGCGACGGCACCAGTTGGATGGGGATGTTCTCGCTTAATATGATGCGGATTGCCCTCGAATTGGCCCAGGAAGACCGGGTATACGAGGATATTGCTACCAAGTTCTTCGAGCATTTTCTCTATATTGCCGGGGCTATGAACAATATCGGCAATTCGGGCATTTCGCTATGGGATGACGAGGACTCCTTTTTCTACGATGTGCTGCACCTGCCCAACAACGACCACATTAGTATAAAGATTCGTTCGCTGGTGGGTTTGATACCGCTCCTGGCGGTCGAAATAATTGACCCCGAACTGCTCGAAAAGATGCCCGGCTTCAAAACCCGCCTGGAATGGTTCCTGACCAACCGCCCGGCCCTGGCCGGACTGGTTTCCCGCTGGCACGAGCAAGGTATCGGTGAGTTGCGGCTTATGGGCCTGGTGCGCGGCCACCGGATGAAAATGCTTTTACGGCGCATGCTCGATCCGAACGAGTTTTTAAGCGATTATGGTATCCGTTCGTTGAGCAAGTACCACCATGAACATCCTTATGTTTTGCCGGTTGGCGGCATTAACAGCGAGGTTGAATACTGGCCCGCCGAATCGCGGACCGGTCTTTTTGGCGGCAATTCCAACTGGCGCGGCCCGGTCTGGTTCCCTATCAACTTCCTGCTGATTGAAGCCCTCCAACAATTCCACCACTACTACGGCGACCATTTCAAAGTAGAATGCCCGGTAGGCTCAGGCAAAATGCTGAGTTTGTGGGAGGTGGCGGACGAGCTTTCGCGCCGCCTGATGAAACTCTTTTTGCGGGATAAAAACGGTAAGCGGCCTTTCAACGGAGGCAGCGAAAAGTTGCAAAATGACCCGCTCTGGCGCGACTATATCCTTTTCTACGAGTACTTTCACGGCGATGAAGGGGCCGGTATCGGGGCTAGCCACCAGACCGGGTGGACTGCCCTGGTTGCCAGGCTTATCCAGCAGCAGGGCGAAGGAATCAAGGACAAACCAGGCGTGGGGGACGCTACCACCGCCCCTCAAAAGGAAACAAGTTCTGGCACAGGAATTGCCAGTTAGCATTTTTGGCAGGTGTAGTTTATAACCGGGCTGATTTAGCTTTGAGAAAACTGGATGGGTGATTTCCAAGAAAGAATCTGAAAAGAAGTTTGAAAGGAAGGGTTATAGATGCTCTCTATTTTATACACCATTGCGGTAATCTTGATTATTTTGTGGTTACTTGGTTTTGTGCTTAACATCGCGGGCGGCTTGATTCACATTTTGCTGGTTATTGCGATTATCATCATCGTTTACAACCTGGTGACGGGGCGGACACGGGTATAACCTGGTAAGAAAATAGGCGGGCCATCCGGCCCGCCTATTTCGTGTAAAAAAAGAGTTTAACTGTTGTTCCGGTCTGGCCGCCGCCCGAAGAAGTTAGTCGCGACCATACTTAAAACGGGCACGCCGTCCTGGTTAAAGCCTTCCCAGCGGTGCCGGATAATCCCCATGTTGGGGCGGCTTTTCGAGAGGCGGCTTTCCAATATAGTCGTGCGGGCGCTGCTAGTATCACCGGGAAAGACCGGGCGTAGCCAGCGTAAATCGTCCACGCCGGGTGAACCCATGCTGTCGGCGTTGTTCAGGACAGTATCTACAAACATGCGCATCATGAGGCTGCCGGTGTGCCAGCCGCTCGCCGCCAGACCGCCAAAGAGCGAGGCTTTACCCTTTTCGTGGTCAAGGTGAAAGGGCTGGGGGTCGTATTCGCGGGCGAAGGCGATTATCTCAGGTTCGCTTATCCGGCGCGACCCCAGTTCGATGACCTGGCCCACCTCGAAATCTTCAAAATATTTCATCAGCCTTTCTCTCCCGTCTAATCACGACCGGACCGCGCCAGTTCCGGGTCACGCTGGACCACAGCGGCAGCCGAAGCCGCGCCGCTGGCCCTGCCGGAATTGAGCTTGTAATAAGCGACCGCCGAGACTACAAACCAGGCCAACCCGATAAACAACACTGCCGAAAGCAGGTTGCTTGCCATTTTATGCAAATTATCAATATCCAGGCGCGGGGTGTCGGTAACAGCGTAGTCGTCAAGCGGCTTTGGCAGGGCATTTTGAAGTTCCTGCATCCGGCTCAGGATGAAGCCAAAGGCGACCAGCAGAGCCAGCATCAGGACCGGACCGGCTAACCGCAAAGTCAGCCAGAGATTTTTAACCCGGCTCAACCGCCAGTCGAAAAAGTTGCATACCAGCAAAATGACGGCGCAACCGACCGCGAACCAGAGCCAGATGCCCAGGATATTACCAAACGTCTTTCCAGCTAAATCCCGCGAGGAAATCGTCTTGAAAAGGGCCGGGGCGACCATCGCCCCAAGAGTTAACATGCTGCCTTCCAGCAGAGCAAAGGCCAGAATTTGCAGGCTGCCCAGCCCCACCGCCAATTTTTTACCCATTATCTTTACCTGTTCTATGCTTGTTCTATGCTTGTTCTATTTCTTTTCAGGCTTAACTTTTTAGCAAGTCACCGTTATATGATACTCGTTCTGGCGGAAAAATAAACCTTTTGCGGCTAAGAAAACGGTTAAACCGTAAAAAACTAATAATTCCAGGGCTTTTTCCGGCTTACCCGGTTTCGAAATAAAACCTCCTGGTTATCTTCGAGGTCTTCCAGCAACCGCTCGAGTTCCTCCGAGGAGCCGCCATGCGCAGTTATAAGATCCATCAAAGACAAAATTGTATTAAGGTCGAGAGTAGTAAGCCTGCCCGGCTCGCCCGACTTTGCCAGCAGGTCAGGCTGTATACGGGCCTCGGCTTCATTTTTTTCGCGGGCTTTGCGTTCCCGCTCAGCAACGCTTTCTTCGGTGGCCCCACGTTTGCCGCGCCGGACCTTTTCGGTTGGAGCGGTGCCATCAAGGGCTATTTCGTCCAGGCGCTCGTCCGACCAGTTTACAGGCATACCGAGTTCAGCCAGGCGGGCGGAAAGCCGGTCGAAGGCGCTGTTCCGCACCAGGGCGATATTCGGCCCGGCCCAGCCAAGCAAAGCCGCCTGAAATTCTTCCTGCCGGAAAATCTCCCGCAACTGGCCAGACTGGGTAGCCTGTATCACGAGGGCACGTTCGGCCTGCAAAGGGCTGTAGTAGCCAAGCCAGCCTTTCAGGGCCAGCAGGGTTTCATCAGAAATGGGGTCGGGGGTGCTTTTGCCCCGGCGAGTCGGAAGGGGCAGGACCATTTCCAGGAAAGTTAGGACCCTTTCGAAGGTAAGTCCCTGAAGCTGGGCGCGTTGCCCGGCCTTCGCGGTCAGGCGAAAAGTAGCTTCAAGCCGGTTCTGGGAAAAACTTTCAAGGTCGGCGAACTGGCCGAGCCGGTAGAGCAGGTAGGGATTGGCGGTATTTTGTTTTACTTTGAGCAAAAAAGGAGAAACAAAGCTCACACTGCCGTGAGGCAGGGTACGGTAATCGAGATAGACCGGCAAGCCGTGCATATTCTCGGCGGTGTAAGGAGTATCCGAAGGAACATTTCCCGCTTTGACAGAGCCTTTTTCGTTTCTGATAAGAACATAGGTCGGACCGAGCCTTTTAATGACAAAACGGGCCGCCTCCGGTTGGCGCATCAGGCGGTCGAGCGTCGCCGCTTCGGGCGTTTCCAGCAAATCGCAGTTTTCGTAAAGCACCAGCCGTTCCAACTCGGCGGCCCAATCCCCGATAGACTGGACCACGTTCGAGGCAACCGGCACCCGGTTATTTTCGCGCAAAAGCGAGATTATTTCCGGCCCGCTCAAACCGTTTCGCAGCCCGCCCAAGATTGAGTCTTTGGAAATCCGGTAGAGGGCTACTTCACCCATGCTGGTCTGGTCGGCGAAGCGGTCCACCTGGCGCAGCAAGGTCAGGTTTTCCAGGGGCGCCATAACCATAATATCAAAGTTAGGTTGAACGAGCAGGGCGTTAGTCAATGCGGGACCGTGTGCGGCCAGTTGCTGATGCAATTCGCTTTGCTGGCGTTCGCGCTCTGAAGGCCGGTCGGCCAGGGCGGCTAGGCCGAGGTCGGTCAGGCGGAAAGCCGCCGGGCGGCCCGATGCGTCGCGGGCAAGTTCGGCGATACCAAGCCAGCTTAACGGCTCGGCAAAGACCTGGGCCAACCATTCGCCTTCGACCAGGGCAAAATCTTCCGAGAGCTTAAGAGGCGCGCCGAAGGCGTTTTCGGGCTGGCGAAGGCCGCCTTTACTTTTGAGGGCCGGTTTGAGGGAACTGGTGAAGCCGGAGTAAAATTCATCTCCGTAAAAACCCTCTACCGAGAAGAGAGGGTCGTACTCGTATTCGTATTCGTAGCGAAAACTCTGGCGGAAGTGGTTGGGCGAACTATCGTGGTCAATCAGGAAATTGGTGTCCAAATCGCGTATAGACTGGACAAGCCGGGGAAAGTCCAGCCACTCGCCGGGCTGCAACACACCCTGTTTCCGGTAGAAATCGAGCAGGCCCACCAGGAAAAGCCGGGCCCGGGTAGTTTTGGTGGCATCGGGCAGGCTGGATTCGTAAAAGGACAAGCGGTAGAAGTGAAGGGTTGGAATCCGCTTGAACTCGTTAAAACCGGAGCGGGTCCACGCGCCCAGCAGCAACCGGGCTTGACGGTAGCGCGGCAGGCTGAAGAATTCTTCGTTGGCGGTCGGGTTAGCCTGGAAGAAGTCATTTAGCGGTTTGAGGGTGACAAGCTGAGTTTCTTTCAAAAGGGTCCACAAAAAGTAGAGGCGGCCCACCTCGTCTATCTTTTTGGCTGTTTTAATGTCGCCCGGTTCTTTAACCCTTAGACCTTCGTTTAACTTTTGATAATCGCGTTTGCCCGGTTCGCCGGAAACCAGGGCTTTAACCTTGTTCTGCTCAAAGTAGCGGGTGATACTCACCAGGTCTGCCAGGAGGCTATCAAAGCCGGGGGACGGTGTTGGAGCAGGTTCGGGGCCGTTAAACGGCACTGGTAAATCCTGTTGGAGAAAAGCCGTTTCCTCGGCAGGGTCCAGCTTGAAAAGGTTAAGAACTTTGGGGTGGGTCCACAGATAAACTGGCGACCCGAAAGATTCGACCGAAATTAGTTCATTTTTGTAAGGAAAGCTAAACTCAACTCCGTAAGTATGGACGGAGCAGTACAACGCCAGCAAACCGCTCAGGAGGTCGGCCTGGGCCTGAAAGGTTGCTTCACTACCGTGGCGGTTGACCATCGTGGTGCGCCAGGTTTCCAGCCTGATGAGGCCGCCCATCCGCCTGACGTGGAAAAGACCTTCCCGGGCAACCGGAGGAAGTTTTTCGAGCATCCGTTTGATAGCCGGCAAGTCATAAAAGTTTTTGGCTAAATCCTGCTCAAGGTTGGCCCGTTTGCGCTGCGCGTCAAGTCCCCTGGCGGCGGCCATGGCCTGTAAAGCCTGAACCGAATAGCCGTCAAAGACCCGTTTGAGCAGGTAAGGCGGCATTTTGCCAAGGGCTTCCAGGTGCGGGGAAAGAGGGCGCTGGCCGGGGCTGGCGGCCTGAAACTTATCTAGCTGGTCAAAAAGTAGTTCAAAAATCTTTGGCATATTTTTAACGGACAATGCGCGGCTCGTAGCCTTTTTTGGTTAGGGCTTTGACAAGTTCGTCTAACCGGGCGTGGTCTACCAGCACGACGGTCGGGGAGATACGCCGGACCACTGCGAATTTCAGGGGCGTGGCCGAAAGGGCTTCATCCAGAATGGCCGGGCTGGCGCATTCCAGCAGGGTGACATTCTGGTGGACCAGGGCTGGACCGCCCGCCCAGGTGGCCTTACCTTCAAGGTTGGGGCTGCTGTTAAACTGCTTTAAATCCATAAGTTTTCCTTTGATTTTACTCACAATGAAGACGGTTATCAGCCAGCCGGTGAAATGGTTCTGAAATTAAGCGCCTTTGTGGGCGATAACGGTAACTTCCACGTCAAAGCCGCGCAGGACCGCCCCGACGGTCGTCCGCACCGGGTAATTTTCGTCGAAATAAGTCCGGTAGACCTCGTTCATGCGCTGGAAATTGTCCATGTCGCTCAGATAAACATCTACCCGCACCACCTGGCTCAAATTCGACCCCGCTGCTTCCAGGATAGCCCTGATATTAGCAAAGACCTGGTGAGTCTGGGCCTCGATAGAAGGCTCGACTTGCCCGGTCTGGGGATGGCGGGGAACCTGCCCCGCCACAAAGATTAAGTCACCCACCACAACCGCCTGGGAGTACGGTCCAGCCGGGGCCGGCGCGTTCGAGGTAGCGATTATTTGCTTCATCTTTCCAAAAGGTTCCTTTCGGTTTTGTAAAATTTCAGGAAAAAGCGCTGAGGCCGGTAATAGCTTGCCCGATAATCAGGGTATGAATATCGTCGGTGCCTTCGTAGGTGAAGACCGACTCGAGGTTGTTCATATGGCGGCTGACCGGGTATTCGAGAGTAATACCGTTCGCGCCCATCACGGAACGAGCCTCGCGGGCTGTCTTGAGAGCTTCCCGGACGTTGTTGCGCTTGGCGACCGAAATCTGGACCGGGTGGACCTGCCCGGCATCTTTAAGACGGCCTAGTTGCAGGGCGAGCAGTTCTGACTTGACCAGTTCGGTCGCCATAATCGCCAGTTTTTGCTGGACAAGCTGGAACCCGGCAATCGGTTTGCCAAACTGGACCCGGCTTTTGGCATATTCAAGGGCGGCTTCGTAGCAGGCCCGGTGCGCCCCGGTCGCGCCCCAGGCAATCCCGAACCGGGCTTCACTCAGGCAGGAGAGCGGCCCGCGCATGCCGACCACCCCCGGCAGGACGTTTTCAGCCGGAACCCGACAGTTATCAAAGTAGAGTTCGGACGTGACCGAGGCCCGCAGCGAGAGCTTGTGCTTGATGTCGCTGGTGCTAAAGCCAGGCGTACCTTTTTCCACCAGAAAACCCCGGATACCTTCCTCGGCCTTCGCCCAGACTACCGCCAGGTCGGCCACGCCGCCATTTGTAATCCACATTTTGGACCCGTTGAGGACGTAGGTGTCGCCTTCGAGGCGGGCGTTCGTGCGCATCCCACTCGGGTCGCTGCCGTGGTCGGGTTCGGTCAAACCGAAACAGCCGATGACCTCACCTTTTGCCATACGGGGCAACCAGCGTTGTTTTTGTTCTTCCGAGCCAAAGGCCCAGATGGGGAACATCGCAAGCGAGCCCTGGACCGATACAAACGAGCGAAGACCGCTGTCCCCGGCTTCGAGTTCCTGGCAGGCCAGACCATAACTGACCGCGCTAAGCCCGGCACACCCATAACCTTCCAGGTGCATACCCAGCAAGCCCATTTCGGCCATTTCTCCGATAAGCTCACGCGGGAAAGTCCCGGCCTCGAAATGTTCGCCGATTATCGGGTCGACCCGTTCCCGGACGAACCGGCGCACAGTATCGCGTATCATGCGTTCTTCTTCATCAAGCATCGAATCAATATTGAGCAGGTCACTCGGGGCAGGCATTTTGGGTCTGGTAGTGGTCTTGTGGGCGGTCATTTGCAACTCTCTTTCTTTAGCAGCGACATTACTTCAGATTGGGCAGGCGACCTTGCCCGCCGGTTCTCTTTTCTAAAATCAAGCGTAACTTATTATACCAGTTCCACCAATTGAAGTCCCTTCACTCCTTTTTCAAACCAATTGGAAGGGTAAACAAAATGGTTACTCACTTCACCGTTTCTGGAAAAGTAAACCCGGTTATAGGCAGAACAGGGGTCTGGCAAATGCTATTCAAGGTATATAATATAAAAGTCCGCCAGGGTTTGCGAAAACCGTTAAAGAAGGATAAGCCAGGTCAGGGAAATTTTTTTAAACGAACCAGGGGAATTGGGCGAATGGAAGGCCAAAAAGTGTGGGTGATTGTGCCGGTGAAAACGCTGGTCGAGGCGAAGTCGCGCCTCGCCCCGGCATTGACGACCGCGCAGCGCCGCAACCTGGCCTTCCGGATGGCCGACCATACCCTAGGTGTCCTGCAAACCCTTCTCAAAAAGGGGCTTATCGCCGGGTTCGTCACCATAAGCCGCGACCCGGTGGTCCGTACCCTGGCCCAGAAATACGGCGGAGTCTTTTTACCGGAAAAAATAAATGGAACTTCTGCCGATGCGGCCCTGAACGCAGCCCTGGCCCAGGCTGCCCGCTGGACTACGGCTAATTTCTCGCCAACTGCCCTGTTGATTTTACACTCAGACTTGCCTTTTCTGCGCTGGGAAGACCTGGCAAATATCTTGCGGCAGGCTGAAAATAAGCCGGAAGAAAAAATAGCCGTACTCAGCCCGGACCGGCACAACCGGGGAACCAATGGTTTGCTTTTGCGCCCGCCCGACCTGCTTGATTTTGATTTTCTATTCGGGGAAAACAGTTTTAAAAAGTACCTGGATTTTATTAACGCGAAAGGTGTGCGACCGGAGGTTTTGCCCCTGCCAAACCTCGCCTTTGACCTTGATTATCCCGAAGACCTGGCCGCTCTTTCCAAACCTTTCGCGGGCGGGAATTTGAATTGCGATTGCCCGGCAATCTAACTTAAAACCCCACGCAAGAAGAATTATTCCTCGTCCTCGAAAATAACCTCATCGTACAACTCGGCCACGGTTAGATTTATGGCGGTGGTGGGAAGTTTCAGGGTAATATTTTCGTTGGCTTCGGTGAGGGGAGCAGATTGAAGCCAACCGCCACCCTCTACGCGCTGGTAAAAAATAACCCTTAGCTGCTCGGAGTCAATCATCACATAGTAAAGCAGGCTAGGAATTGTCTGGTAGTTCTCAAGTTTAACGCTGCGGTCGTAATTTCGGGTTGAGAGACTGAGTACCTCAAATAAAACTACCGGATTTGCTATTTGTATGGCGGTCATCTCTGAAAAACTCCAGATCACCACAAACCACGCTGGTATCCGGGTAGGTTATAAAAGTATCCTCGCCCTGGTCTTTATTGCGCTTGCGTTTAGGAGAGGAATTAGAGGCTAAAGTCATTCCCACTTTAAGGTCGCTCGTGAAGGCCCGGCAAACTTTCCACGTAACTCCCGCTTAAGCCCAGCGGCAAGGTTGAGGGCAATCTGGCTGTGTTCGGGACTGCCCCCGGAGATATTATAAACCTGGCCCTGGCGGTATTCCCGTTTGACCCTGGAATGTTCTTCTTCCCAAAGATATTCCTGGACAGTAAAAAGGTGAAAATCGGGTTGAGCCATAACATCTTCCTTTTCAAATTGATACACACAAGCCATATTATAACAAAAGGCTGCTTTCTTTTTAATCTATTCATATATTCGCTACCACCTCTTAAATCCCTAAAAGCCGGAAAACTCAGGTTTTTACCTCCATTATTCGATGGCGGCTTAATTTTCCAAGAGTAAACGGTTATATCCCCAAAAACCCAAAAAAGATTTCAAAAATTAATAATATTAATTTCGATATTGAGATTTATAATATTTTTTATAAAAGGTATTGACAAATATAAAAAGGTATGGATAATAAGGAGTGTAAGTAAATATTATTAAAGATTTAGTTGATAATTATTAGTTATTTACCTTAGTCGCTGAAAATGGTTCAGCAAATTTGAAAGAGGTAGTAATGGCTACTATTAAGCACAATGTAAGCGGCGTATGTCCGATTTGCAACGAGCAAATGTACATTGAGCGATTGCATTGCGAAAATTGCGACACGGCCCTGGAAGGCCGCTTTAACCTGGGGTCATTCCAACGCCTCAGCCCGGAACAGCTTCAATTCCTGGAAGTATTTATTCGCTGCCGGGGCCAGAACAAAGCGGTCCAGGAAACGCTCAATATTTCTTACCCGACCGTGGTAAAAAAATTGGATGAATTGATTATGGGTATGGGCTACGAGCCGGTCCTACCTGTAGCCGACCAGCGGCGTGAGGTGTTGGAAATGTTGAGCCAGGGCCGAATCACTTCCGCCCAGGCCCAGCAACTCCTGGCCGCCCAACCGAAACCGGCCGATGCCGCCGAAAACCGCCCGGCCAGTAATGTTCAGGGGAGGGAATAACGATGGCTGAAGAACAGAATAAAGAGCAGAGCGGGAAAGAACAGGCTGCTAATGAACAGGCTACTCCGGAAAACAAAACCCGCTATTTCGAGCAGGTTATCCCGGTAAACCCTAAAGTCCTGGAACAAATAAAAATAAATAATATTTCCGGCAAGACCTATATCAGCGGCGGCCCGGAAGGGCGCATCACCATTCGCTCGGCTAACACCGGTTCGTTCAACTTCACTCCGGCGGTCGAGTTCAAGCAAGACGGCGCTTTAATTGAAATTAGCTCGGTCCCCAGTTCCGGCAACGACTGGTTCGTCAGGGTTATGAAAGGTTTCAAGGATAGCGATTTATCGGGCAAATGGACTTTCCAGGACGGCGAATGGGTCCACAACATGGGCGAATGGCCAGAGGTAAACGACCCCGGTTTAAGCTGGGAAGAACGCCAGCAAATGAAACAGGAATGGCAGAACGAACGGGCCGAACGCGAGCGAGAACGCACCGAAAGGCAGCGGGAACGAGATGAGCGGCAGCGAGAGCGGGACGAACGCCAGCGGGTCCGTTTCGAAGTTCGCGAAAGCATGCGCCAGGCTAACGAAGCCGCCCGGCAGGGCCGTAATTTCTGGAGCAGTATTGAGGAAGGGCTGGAACCGCTCGGCGAAATCATTAACAGTGTTGGCCGCACCATTTCCCAGGCTTTTGCCGGTCCGGACGATTTGTACATCGAAATCCCGGCGAACGTTGAACTGGAAGCCAAAAGTGTTTCCGGCGGCCTGGAAATCTCTAACATGACCGGTTACTGTGTCGTCAAGAACACCAGCGGCACCATTAACGTGAGCCATTTAACCGGAGGGGTACGGGTAAAAGGCATCAGTGGCCGGGTCCAGGGCAGCGAACTGGGCGGCCGGGCTGAAATCAAAGTCACCAGCGGGTCTGTTGATTTGACCAATTGCCGCCTGACCGGACTTGATTTATCGGTGAGCAGCGGGCGTATCCTGGTTGAAACCAGCCTGGGAACCCCTCCTGACGGCGATTACAAAATAAACAGTTCGAACGGGGCTATAAAACTATTATTGCCGCGCTACAGCCAGGCATCTATTGACTGCCGCACCCTCAACGGTCGGCTGACCATGCCAAAGGTAAGCGGGGTAGAAATAAGAAACCGGCCGGGCCAAAGCCAGTCCCGGATTGAGTTAAACGGAGGAGGTCGGAGAGTGAGCGTTAATACCCTTAATGGCAATCTTGAATTGGCCCTATACGACCAGCCCGGCGAAAATGCAACCTGGTCCAACGTCCCCGCCGACCGTTCCCAGGCTCCCTGGCCTGTCCCACCCGTGCCACCTGTAGGGTTTACGCCGCCCACGCCACCGGCCCCACCCTCCTGGAATGGCAATCCTGGGCCTGGTGTTGGTTTCCAGGGACAGCCTCCCGCCGGTATGCAAGCGGTTCCAGGTTGGGGCAGTCCGGCCCCGGTCCAGGGACAGGGCTGGCACCAACCGGCCGCAACCAACAGTAACGAGCAACCCCTGGTGACACCTACGCCGCAGGACAGCCAGACTAACCAGGATGGGTCTACGGCCCAGGAACCGGCTATCCCGGTCGATGGTGACAAAAGGTCGCGCCAACTGGATATTCTCCAGGCTATCGAACGCGGCGAAATCAGTGTAGACGAAGGAATGCGCCGCCTGGGCGAAATCGAAGCCTAACCAACCGATTTAATTTAACGGAAGCGACACCCATACAGCTTTGCCAGCAATGGTTTGTTGAGTGCTGCTTCCGTTAACCCAAAACTTTCAACGAACCAGTTAAAAATTTTTTGTAAACCCTTTGTAAATAAACTAGAAAAGGACGTGTATTATGTTTGGTCAATTTTCCGAAATAATGAGCGGCGAAGTACAGTACCGGCACGAGCAGTACCGGCAGGAAGCCGAGCGCGAACGCCAGGCTCGCCAGGTTAACAATGCCCGCTTGAACAAGCGCGACAAGCAATCCGATGTCCTTATGGGCGTCAAAAGGGGCCGGTTGAGCATTGAAGAAGGCTTGAACCTGCTGGAAAATGTTTAAAATGTTAGAGCGTTTTACTGAATTTACTTTTTTAGGTGTTTCGGGCGCGGCTGCCTCTTTCCGCAATATACACGCCGCTTAAAATCATAACCGCGCCTACCCCAAAGTTCCAGGTCAACTGTTCGCCGCCAAACCATGAGATAATCACGCCGGAGAGTGGTTGGAGATAAAAGAGCAAAGCCACCCGGGCGGCAGTCACCCGTTTGAGGGACCACGAGAGCGCCAGGAAACCAAAGACCGTTACCAGCAAGGCCGTATAGAGGATGCCGACCCAGGCCGTCCCGGTGAAATTAATAGGCGCGGTCCCGGCAAATATTTCCAGCAGGGCAAAGGGAAGTAACCCAACCACGCCGACCGCTACCGCGCCGCCGGTAAATTCCAGGCCGTCTATCCGCTTGCTAAGACCCCGGTTGAGAATGTTGTAACCGGCAAAGCCGAACGTGCCCCCCAGGAAAAGCAAGTCACCCAGCAAGCGGTTGCCGCCTTCGGAAGATCCGGCGGAAGGCGCGAAAACGGTCAGGGGATTGACGCCGATGACGGTCAGGACACCAACCAGGCTCAACGCCAGCCCCACCCAGAAAAGCGGTTTTGGTTTTTCACCCAGGAAGTAAGCCGCCAGAAGCGCAATTGAAACAGGCTCGGTGGTAGTCAGGATAGCTATGTCGCTGGCGGGACTTTTAGAAAGACCCCAGTTCTGGCCTAGCTGGATGACTACAAAACCAAGTATCCCGGCCAGCCCTACTTTCGGCCAGTCCCCCCGCTCGATATGAAAACCCCTGCGCAGAACAAACACCATTGGCACCAGGATTGCCGCCGCGATAACAAAACGGACAAAAGCAAAAGTCGCTGCCGGGACATCGCCCAGGCCAGACTTGGAGATTGGGAAGGCCGCGCCCCAGATGATAGTCGTCACGACCATCAGGGGCAGGTAAGGCTGGAGGGCCGGGTATTCAGGCCCGGTAGATATTTCCTCTAATTCCAGATTTGAATTCAATTTTTACATTTCTGTTGTACGGCTTGGAATTTTGTAAAGTTTGTACCAATTATCCCCTGATTGGCAAACTACCCGGTAAACGGATAATACCACAGTAGAAGAATTATCGCTTCATTCCTGGTATGGTTATCCCCTAAAAAATTTCGGGCAGGGCCACGTTTAACCGGCTCCAGGGCAATTTGCAGCGCGCTCAATAGTTATTGGCACCCTGACAACCCGGGCGGATCTTCAAACAGTCTAACTCACCTTTTAACTTCAGCCTATACACCCTGGGAAACCCTGCTATACCGGTACAGCAGAGTATTAATATTTTGCCAGGAAACTTTCGCAAAAAGGGATAATCTGGGATAATAGTAATATGCTATTAATATGGCAAAAATTCATTTCATACTGGCTTAACTCTTTACAAGATCCGCATTAAAATAAACAGGAAAGAAAATAGATGAAGCTAGCCCCGCACAGTCAGAGTGAAATAGTAAAAAGCGGCCTGGAAGGATTTGACGCTATCCTGGGTGGCGGTATTCCGCGCGGGAGTTTAATAATGCTCGTCGGCGAACCAGGTACCGGTAAAACCACCTTACTTCAACAACTGTGTTTTACCTGGGCCGGTAGTGGTCACAGCGACAATTCAACTAGTTATACCGCTTCTGCGGTCACGTCCGGAACTTCCCCTTCAAGTAAGAGCGAAGACAGTGGCGCTGAACCGGTAAGCTCACCCCAGCCGGCCAAAGCTATTTACTTTAGCACTCTCTCTGAGCCTCACGACAAAGTCATAGAACATATGCGGCGGTTTACCTTTTTCGATGAGGCCAAACTTAATAATCAAATTCGCTTCTTTTCCCTTACGGGAGTTATGGCAAAAATAAATGAAATGGGAGGGGGAAGCGCGCAAGAAGTTGGCGCATTTATTATAGGTATTGCCCGCAAGGAAAAAGCTGAACTGGTGGTTATTGACGGGCTGGGAGCCCTTTTAGACGCTTTCAACTCATTACAGGATACCAGGTATTTCCTGAACCAGCTTTCGTCGCAACTTGGCACTCTTGGTATCACCTCATTTTTAGCCCTTGAAGAGGCTTATTTAAACAGCGCGACTAATGGACTGTTAACCGGCGCGGACGGTATTATTGGCCTCTATTCGACTATCCGGGGAGCCGGTGAAAATCACCGGGTGGAAGTCCATAAGTTACGCGGCATGAAACGGCTGGAAGGGCGGCATACCTACCGGTTCAACCAGAATGGCCTGGTGTTTTTCCCCCGCTTGGAATCACAAATTGACTTTGAAGCCAGTTCGGGTGAGGAACTTGAAGTTTTGCTGGATGATCCGAACCTTTTCGAGGAAGAGCCGGGGCGCTTAAAATTTGGTCTACCCGAACTGGAAAAGATGTTGAATGGAGGTTTACCGCCTCAATCCTCAACTTTTGTAGCCGGTTCTCCGGGCGCTGGTAAGACTTTATTAAGCCTGCACTATTTAATTCAAGGGGTTAATGAGGGCGAACCAGGTTTATTTGTAGGTTTTTACGAAGGCACCCGCAATTTAATTCGAAAAGCTGCTCGCTTCAACCTGGATTTAAAAGGGGCCATTAAATCAAAAAAACTTAAGCTATTAACCCTCCCTGCCGTTGAATTAGAGCCAGATCAAATAGCTTACCGGATTAAACAGGCGATTGAAGAGTATAAGGTACGGAGAGTGGTGATTGATGGAGTCCTGGAACTTGAAATAGCCTGCCGCCCGGACGGTCGGAGCCGTAATTATACCAGCGCCCTGGATAACCTTTTTAAGAAGAAAGGGATATCTCCCCTCTACACCTATACAATCAGTAAACTGATCGGGCCGGAACTCGACTTGAGTGATACAGTTTTTACTGTTTTAGCCGAAAATTTGATTTTATTGCGGCAACTGGCCTATCAGTCACGGCTGTACCGGGTGGTGTCGGTTCTGAAGATGCGGGATAGCATCTATGACCTCAGTATCAGGGAATTTACAATCGAAAACGAAGTTGGTATAAGCGTTTTACAACCATTTCAAAGCGATACAACTTTATTAGAGGAGTTGACCCATGTCTTTACCGACCCACCTTCCGACCTGACACTAGGAGAAACTCACTCTAAAAATTTAGAGAAATGAAATAAGAGGTGTGCGCGTTTTTAATTTAGGCCCACCCCTCGATTACTTACCGGATTATATTAAGCTGACAAAGCGCCTTAACTGCTAACCGGGGCGGTCCGGGCGGCCTGGATAGCCGCCGCCACCCGCTCGATTTCACGGGCCGGGTTGTGGAACCAGTCGGTGCTCCAGATGCGGTGAATCTTCCAGCCCAATCCCTCTAAAATTTGCTGGCGCAACCTGTCGCGGTCACGGGCCGATAGCGCGCTGTGATAGGTTGCGCCATCACACTCAATCCCCAACAAATACCGCCCCGGCCGGTCCGGGTCAACTACGGCCAGGTCAATAAAGAACCCGGCCTGCCCGACCTGTCCCGCCACCCGGTAGCCTTTTGCTTCGAGAGCTAACCGGACTTCTTCCTCAAAAGGCGAATCAGCAGGCCGCCCGGTTTGCTGCGGTCCGGCCTGCAAATCCCCGGTGCGAGCATATTTCAAAAATGTTTTAAGAGATTTAACGCCTGCCGACTCCGTCCGGCTCAGGTCAATATCGTCCTCGGTCAGATTTGTAAAGACCTCACAACGCTGGCGGGCCCGAGAGATAAGGACGTTCAGGCGGCGTTCGCCACCTTTCGCCGTGAGCGGGCCAAAGTTAAGAGTAACTTTCCCGGCGGTATCGCGCCCGTAACCGATGCTGATAAAAATCACATCGCGCTCGTCGCCCTGGATATTTTCCAGATTCTTTATAAAGAAAGGCTCTTCAGGATGGGCCGTGAAAAAACTCTCGCAACTGCTGTCCGCCCGGCGGAGCATTTCAAGCTGCTCGGTGATAGCCTCACGCTGGGCCATGCTAAAGGTGCCGACTCCCAGGGTCAGGTCGGGGCGGTGACGGGCGTGGTCCATGACCGTCTGGGCAACCGTGCGGGCTTCGACGAGGTTTGTACGGCTCTTGCTGCGGTCGTAGGTGGCCTGGGGCAGGTGATGATAAACCAGGCCGTATTCCTGGCGGGCCTGGTCCGGGCTGGGAAAGATAATCAGCTTGTTGTCATAAAACTCCGAGTTCGAGACCGCAATCAGCGACTCGTGGCGGCTGCGGTAGTGCCAGCGCAAGAGGCGCGGCTTGCTGACCGACTTGAACAGTTTGAGAATGCTTTCGAAGTCGCCGCTGGCGTTCGAGGAAGCTAACTCCTCGTCATATTCCTCGTCCTCATCGGCCAGGGTGTCATCCTGGGTCAACCGTTCGAAGAAACTACTGGGCGGTAACTGGCGGTCGTCCCCGGCAACGACAAGTTGATTGCCCCGTAATATAGCCCCGAAAGCGTCGGCGGGCCGGACCTGGCTGGCTTCGTCAAAAATAACAAGGTCAAAATTTAGTTCGCCGGGGGTGAGGTAGGCCGCGACCGAAAGCGGACTCATCATAAAGACCGGTTTGATATTCTGAATGACCGGCCCGGCTGTCTTCAGGAGCTTACGGATAGCGATATGGCGAGTTTTTTTCTCCATTTCCCTTTTAAGGACGCGCAACTGGACCGTCCAGGGTTTTTCGTCGTTTTGCCAGACCTGGCTAACCTTGTGCGAGTTCAAAAGGGCCAGTTTGGCGCGATTATGCACCAGGATTTGCTGGTCCAGGCGGCGGAACTGGTTAATAACCTGTTCGTGGCTTTCACGCTGGAACAAGTTTAAAGCCTTCCGCTCGCGGTAGGCCACATCGAGCAGGGCTTCCAGCCAGTTTTTCTCGAAAGTGTCTTCCAGGTACAGGCCCGCTTCCGGCCAGCTATCGGATGCCTGAACGTAAGCCTTTAGCCCGGCGGCTTCGCCGCGCCCGACGAGGTCGTTATAACTGACGATTTCCGGCCAGTTTGCCAGGTGAGCCTGCCAATCGCGCAAAGCCTTTAGCTGGTCGGCGTAGGGCTGCAAAAGGAGCGGGCCAGCCGTGCCAAAGCGTTCCGGTTCGTCCAGTTGGAGCAGGGCTGTCACCTGGCGCACCGCCCGGATATGGTTAGCCACGGCCTGGTCCATCTCGGCCAGGTTTTGCTTCAAGGGGTTCAGGTTTGGCTGGGCGGCCAGGAAAGCGGGCAGGCTGGGCGGACCCTCCTCCTGGGCGATGCGGTGGTGCAATTCAGCGGCAAAAGCCGCCTGGGCAGCGAGTTTGGGCCAATCGCTGTTCAGGCCGTGCCAGTCGTTGCGGTAGAGAAATTCACCCAGACCCTGCCGCTTATCCCACTCGACCCGCAGTTGCTGGGCCAGAATTAAATCCTTGACCATGGCAAGCTGGTCGGTTTCCGCCGGGAGCGGGCCGTTCAAAAGGTTAGCCAGGGTCGTTCTGGCTTGCTTGTACGACCCGGCCAGACCGCGCCAGAATTTCTGACTGTACTTTTCCAGGGCATCCCGCACAGGCGTTAAATCCATCGAAAAAGCTTCCGGCCGGACCTGGCCCTGGTATTTCGCGTAAAGGGCGTTCAACTGCGGCCCGAGTTGCAAAAGCTGCTGGAGGGCCGGTTGTTGCTCTACCCAGGCGGTCGCGGCTAAATTCAAACCGTAGAGCGGCGGGGCGGCCTGCAACAGGGGCGACAGCCTGAATTCCCAGGGACGGTCCGGGGCGGACAGGTTCAAGAGGGTGGTGACCCGGCTGGAAATCGCCTTTACCCGGTCTATCGCGGCAATCGCTTCTTTCAGGCGGTCGGCCAGGTCCTGCGATTCGCGCACGCCCAATGTTTCGCGGCGGCTGCCCCAGAAAGAATGGTGGCGCGGCGAACCAATCGCCCGGAAAAGCCCGGCCAGTTCTTCCACAATAGCTTTAAGCCGGACGTACTCGGCCCAGGACCAGTCGTGCGAACCGTCAAAAGCCAGCCGGGGCAGGCTCTGGCGGGCGTGTTCGCGTTCAAGCTTAAGGAGTTCGCCCATTACCTGGAAAGGCGTCTTGCGGCTCTCACCGATAGGCGTGTTCATGGCGTCGGCGTAGTCGTTGAGGCGGCTGCGGTTTGTGGTGAGCAGCCTTAGCTCCTGGTCGAACGAGTCGAGCGTAGGCCGGGACGGGTTGAGGGGCCGGGCCAGTTCTTCGAGGACTTCTTTCTTCTTGGCCTTGTGACTGTGCAGTTCCAGGCAGGCATCACCCAGGCCGAGATTATCCAGGCGGCGTTTGACCACCTCCAGGGCGGCCATTTTCTCGGCCACGAAAAGGACCGTCTTTTCTTTGCCAAGAGCTTCCGCTATAAGATTAGTTATCGTCTGCGACTTGCCGGTGCCGGGCGGCCCCTGGATAACCAGGTTGCGGCCTTCCCGCACGTCCGTCACGGCCATCACCTGGGAGCTATCCGCGTCCATCACCAGGTTGAGGTCAGCCGGGGTCAGGTATTTGTCGAGTGGGGCGTCTTCCGGGATAGGGTTGGGCGGCTCAGCGAGGCCACCCATAAACAGGCCGTTCAGAATAGGGTGTTTGAGCGGGCTTTGCCCGGCCGGCCAGCTTTCCGGGTCGAGGTCTTTGTAAAGGACTTGCTTGGCGAAAGAGAAGAAGCCGAGCGAAATCGCCTTGCGGTCCACCCGCCAGCGTTTAAGGCCGCTCACGGCTTCCTCGACCTCTTTGAAATAAGCTTCAAGTTCAAGTTCTTCGGGTTCGGGAAGGTGGGGCAAATTCAGGCCGAACTCGGCTTTAAGTTTGTTTTCCAGGGAAAGGTTGTGGCCCAGTTCTTCCTCGGTGTAGCGCAACTTGAAACGCTCTTTGACGTTCGAACGCACGATTTCGACCGGGATTAACAACAATGGAGCTTTATGCGGTTGGGCGCTGCTGTCGGCCTCGTACCATTCAAGCATGCCGAGGGCCAGGTAAAGAATATTGACGCCCTGGTCCTCGATGCTGGTGCGGGCATCGTAAAAGATTTTAAGCAGCCGCTTTTGCAACTCTTCGGTCGCCAGCGAGGTTTGCAACTTCGAGTCGGTGTAGCGCTTTTCAAGCTCGGCCTTATCAAGGTCAGGGGAAAGCGACTCCAGGCTAGCCGGACTGCCGGGCAATACCGGGGCTTCGGCTGGGTTAAGTGGCTGCGGCGGCAAAGGTTGCCCAAAAGACGGAGCCGAATCAGATGCCGGTTCGCCCGGTTCAGGAAAACTATAGAGCGGCTTTTCGGACGGTGGGCTGCCCGGTTGCGGAAAGTTGTAAACAGGCGCGGTTTCGTTCATGGCAGGCGGAGCGCCGGCGCTTTCCGAATTGGCCGGGGCGCCATCGGGCCGAAAGGCTTCGCGCTCGGTGGGCGGCGGAGACTCAAACAAAGCCAACTGGTTGGGATTGCGGGCAGCCCTGGCGCGGTCTTTGGCAGGGTCGCCGAGGAAAGTCAGGGCTTTCTTCTCGCGCACCATCAGGCGGAAAATCTGGACCGGCAGTTCGTCCACGACCTCGACGCTGCGGGCGCCGGTCGAACGGTAATTTAAAAGGGAATTGCGCAGGCCCAGGTCAAGCAATTCACGCCGGGCCGCTTCCAGGCGCAACGCCAGGGCTTGATTGGGCTGGGGTGTTGGATTTTGCATCAGGCTTTGATTCAGTTAAAATTTCCTGTGATTGCACTAATATGTTCTACTTTGCCAATTGTAGCAGCATTTTCGTAGAACGTAAAACGTGAGAGTTAATCTAACACAACTCTAACGCAGTGTGAATTGAAATCTAATACCCAAATTATAAAATATATAAGTAGGAAAAAATATGTTGGCCGCTTGACTTAGCTTTTTATAAAGACTATGCTTTGACGCAGCCATCTAACAGGTACTTATTATTTTAAATTGGATGAAAACTAATTTCAGGGAGGATTTAGTCTAAATGACCGCGGAAGCCCAAAAAGAAACTCTAGGATTCCAGGCCGAGGTTACGCAACTGCTGGACCTGATGGTCCACTCGCTCTACAGCAACAAGGAAATCTTTTTACGCGAGCTTATTTCCAACGCTTCCGACGCCGAGGACAAGTTGCGCTTCGAAGCCCTTTCCGACCCGGCGCTCTACGAGAATGACAGTGACCTTAAAATCCGGGTTTCATTCGACAAAGATGCCCGCACCATCACGGTTGCCGATAACGGCATCGGCATGGACCGCCAGGAAGTTATTAACAATATCGGTACGATTGCCAAGTCCGGCACTCGCGAATTTTTCCAGGCGCTTACCGGCGACCAGCGCAAGGACGCGAACCTTATCGGCCAGTTCGGCGTCGGCTTTTACTCGTCGTTTATCGTGGCCGACAAAGTAACCCTCATAACCCGGCGGGCCGGTCTTGGGCCGGAACACGGCGTGCGCTGGGAGTCGACCGGCAAAGGCGATTATACCCTGGAAAATATCGAACGCCCGCAGCGGGGCACCGAAGTCATTTTGCACTTGCGCGAGGACGAGAACGACCTGCTGAACGCTTACACCTTGCGCAACATCATCACCAAGTATTCCGACCACATCACCTTGCCGATTGTGATGCCGAAAGAAACCAAAGAGGGTGAGGAACCGCAGGACGAAACGGTCAACAAAGCGTCGGCTCTCTGGACCCGCTCGAAAAGCGAAATCACCCCCGAGGAGTACAAAGAGTTCTACAAGCACGTGTCTCACGACTGGAGCGACCCGCTCGCCTGGGTCCATGCCCGCATGGAAGGCAAGCAGGAATACACCATGCTGCTCTACGTGCCGAGCCAACCGCCTTTTGATATGTGGAACCGGGACGCTCATCACGGCGTGAAACTCTACGTCCGGCGTATCTTTATTATGGACGACGCCGAGAAGCTGATGCCGACTTACCTGCGTTTCGTGCGCGGCGTTATCGACTCGAACGATTTGCCGCTGAATGTCTCGCGCGAGATTTTGCAGCAGAACAAGCTGGTGGATAATATCCGGGCCGGGGCGGTTAAAAAGGTGCTGGGCCTGCTGGACGATATGGCCGAGCGCGAAAAGGATAAGTACGCCACTTTCTGGAAGGCTTTCGGCAAAGTCCTCAAAGAAGGCGTGCCGGAAGACAACGCCAACCGCGAGACTATCGCCCGGTTGCTCCGCTTTACCTCAACCGCCAGCGACGGCGATACCCAGGACGTTTCGCTGGACGACTACGTCGCCCGCATGAAGGAAGGGCAGGACAAAATCTATTACCTGACCGCCGACAGCTACGCCACGGCCAAAAATAGCCCGCTCCTGGAAGTCTTCCGCCAGAAGGGGGTCGAAGTGCTGCTCCTGACCGACCTGGTGGACAACTGGGTCGTAACCAGCCTGACCGATTACAAGGACAAGCAGATTCAGTCTATCGCTAAAGGCGAGCTGGAACTGGACAAGATGCAGGACGAGGAAACCAAAGCCGCCCAGGAAAAGGCTGTCACCGACTTCAAGGAGTTGACCGACCGCCTGAAAACAACCCTGTCTGACCGCGTCAAGGAAGTGCGGGTCACCCACCGCCTGACTTCTTCGCCTTCCTGCGTGGTCGGCGACGAGAACGACCTGGACGAGAGTTTCAAGCGTATCCTGAAAGCGACCGGGCAGAAATTGCCCGAAAGCAAGCCAATCCTGGAAATCAACCCGCAACACCCGATTATCGAGCGGTTGCGCAACGTTCAGGACGAAACGCGCTTCAAGGACTGGAGCCTTATCCTGCTGGAACAGGCCATTCTGACCGATGGCGGCGAACTGGAAGACCCGGTGGCCTTCGTAAACCGTCTGAACGGGCTGCTGGTGGATTTGAGCGGCAAGTAAACCGGCTAATTTCTCACCGGTTTTGTAAAAACTCCTGGCTCTTGGAAATATCCGGCCAGGAGTTTTACTTTTGCCGTCAATCAGGTCAAGAAAACAAAAAGAGAAGCCTTGAAACAGCTTCTCTTATTTTCATAGAACCGACGCAGGTTCAACGTTTAACGTTCAATGCTGCCTCTACTTCTTCTTGCTGAAAATGTAGAGGATAGCGCCGAAAAGAATAATGCTCCAGTAGCTTATAACCCGGTCAAGAATAGCGACCGAACCAGCCAGATTTTTCTCGACGGCAAAGGTGGTCAGGACAAAGACCATGGTGCCTTCGACCGCTCCCAGGCCTGCCGGGGTGAACGGAATCGTGGTGAGGAGTGAGCTTGCCAGGGCGATAAAGACAATCACGGATAAGCCCAGGTGGATATTCAAACCCTGTAACACGCAGTAAAGCCGGGCGCCTTCGCACAGCCAGATTACCACAGTGTAGCCGTAAAGCTTTAGCTGGGTATTGCGGTGGAAAGAACTGACTGTTCCCTGCTGAAAGCGGTGGAACATTGTACGGAAACGGGCCGGAATAATTCGCTCGATATAGTGGCTGGCGAAACGCAGGGCTACCAACCCCGCGATAATGGCCGCGACCAGCACCAGCCCAAAGACAAAGACCAGCGAAATATCGCTAATCTTGCTCTCGACGCTGGAAAAAGCCACCATACCGCCCAGGCACAACAGGCCGAAAAGGACCAGGACATCCGCGATGCGCTCGGCGAAGATAGTGCCAAGCGTCCGGCTGAAACTGGCGTTGGCGTTCCTTTTTAGCAGGTAACTCCGGTAAGCATCACCGAGTTTGGCCGGAACCAGGCAATTGACGAACCAGGAGAGGAAAATAATCTCTACCAGGGCCGGCAGTTGGGGGATATGGGCGTTTTTCTCTTTCTGGAACCCGGCGCTGTTCAAAAGGAGCCGCCAGCGGTAGCCCCGAGCGATAAAAGCAGCGTAATAAACAGCAAAGGCCGCGACCAGCCAGAGCGGTTGGACCCGGCTGATATTGGTCCAGATTGCGCCAAAGTCAATTTTTACGGTAAGGACAAAAAAGATAATAATTGCAAAGCTAACCGCGAACCCGGCCAGGGTTTTAATGTCAAAAAGGCGGTCTTTGAGGGAAATGCGCGGGACAAAACTTTCGGCTTCAGATTCCTGTTCTTCTTGCGCTTCGAGTTCGGCGTTCAATTCTTCGTCAGTTTCGCTGGCCGCCGGGTCGGGCTTGACTGGGAGGGGTCTTAAATTCATGAGGTTCTTTTTGTTTAAGATTTCTTCATCGGTAATTGACACTACTTCTTGTTCTCTCCGTTTACTATTGCGTTTTAAAACCATTACTCACGCCCCTCGCGGGCATACCATTCAAAGAACTCCCGGTAACCCTGGCTGAACGGGATTTGAGGCTCGAATTGAAGCAAGCGGCGGGCCTTCGAGGTATCGGCAAAAGTGATAGCCGGTTCGGTTGCCGGGCGTTCCAGGTAGTGAATATTGGCTTTTTTGTCCAGGGCCGCTTCGGCCGCCCGGATAAGGTCCATTTCGGTCTGCGGATGGCCGTTGCCCAGGTTGATAATTTCGTAATCAAGCGGGTGGTCGAGGGCTGCCATAATCCCGCGCATCGTATCGGCCACGAAGGTCCAGTCACGCCGGGCGCTGCCGTCACCAAAGAGCTTTATCGGCTCGCCCCGGTCAATCGCCCGTGTAAAGAGGGATACCGCCATATCAGGCCGGTTGCGGGGGCCGTAGACGGTAAAAAAGCGCAAAGCCGTTACTTTTAGGCCGTAGAGGTGGGAATAGGTGTAGGCCAGCAGTTCGGCAGAGCGTTTGGTCGCGGCGTAACTCGAAATTGGCGCGTCCACCCGGTCGTCCTCGTTGAAAGGCACGCCGTTATCAGGCCGCCCACCGTAGACCGATGACGAACTGGCAAAGACAAACTGGGGAACTTCGTACATTCGAGAAAGTTCCATCAGATTGAGGGTACCTTTTACGTTCACTTCTTCGAACAAAAGCGGGTGTTTGAGCGAGTAGCGAACATTTGCCATACCCGCCAGGTGACAAATTTTAGCGGGTTTTTCCTTTTCAAAGATGGCTTTGAGAGCCTCGAAATCCCGAATATCAGTCCGGTAGAGGGTGTAACCGGGCATACCGGAAGCGGTCTGAATGTTTCGTTCCTTGCGAAGGGGATTATAAAAATCGTTGAAATTATCTATGGCGCAAACTTCATCACCACGGACCAGTAATGACTCGGCCAGGTTGCTGCCAATAAAACCGGCAGCGCCGGTCAGCAAAATCTTCAAAGCGGTCTAAACTCCGTTCCTACGCCCCGCCACCCTGCTTATTTATAAGCCTGGCCGAGCTTTTTCGTCACCTTTTGAGGTTTTATCCAGCCTGTTAACCAGGTAAAACAAAGCCAGCAGGCAGCTCCATTGGATGCCCATGTTAAGAACGTGCAAGTCCTCGAAAATGTTGTGGACAGCCACGGCCACTATGGTCCCGAACGCTCCCCAGGCTATGTACCGTAAAGCGGTGTCTTTAGTGCGCACCGCCGAGCGTAACCCCTGGGCGATACCGCACCCCAGCAAGAAAAGATAGGCTACCAGGCCAATTGTACCGGTTTCGGCGGCAGCCTGTATATAGTAATTATGGGCGTGCCCCCGCGACACTTTCCAGAAAGGCGCGTTAAAATCGTTGTAGCGGGCATTGTAGTTGCCGATGCCAACTCCAAGTAAGGAGTTTGATAGGTACATGTTGCCGCCCGCCTGCCACATGGCCATGCGTTCGACCTCGGCAAAGTTATCCGGCGTGACCGCGACCTCGCGGACATCGAACGGCGTGAGCGACTCGATTTGAGCCAGACGGCCGAAAGTACTTAGCGGAATAACCCCGGTCTCGACCCCGGCCAGCACCAACACCAGCAGGCCAATACCTAAAAAGATTACCGGCAGGGCTTTTTTGCCGCGCACCAGCACCATTATAACAACCGCGAACCCGATGCCAAGTTGAGCGCCCCTGGACGCGGCGGCCTCGAACCCCAGCAGGATAAACACGATACCTAGCGCCAGCAAAAGAAACAGGCTGAAAATTTTAAAGAACCGGTGGGCCAACACCGCGTTATAGCGCCCGGCCCAGGCTCTGGCGGCCTCGTTGCGGCGTACGAAAGCCAACAGCAGCAACGCGCCCAGCAAAGGCAGGCCCATTTCAAGATAACCCCCGTAGGAGTTTGGCATTTCGAAAGTGCCACAGGCCCGCGAGATATCGGCGCACCCGATAAAATGCTCCTGCACCGTGGTCTGGTAGCGCATCTGCGCCCAGCCAAGCAAACCTTCAGCGACCGGCCCGGCGCAAAGGCACCCTACCAGCAGCCAGAGTTGCCTGCGGGTCTTGATTACGGAGACAGCCAGCAGGTAGGCAAAAGACGCAATCAGCCAGCGCGAAATTTCGTTAAGCCCATCAGAAGTGCTTTTAGCGACCGTCAGAGAAACAAGCATTACCAACAGGTAGAGGCCGTAAAAGGGCAGTAAAAGCGGGGTAGGGCGCGGGATAAACGGTTGTTTGGTGATTACCCGGTTGCAGAACCAGCCTATCAGGGCCAGCAGAACGGCCAGTTGAGTCAGGGTAACTTTGGAACCGCCCAGGCTCAGGCTGGCATATGCCTGCCCCGGCACCGAAAGGACCAGCAGGTAAAGCCCGTATTCAGGCCGCCGGGAGACCAGCAAAAACGCCGCGGCGCCTACCACCAGGCCGATAACCACGAACGGTGATTGAGTTAGCAAGAGGAAACCCAACACGACCACTCCCAGGACTGCCGGGAGACTTTGCCAGCTTATATAATTACGAACTGTGTTTGCCAATTAACTTCCGTTAAACGTTAAACGTTTGATGTCGCTTAGCGCACGTTTAACATGTAAAACTTCTAATACCAGGGACGATTGATTACTTATTATTTCTCGACTTCGCTCAGAATGACAAAATGGCATGGTTTCCTGGTTTAACCTGATTTGTCCCAAACCACGTTCAACGTTATACGTTTCTAAAGCTCTTTTCTCTAAACGCTCTTTTCCTTGAGCTGGCGCTGCCCGGCCTGGCTCCTGAAATATTCAATCGTCTTTAATAAACCATCTTCGAGTGAAACTTCCGGCTCCCAGCCCAACCTTGTACGGGCTTTGGTAATGTCGGGGCAGCGCTGGTTGGGGTCATCTACCCGGCCCGGTTGAAAGACCAGCGGCGCCTCAGGGTTACAAATCCGGCGGACCGTTTCGGCAAAATCAAGGATGGTCCGTTCGTCCGGGTTACCCAGGTTTATGACCTCGCCTTTCGTACCTTCCGCGAACATGGCCGCCTGAAGGCCGCGCACAAGGTCTGAAATGTAGCAAAACGAGCGGGTCTGGCTGCCGTTGCCGTAAATGGTAATCGGGCGGCCTTCCAGCGCCTGGTTGATGAAGTTTGGCACAACCCGCCCGTCCTGGGGGTCATTACGGGGACCGTAAGTATTGAACAGGCGCACAATCCGAGCGTCCAGGCCGAACTGCCGGAAGTATTCCATAGTCAGGCTTTCCGAGAAACGCTTGCTTTCATCGTAGCAACTGCGCGGGCCGACCGGGTTGACGTTGCCCCAGTAATCCTCGCGCTGGGGATGCTGGAGCGGGTCGCCGTAAGCCTCGGAAGTCGAAGTCACCAGGAATTTAGCGCCGTACTGGCGGGCCAGTTTCAGCATGTTGTGAGTGCCGACCGAGTTGACCAGGTGGGTTTCAATCGGGTGGGCGCTGTAGCCGACCGGGCTGGCCGGGCTGGCGAGGTGGAAAATAGCCTCGACAGGCGCGGTCAGTCCGGTAAAAGGCTCGACAATATCGTGTTCATGAAACTCAAACTCAGGATGACCGCGATAATCTTCCATGTTGCCAGGCCGGCCCGTGATAAAGTTATCCAGCACAATTACATGATGGCCCGCGGCCAGCAACGCTTCGGTCAGGTGGGAGCCGATAAACCCTGCCCCGCCACTAATAAGGATTCTCACGCGGCGTTCTCCTTGATGCGGTCTTGCCCGGGTGAGGCGGTTTGATGAGCCTCGCGCCTGAGCATTTCCAGCATCGCGCAACTTAAACAGAAAATAATAGCCAGGTCAATAACAAAGAAAGAGTTATCTACCATCCCGTGAACCAGGAAATCGAGCATACTGCCGAAAAGACCCAGCGTTAGCGCCCGCCGCAGCAAAGCCCGACTGTCCAATTTAGCGGCCTTTGCCGTGGGGGCGCTGGACGCTGGCCCGACGCTGCCCGGTTTGAGCAGGGCCCGGTCCAAAGCTGTCTTAAAAAAAGTAAAGAGCAGCCAGAGTAGAAGTAACGACCCTAGTATACCTAATCTCAGCCAGAAATCCAAGACCAAGTTATGCGGATGAGAGGTGAAGCGTTCGGTCCAGGCCAACGGATTGACATACTGCGGGTTATAGACGTACAAAAACTGGTCCAGTCCAATACCCGTCAGGGGATGGTCTTTTATTATGTCAACTGCCGATTGCCAGATATAAAGCCGGGTATTGCTGCTGCCGCCGCCGGTGAAAAGACTGGTTATCCGCTCAATTTTTATAAAAGGCAAAGCCGCGAGGCCGAGCAGGGCCGCTGCCCCATACGCTACCAACCAGCGGCGCGAGCCGATAACCACGAACATTCCAAGAAAGGCCGCTGCCACGCCCAGCCAGGCTCCCCGCGAATACGAGAGGAACAGCGTCGCCACTAAAGGCAGCAGGGCCAGGGCATAAAGCTTTACCCGCCAGGACGGACTGCGCCAGATGCGCCACCCGCTCTGGTTAAAGAAAAGAGGCAGGCAGGCCGCCAGGGGAATGACCCGGCCCAGGAAAAGGCCCAGGTTGTCAGGGTGGCTGTAGACCGAGCAAATCCGCACTACGCCTTCAGTCTGGATGGCGCACCCGGTCGAGGTAGCGGTGATTAAGTCGGACGTGCTGGCAGCGTGTAGCGGGGAAAACTGCTGGACCAGCCCGAACAGCGCTACCACAACGCCGCCCGCCACCAGAAAATCGAGCAACCGCGCCACCGCCGGCGCGCCCTGCTTTCCGAGGATTGCCAGGGCCAGCAGGAACAGGGCCAGCGGCTCGATTATGACCAGGCGGTACTCGCGCACGGCTTCTTTAAGATGGGCCGGGAGCGGAGTTAAGAGGGAAAGGGTTGCCAGGATGAAAAGCCCGGCTAAAGGCAAAAAGAACGGGCCTTGCCGCCGCAGCCAGGCCCGGACTTTCGCGGGGGAAAGAGCCAGGGCGAAACGCGGCCCCTGTAAAACACGCCAGGCGAAACGGACCAGCCAATTCACCGTTACCGCCGCCGCCAGTTCAACAATTATCACTTCCGAGAGGGCAAATTCGAGGGTGCCGCCGGAGCGAAGATTGCGCGGGTGCAGGTAGAACGGGGCCGTAAAGAGCGCAAGGCCGATAGCCCAATCAGGCCGGGAAAAGCATAATGGGAAAAAGAGTACTGCTCCCAGGATAGCGACCGGGGCGGGCGGGGCGTAGTAAAAAATGAGCAGGGCCAAAATCATAGCCCAGGGCGCCCACTCGTGGCGGCCCGGCCAGAAATTCCGGCGCAGGTAAGAGGCTCGGACAACCGAACTCCGCGCCACCACCGGAACCAGGTGGGCCAATCCATTACCAAGTCCGATAAAGAGAATTATGCCGCTGGCAAGCGCGCCAAGTCCACCCACTACTAGCCCCAGCACTATCAACCAGGCGAAATGATTGTCCCGGCTTATATAAAAGCTATCTACCAGGGATGCATCAAGGCCGCTAATCTCGGCCACATGGGTCGTATCGGTCAAACCTTCGGCCAGGGTCAGGCGAGCCGCGCCGCCCGTATAATTAAGCGAGTGTTCGTCTTTGCCGTCAATTGTTACTTTCACGTTAAAAGAGGGCGCGCCGGAAGCCGCTTTCAGCCCTAACTCGGCCCGCTCGCCCTGGAAAGTCAGTTTAAGACCGCTGCCCTCCGGTTGCAAAGCCGGGTCGCCCGCCGCCGGATGCCACCCGCTATAAGCGATGGTAGCTCGCGTTTTATTGTACTCTTTGAGCGCGTCATAGGCCGGGCGCGGTGAGAAATCCTGGTTGACTATCGAGAAATAACGAGTTGGCGAACTTTCGGTCATGCCGGGGGTGTTGTCAGGCCGGAAGAACCAGACATTAATCACCCCGACCCAGGGCCATTCTTTGCGGACACGCTCGATGCCCTGGACCAGGTAATCGGCCTGCTCCTGTTCCGTGACGCTCTTGCCCCAGTTCGTCTGCTTCTGGGCATCGGTCCAATCGTTTGGGGCGGAAACCCAGCCGTATTCGGCAGCCCAGACCGGCTTGGTGCCGTCGCCGTTCTCAATCATCACCTGGTGAATCGAGGCCGGACGGTTAAGATTAACCCGTTTAAGGTCAATGAATTTTTTGCCCTCGAATTGAGGGTCGGGCTGGATAAACCGGAAGTCCGGCGGGTAGCCCAGGCCGTAAAGCTGGACCGACAAAATATCAAAGTAGTTCCCGGCCCCGGCCTTATACATACCGTCAAGAAATTCCAGGTCGTTCATGTTCGGCGAAAGAGCATTGGTGGGGGCCAGCGGCGCGGCCAGGACTTTTGCCGCCGGGTCGGCCGCCTTAATGCTCTGGTACGCCCCTTTGAGCAGTTCGGCGTAGCGGGATGGGTCCACCTGCTTGCCGTTCCACTCGCTTTCCAGGTTCGGCTCGTTCATTATCTGATAATACGCCACCTTGCCCCTGTAGCGGGCCGCCACCATCCCGGCGAATTTATAATATTCGTTGAAATCGTCGGGCGGGCCGCTCTTCTGGTTCTTCTCGTCAGCGCTAAGCCCTTCCATGGACTGCAAGCGGTAGAAAGGCGGCGGGCGCTCCAGGCGAAATAAGACCTGGATATTACGGTCGCGGGCTTTATCTACCAGGATGTCAAAGCGTTCCCAGTTGTACTGCCCTTTTGCCTGCTCTACCTCGGCCCAGGGCAGAATTTGCCGGATGTAACCGAACCCGCCGGCCCTGACCATATCCAGGGTTTTATCTATATCGGGGCTGTTAGGGTCATCCTCGTGGTCGAGCAGGACATTTACCCCGATAGGGGTCGCGCCAAGTTGCCCGGCGGTGACGTTCTGGACCTGGTCGAGTTTAGGGCCGTAGGCGACGCCGTAATTATAGAAAAGGTCGGCGAAAGCGGTCCCGGCAAGACCGGCGAGAAAGAGTATGAGAAGGATAAAAGATAGCAGCGTGACCAAAAAAGGCCGCCGTTTGAAGAAGGGGCGCGTCGTGAGAGGCCGGATATTGGGTCTGGAGGCAGGCGTTGGCTGGTCGCTAATCACACTTATTTCAGGTCAATTCAGGAGACCACAACGGTCTACCGCTAATTACAGGCCGAGTTCCAAAGTAAAGTGAAAGACCGGGGGAACCGCTCGGAAGGTCAGGGGTGCCAGGCGCACGCCGGGGCACTCTTCAGGGGTGATTATAGCATTTTGCTTGAAAAGTAGCCAGTAGAGCAAGATTTAGCCTGCCCTGGTGACAAAGTTATTAGACCAAATTTTATTACCCTGGCTTTGCACTTGCCCTGCCAGCTAAGACGATTTTATTGCGATATACCGGGATGTTAGATAAAATTAAGGGGTAATTTGGTTAGTGTAAAATTGTTTCTGTAAAATGGAAAGAATGGTCTGCTGGGGAAATCGAGGCAGGTCATGGTATTCTTAGAGTTAACAGGCTTTAAGAAATCTCACAAAGGAGAAAAACCATGACCTACACTGCAGATTTTACAC
>CADDZM010000023.1 GCA_902812345.1 Chloroflexota bacterium | reverse complement strand
TTTCGTATTACGGTGAAATGCTCGAACGCGGTTTCATGCTTGGCCTCGATTATTACACCAAAGGCACCAATAAAATCGGTGGGCGCGAGGTTAAAGTCCTGGTCGAAGACGATAACGGCACCCCGGAGAAGGCCGTAGACGCTGCCCGCAAGCTGGTCCAGCAAGACGGCGCTGAAATCCTGGTCGGCACGCCCGGCAGCCCGCAAGCCCTGGCGATTTCTGCTGTAAATGACAAGGAACTCAAGAAAATCTTTATCGTGACCCCGGCGGCGGCCCCAGCCCTGACCGGTACAAACTTCAGCCGCTACGCCTTCCGCACCGCTCGCAACACCGACCAGGACGCGGTGGTAGGCGCGGCTTATGCCGTCAGCCTGGCGACCAAGTCCAAGAAAATCGTTAGCTTTTACCAGGACAACGCTTTCGGCCAGGGCGCAAACGTCGGTTGGAAGGAAATCGGCGCCAAGGCCGCCGGTATCCAGTGGGTCGAAGTAGCCGTACCCCCGGCGGCGACCGAATTTACCCCCTATATCCAGAAAGTGCTGGACGCGGCCCCGGACGTAATGGTGCTGAACTGGGCCGGTACCACCGGCGCAAAACTCTTTCAGCAGATGAAGGACAACGACCTGTTTAACAAAATCGTGGCTGTCAGCCCGGTCGGCGACGCGAACACCATTAAAGCGGCCGGTGACGTGCTCATCGGTACCCAGGGCGTGGGCCTTTACTGGAACCAGTTCCCCAAGACTGCCGAGAATGATGCCCTGGTCAAGGCTTACAAGAGTAAGTACAATACTTTCCCCGACATCTTTGCCCCGGACGGCTTCGCGGCGGCCTCGGCTATCCAGACCGCTCTCGAAAAGACATCTGGTGACACCGACCCTGAAAAACTTATCCCGGCCATGGAAGGCATGTCTTTCCTGGCTCCCAAGGGCAAGGAAACCTTCCGCAAGGAAGACCACCAGGCTCTGCAACCGATGTACATCGTAAAGATGGTCAAAGATACCACCGGCACTTACGACTTCCCTATTCCACAGTTGATCAAAGAGTACTCGGCGGACGAAGCCGCTCCGCCAATTAGAAGAAAGTAGTCAGTAACCGGTGGTCAGTAGTCAGTATATTCTCCAGACCGAAAACCTGTCCCGTCTTTTTGGCGGGCAGGTTGCGGTCAACGCGGTATCGCTCGGCGTGCGAGCCGGCGAGTTCAAAAGCATTATCGGGCCGAACGGGGCCGGGAAAACGACCCTGTTTAACCTGATAAGCGGGATGCTGCCGCCCAGTTCGGGCCGGATAATTTTCGAGGGTCAGGACATTACCCGCCGCCCGGCTTACTACCGTTCCCGGCTGGGCATTGGTCGCTCGTTTCAGATGACGACCATTTTTCCGAACCTGACCGTCCTTGAAAATGTCCGGCTGGCCGTCCAGAGCCGGGAACCGCACGCCTTTAATTTCTGGCAGCCGGCCAGCCGTTTTGGCGGGGACGAGGAAACTGCTTTCGCCATCCTCGATATGGTTATGCTCGGCGGGCGCGAGTTGCAGACCGCTCAGACCCTTTCCCATGGCGACAAACGCAAGCTGGAAATCGGCATTTTGCTGGCAACCAACCCGCGCCTGTTGCTGCTGGATGAGCCGACCGCCGGGATGAGCCGGGACGATGTGCCGGGAATTATCGAAGTCGTCCAGCGCATCAAACGGGCCGGGGGCCGGACCGTCATGCTGGTCGAACACAAAATGGATATGGTAATGAGCGTCAGCGATTCGGTAATGGTAATGCATTACGGCGAACTTATCGCGGATGGCTCGCCACAGGAGATTGCGCAGAATGAGACCGTCCAATCCGCCTACCTCGGCGGCTACACCGAGCGGGCCGGATAGCTCTCCCGGCAGCGACAATTTGCTGGTCGTGGAAGGCCTTCAGACCTACATCGGCCAGTTCCACATCTTGCAGGGTCTGAGCCTGGCGGTGCCGCGTGGCGCGGTCACGGTCTTGCTCGGCCGCAACGGGGCCGGCAAAACCACTACCCTCAAAACTATCACGGGCCTGACGCCGCCAAAAGAAGGCCGGGTAACTTTTGACGGCCAGGATTTGACAGGACAGGCCACCTATCATATCGCCCGGCACGGCATCGGCTATGTGCCGGAGGACCGGGGCATTTTCCGAGAACTAACCGTCGAGGAAAACTTGCTCCTGGCGGCGCGAGCCGAAAACCGGGCCAGTTACCGCCGCCACCTGGCGAACTGCCTGGACCTCTTTCCCGATATGCAGCGGTTTTTGCGCCAGAAAGCCGGGACGCTCTCCGGCGGCCAGCAGCAGATGGTCGCAATCAGTCGCGGCCTGATGACCGACAACAAACTGCTGTTGATTGACGAGCCGAGCAAGGGGCTGGCCCCGATTGTTATCAAGGCTGTAATGGATGCCCTGCAAAAGCTAAAGAGCCAGATTACCATCTTGCTGGTCGAGCAGAACTTCACGATGGCAAGCACCATCGGCGACTATTTCTACCTGATTGACGACGGCCATAACATCACGGGCGGGCCGATGGAACGGCTGATTGCCGACACCGAGCTAACCCGCCAGTACCTGGGAGTTGGTTTCGCATGAAAGTTGCCTCAACGCCCCGCCAGACCGCTATCCTGCGCGACCCCCGCTTGCTGACACTCCTGGGGGTGCTGGCCGGGCTTATCCTGCTCTGGATTTACCTCAATACGGCCATTACTTTTCCGACCTTCGTCCGCTTCTTTATAAATGGCCTGGTCGAAAGTTCGGTCCTTTTCCTGATGGCCAGCGGCCTCTCGCTTATCTTCGGCCTGATGGACGTGGTGAACTTCGCGCACGGGGCCATTTTCACCTGGGGCGGCTTTGCCTTTATCTGGGCCTTCAACCTTTTTACCACTACCGCCGCCGAAGCCAAAGACAAGACCAGCCCGCTGGCCTGGATGCAGATGGGCCTCGGCCCGCTGCCCGCGACAGCCCTGGCTTTGCTGGTTGGCCTGGCGGTGGGGGCGCTATTGGGGGCGATTATCGAAATCCTGGCGATTCGCCGGCTCTACGGCCGCCCGGTCTTTCAAATCCTGCTCACCCTCGGCCTGGTACTCGTCCTTGACGAAAGCATGCGGCTGGTCTTCAGCCTCAACTCGCCATCCTACGACCTGCAAAGTTCGCCCTGGCCGAGCGGCAACTTTCGGCTTGGCCCGGATATTTCGGTCAACTGGAAGTCGGTCGCCATCGTTGTTACGGGCCTGGTGGTCTTTATAGGGGTCTTCTGGCTGCTGAACCGCTCGAAAGTTGGCCTGGTTATCCGGGGGGGCGTTGAAGATAACCAGATGGTCCAGGCGCTCGGCTACAACGTCAAACGCTATTTCTTCGGGGTCTTCGCGCTTGGTTCGGCCCTGGCGGCCCTGGGCGGGGTTGCCTTCACGATAACTTCCAACGGCGGCAGCCAGGGTATGGGCCAGCTAAACCTTTTGACCGCTTTCGTGGTTGTAGTAATCGGCGGCCTCGGCAGCTTTAGCGGGGCGGCGGTGGGAGCCTTGCTGGTTGGAATGATTACGCCTTTCATCGGCTACCACTTCTCGACCATCGCCGACAGCTTTGTGATGATTTTGCTGGTGCTGGTGCTGCTGGTGAGGCCGCAGGGTCTTTTTGGCGGCAAAAAGTATTAGGTTAAGATGATATTTTTAAAATGACAAATTTGAATGTAACCGAAAACGCCTCCGAGCAAACCTTCGACCTCAACCCGGCGGCCCGCCAGCGTCTTGAAGCCGCCCGCCAGACTACCCTCCGGCAGCGCGGCCCCTTCGGATTCAGCCGGGCCGGGCTGGTTATCGCCTTTGCCGCCCTGGTGTTGTTTGTCCTGCCCCTTATGGGGTTGCCGCAGACCAACGCCCGCTTAATCTCCCAGGTGCTGGTCTTTGTGGCGTTCGCCCTGAGTTACGACCTGCTCTTTGGCTTCACCGGGATTTTCAGCTTCGGCCACGCCCTCTTTTTTGGCGTTGGGGCTTACAGCGTGGCCCTTTGTTCGCTCAACCTGGGCTGGCCGATGTGGGCCGGGGCCGTTCTCGGCGTGGTTGTATGCGGCCTGCTGGGGATTTTTACCGGGTTCGTCTCGTTGCGGGTCCAGGGCGTCTTTTTCGCGATGGTCACGCTGGCGATGGCGACCACCGCTTTTAGCCTGAGCGGCCGCCTGGTGGACATTACCAAAGGTGACGAAGGACTATCGCTTATCCAGGCTCCCGACGCGCCCGACGGCACCACCGTCTATTACCTGGCCCTGGCCCTGGCGGTGGTGGCTTATTTCGGCCTCAGCCGCCTGATAAACTCGCCGCTTGGCCGGGTGCTGGTGGCAGTCCGCGAGAACGAGCGCCGGGCCGAGATGGTCGGCTATAACGTGCTGCGCTACAAGCTGGTGGCCCTGGCTTTCTCGTCGGTTATTGCCGGGCTGGCCGGAATGGTCTTTGCCTTCCGCAACGGCATCGTCAATCCGGGCCTGCTCTCTACCGACATATCCCTCCTGCCCCTGCTGATGGTCATCCTGGGTGGGGCCGGTACGCTCTACGGGGCGGTCCTGGGCGCGGTCGTCATCGAGTGTCTTAACTTTATTCTCAGCAGCAGCGAGTTCGTGAATAACGTCAAGAACTGGGCAGTAGTTGGACCTATCCTCGAACACTGGCTGCTTTTGCTGGGCCTGATTTACGTCCTGATTGTGCTTTTCCTGCCCTTTGGCGTGGTCGGCACCTGGCAGCAGCACCGCCAGCGCCTGCTCGGTCTTTTCAAAAAGAGCTAACCTTGTAAAAATATACCAATAAAAAAAGCCCTTAAAACCGGGCCTGAGAGTAATAAACTAAAACAAAAGGTAACAATTCACCCGTCCGGGCTTTTAGTTTGTGGTTGTGGGCTTATGGTTGTGGGAGGGAATTGTATTCCCGATGCCAGGCTTGGTTGTGGGAGGGAATTATATTCCCGACAAAACCAATCGGGAATATAATTCCCTCCCACATCAGGATTCCTGCCAAAGCCCGCTGGCTGAAAAGTTACAAATAAAAAAGGAAAGGGCTGCTTTTATTGAGCGGCCCTTCCTCTTTTTATCCAAACGGTACTTTGAAACTACTTATGGTTATTGGTGTAACTTACGCAATCACCCTGGTTCTTGAAAGATGTACCATCAGACCGCGTCACATTCTGCCAGCCGCCATTCTTGCACTGGTCTTTGTTCATAGCCACGTGGTATAACTCGAAGTCGTAAGTAGTAGTATTGCCACCTGCACCAATTGTGAGCGCATCGACTGCTGTTGTGAGCGCAGGATTACCGCTTCCCTGGTTGACTCCGAAGCCACCCACGATGAAGGCATTCGGGTTATTTGCCAAAATTGTATTCCAGCTAACATATAAAGGAGCACCACTAGGTGCAGTAATATCATTAGGGGAGTAAGCTCCGGGAATAGTTCTGGACGACCACCAGATAGCATTTCCACCATTAAAGGCATCCCAGGTCTGCCACTCGCCCGAAACAACCGCGTCCTGGTCGGTGTTATAGACCGGCTCGAATACCAGTGTCGTAAAGCCGCCGGGAGCCGACCCGTTAACATCTACTTCAATATTAAGAGCGGCAACCTGCTGCAAATTACCTGCTGAGCGATAGGTGCTATAGCCCATAGCGTCGATGGCGGATAAGGCGGTGCCCATGTGATGATAGTTGAAAACGGTAACCTTATCATTCCCGGTTGGGGTAGAAAGTTCCAGGCTACCAGCGCCAAGTGGAGGTGTTGGCGGACCACTCCTGAAGGTAGCGGTACCTGCGTTCGGGGTGTATATGACCCAGTTCTTGAGAGGAGGCGTATCTTCTGCGTACCTTGACACATCGCTCTCTGTTACGACGGTAGTTGTCGAAGCCGCGCTGGCGCTTGGAATTGCCACTAACCCTAAACTTAACATCACGACCAGGGCCACTAACGCTGTGACCGCTAACCCTTTTAGTCTCTTGCTATTCATGAAAATGAAACTCCTTGTGCTAAATGACCACCCTGTTAAATCTTAGCCCGTTGCCCCCTGACCCTTTACAGGAGGTTTGGAGATTTACAAATTAACGGTTGTGTTAACTTCCTGCATTAAAAACCTCTTACTTTTCTGCAAAAGAAAGTAGAAGCCGTAACTCAAAATAATGTTTAATACCTCATTTTAAAAGTTAAAATTTATGCGAAGCTAACATTAATAATTATTCATCAAATTTTATTAATTGCAACAAATCAACAAGAATTCTGAAGCAATTTTAATAAGAATTATTGAGGGTATTGCGGATAAGAATACTTTGGCCCTCGAACGCTGCCTTCATCATCATTAACAAAGTTCTGTTTTTAAAGGGTGGCAAGATGGGCCGAAACTTAAAAGGTGGCGTGAGGGTTAGGCTGTCCGTTCACCGCCGCCTGGAAATCGAGCAAAAACTCCTGGCCGTCGTAGCCGTGTTCGAACTGCCATAAGGCTATCATCAAAGAAGCCCGGGCCGTCCACCAGAAAAGACGGTCCCGCAATTCTGGGGTGAGTTCGAGACCGTAGCTTTTGAAAAACTCGGGCCACCGGGCAGGTGAGATATACCACCATAAAATTTGCCCCATGTCCTGGACCGGGTCGCCCAACCGGATTTCGTCCCAATCTATCATTATCAGCCGTTCCCCAGGCAGTAGCATGTTCTGGTTGTTCGGCTCGGCGTGGACCGGCCTCAGTTCAACGGCCTCTAAAGCGGCGGCGTCTCTTTTTAGTTTATCGAAAGCCGCCTCGATGTCTGTACCGTTCAATGTCCCGGCCTGTTTAAGCCGGGTATAGCGGGTCTCAAGTTCAGCCGTATCTCTCGCCACCAGTTCCCGGTAGGTAGGGGTCTGGCCCTGTGAAAGCAGCCGGGTTAGCGGAATATCGTCGTGGTAACGCCGGATAAAAGCGGCCAGATAATCCAGTTGCCCGCCAAACCAGGCTTTTTCAGGGTTTTTGGCTTCGAGATACTCCTGGATTACATATGTTTTGCCTTCTATTTCCCCATTTGCCAGCAGCTCTGGGGCGGCCCCTATTTCCCCCAGCCGTTGCAGGGGTTTAGCATCACCAATCCCAAACTTTATAAACAGCTTCCGGTTTTCGGCATGGGCGATAAGGCACTCTTTTTGGTGTCCCTGACCGGGCCGGGAGAGCGTCCACCAGGAGAAGCCAAAATTATCTTGCAGGAGTTGAATTAAAGCTTGCAAGTTTCCCTCTTATCAAACTTAATTACTCTTTAAAAAACTTACCATAATGAAATGGATCAAAACTTATCATAAAAGTGTATCACAAAGATTGCTTACTTGCTAATACTTAATTAATTCTAAATTTAACCCGGCTTTTTCAACGCTTCCCTGGCACCTGGCTTGCTACTTAGGGGGATGAATGATTAAACCAAAAGCAAAGATGTTAGAAGGAGCCTTTTTAAAATGGACAACCCCACAGCGCCGGAAGTAGTAGTTATTACAGGCGCTTCTGCCGGATTAGGCCGGGCTATCGCCCACGAATTTGCCAGGCGCAGCGCGCATATCGGGCTGCTGGCCCGCGGCCTGGAAAGTTTGCAGGGGGCCGCCCGCGAAGTTGAAGAACTGGGCGGTAAAGCTCTTATATTGCCGACCGATGTGGCCGACCCCAACCAGGTTGAGGCCGCAGCCCAGGCGGTTGAAGAACAGTTAGGCCCGATTGACATCTGGATTAATAACGCCATGACCTCGGTATTCTCGCCATTTAAAGAGATGACCGCCGAGGAATTCAAGCGCGTGAACGATGTAACCTACCTGGGGGTGGTCTACGGCACCATGTCAGCCCTGCGCCGAATGCTTCCCCGCGACCGGGGCACCATTGTCCTGGTCGGCTCGGCCCTGGCCTACCGGGGTATCCCGCTGCAATCGGCCTACTGCGGCGCCAAGCACGCCATCCAGGGCTTTAGCGACTCGCTGCGGTCCGAGCTAATCCACGATAAGAGCAACGTCCACCTGACAATGGTCCAGATGCCTGCTCTCAACACGCCGCAGTTCGGCTGGGTCAAAAGCCGCCTGCCCCACAAAGCCCAGCCGGTTCCGCCGATTTTCCAGCCGGAAGTGGGGGCAAGAGCGGTATACTACGCTGCCCACCACAAACGGCGTGAAATATTCGTCGGCGGTTCGACCAGCATTGTTATAAACGGCAACAAGTTTGCGCCCGGCCTGGGCGACCTGTACCTGGCAAAGACCGGTTATAAGGGGCAGCAAACAAATGAACCGGAAAATCCTAACCGGCCTGATAACTTGTGGGAACCGGTTAAAACCGACCCCGGCACTCACGGCAGGTTCGATGCCCAGGCTAAAGACAACAGCGTGCAACTCTGGGCCACCCTGCACCGGAGCTGGGTCGGCATTGGTGCGGCTGCTTTAACCGGCCTGGGAGTTTTGTTTGCCAGGGTTCGCAAATAAACCCGGGCGGCTCGATAAATAGAATACTAAAAGAAAATTACAAGGAACGAGAGGAGCGACTTACCAATGTCCGAAGAAGAAGCGAAAAGTCAGCAGCGGGCCACCTATACCACCCTTATCGGTATTTTTGTGACGTTATTGGGCGTCTTTGGTTTTAAGAAAGGCCGCGAATGGCAGCTTAAGCCATTCGACTTTGTCCTGTTGAGCCTGTCGGCTTTCCGGGCCGGGCATCTTATCGCCTTCGATAAAGTCACCGAGCCGTTGCGTAAACCATTCACCGAAACCCAACAAGACCCCAGCGGCGCGGGCGATACGGTCGTCCCGAAAGGCAATGGTTACCAGAAAGCCCTCGGGGAACTGCTGGCTTGTCCGACCTGTGCGGGAACCTGGGTAGGCGCGTTCCTGACTTATGGCCTGATGTTCCTGCCCGGCCCGACCAGGGTCTTACTTGCTATTCTAAGCGCGACCGGCGTGGCCGAATTGTTGCACTCTCTTGGCGAAACTCTCAAATGGAACGGCCAACTGGCCCGCAACCGCTCCGGCTCCGATTCTTAGAAAAATCGAGGTTTACTTTGGACGGGTCGCTGCCTTTTATTCCCTATCCTCCGGTTGAGAAACACGGCGTTACCGGCGACCGGCGGAGCGCCGCCCTGGTGGCTTTTGACGGCACCCTCGACTGGCTTTGCTGGCCTGAATACGACAGCCCACCCGTGTTCGGGGCTTTGCTGGACGCGGCTAAAGGCGGGTTCTGGCGGGTTGGTCCGGTCTTGCCCGGCGCCGGGCATCAGAAATACCTGGCCGGTAGCCCCATCTTGCTCACGACCTGGGAAAGCCCGGCTGGAAGTCTCGAACTGGCCGACCTCATGCCCTGGCCCCAGGACGAACGAGCCGCAAACCAGGCCGGGCGCCGGGCGGTCATCCGGCGGCTTCGCTGCACAGGCGGCGCTTTCAAGGCGGCGGTCGAGTGCAAGCCTAGGCTGGACTTCCAACAGGCTGCCCAACCCTCCGAAGCAGGTGGCGCTTACCGGCTGGATTTCCCCGGCCACTTCCTCGGTATATGGGCTTCTTTCCCTTTACAAACCGGCCCGGAACAACTTTACGGTTCTATCGAACTAAAAGAGGGCGAAGAAGCCTGGGTGGTGCTGGCTCTTGATGAAGACCCGGCGCGCTGGAACCTGGCCGCGGCCCAGGAAGCTTTTGAAAGCGCCCGCGACTACTGGCACAACTGGGTTAAGCAACTGGTCTACACCGGGCCGCATGGCGACAAAGTGCGCCACTCGGCTATGATTTTACACCTCTTAAGTTTCGCCCCGACCGGTTCAACGGTCGCCGCCCCGACCACCTCGCTGCCCGAACGCATAGGCGGCGACCGCAATTATGATTACCGCTTCGCCTGGGTCCGGGACGCTTCGCTATCCCTCTCGATTCTGTCGCTTCTGGGTAAGACCCAGGCCGCCTGGCGTTATCTGGAATGGCTCTCCCAGGTCTGTTCGGCTACTGACGCGCCGGTCCAGGTGGTCTACTCGATTAAAGGCGACACCCGGTTGGAACAGCGCGAGCTTGAAAACGTGGAAGGTTACCGCCGGTCAAGGCCGGTCCTGGTGGGCAACCACGCCTACAAACAGCGCCAGCTTGACTCTTTTGGTTACCTGATTGAGTGCGGCCTGACCTATGTCGAGCAGGGGTGCGTCTGGGAAGCTAAATACTGGGACCTGACCAGGAGAATAGTTGACTATATCGCTAAAAACTGGCAGGAACCCGATAATGGCATCTGGGAACTGCCTCACGCCGACCACTACGTCAGCAGCAAGGTGATGAGTTGGGTGGCCCTGGACCGGGCGGTTAAGCTTGCCCGCAAGACCGGCCACGCCAGCGAGGTAGATAGCTGGCAGGAAGTGGCCGGCCGCATTCACGCCGAGGTAATGGAGCGCGGCTGGAGCGAGAAACTGCAGTCTTTCCGCCAGCGTTACGACCACGACAGCCTGGACGCTTCGGCCCTGCTTATCCCGGTAATGGAGTTTTTGCCGGGCGACCATCCCAAAGTGCTGTCAATGCTCGAACGGCTGGAAGCCTCACTTACAATTGATGGGTTTATTTACCGGTTTGACCCGGCCCAGACCCCCGGCCACCCTGCTATGCCGGTGGGTGAGTTCGAAGGGGCTTTTTTGCCCTGTACCTTCTGGCTGGCGAACGCTTACGCCCGGGCCGGGCAGCTTGAAAAGTGCGAGGCAATCCTGGCTAAAGTTGCAGCCCTGGCCGGAGATTTAGGCCTCTTTGCCGAAGAAGTAGACCCCCGCAGCGGCGCTTTCCTCGGTAATTTGCCCATGATTTTCTCGCACGCAGAATATTTAGGAGCGGTGCTGACCCTGGCGAACCAGCGCAAGTTCGACCAGGCCCGGATGCTGGTCGGACAAACCATTCAGCGCGTCGGCAAGATGATTGGCCTGGACGAACCGGCCGGGCAAGAATAATTTCTAAAACCGAATAAACTTGTAGTGAAAGGAAATCGGCTATGGCAACGCCGGAATTTGACCTGCTGGTAATAGGCGGTGGAGCGGCAGGCAGTTCAGCCGTAACGAATTTGCAAGGGCGCAACCTGAAAATCGCCCTGGTCGAGCGCGATAAGCTCGGCGGCACCTGTCTTAATTATGGCTGCGACCCCACCAAAACCCTCTTGCATACGGCCTCGCAACTCTATAACGCCCGTCAGGCCCACAAACTGGGTCTGCAAATTCTCAACGCCGGTTTTGATTGGAGCGCGGTCCTGGCGCAGGTCCGCAAAGTCCTGGACCAGATTCGCGGCGGCACCCCCGAAGAAGCCGAGCGCGATTATAAAGATGCTACCCTTTTCAAAGGACAGGCCCGGTTTGTCTCGCCCCACGAAGTTGAAGTCAACGGGCAGCGTTTGCAGGCTGACCGGATTATTATCGCCGGCGGCACAAAGGCGACCATCCCGCCTATCGAGGGGCTGCAAGAAGCCGGGTACATCACCAATGTTGAGGCCGTTTCGCTGCCGGTCCTCCCAAAACGGCTGGCGATAATGGGCGGCGGGCCGATTGGCATCGAGTTTTCCCAGATGTTCGCCCGGTTCGGCGTTGAGGTAACAGTGATTGAGAAAACGCCCGAACTGCTGGAAACCGAGGACCGCGACCTGGCCGAGCGACTGGTGAGCCAGCTAGCCCGCGAAGGAGTCAGCTTTAAGGCGGGAGCCGAGGTAGTGGCGGCCCGCAAAGACGCTTCGGGCAAGCGGTTGACTTTGCAGAACAAAGGCGGCAGGCAATCCGAAGTAGTCGCGGATGAAATCCTGGTTGCGGTTGGCCGTACCCCTGCCCTGGACGAATTGAACCTTGAAAAGGCCGGGGTCGAGAGAACCGGAAAAGGGGTCAGGGTGGACGAAAACCTGCGGACAAATGCGCCGCATATCTGGGCGGCCGGGGATATAGCCAGCAAATACCAGTTCACCCACGTGGCAAGCGAGCAGGGCAAACGGGCCGCCCTGAACGCTTTCGCCTCAGAACCGGAACCCTTTGATGATAAAGTTATACCGTGGGGGATTTACACCTTTCCCAGTATTGCCCATGTCGGCCAGACCGAGCAAGAACTGCGCGAGACCGGGCAGGAATATGTGGCGGCCCGGCACACTTTTGAAGAAGTGGCCCGGGCCATAACCGACGCCCAGACCGGGGGAATGGTTAAACTGCTCGCTTCGCCTTCAGGCCGGATTCTGGGCGGGCATATCCTGGCGGATGACGCGGGCAACCTGCTTTCGCCCGTTGTGCTTGCCATGAAAGCCGGTTTAACGGTCAAGACCCTGGCCGAAACCATCCAGCCTTACCCGACCCTGGCCGAAGCCGTTATGCAGGCCGCCCGCCAGCTACAGGAAAAACTTTAAGAGCGCCCCTACCGGCCTGGTGGTAGCGTTCCAATCCGTGACGCTGCCGACAGTCGTGGCGAAATAGACGCAGGTCAGGACCGTTATTGCGGCCACCCGCAGCCAGAAACTCAGCTCGAAATGGCCGAAAAGGGTCCGAGCCTGTTTTTTATCGGCAGCCCGGTGGACCGACGCCGCCCCGAACGGAGCCAGCGAAGCGGCCAGGAACAGCACAAACCCGGCGCTTGCCAGGTACAGCGGCCCGTTGGTCATCTTTTGCATCACGAAAGGCAGCAGGAACGCGCCCGTCCAGAGAAAGCCGAAAGCCGCCGCCCGCAAGGTCCAGTAAGGCGGGCGGGTTTCTCCGGCCTGGATTGTCCCGGCAGGTTCCGCCGTTACCGGCGCAACTTCAGGGTCCTCTCCCGCTAAAGGCGGCGGAGGTTCCACCGGGGCTTCGTTCGCCAGGACCGCGTTGGGGTCGTCCAGTTCCCACTCGTCGTTAGCTGGCCTGGTTATAACCGGCTCAGGCGGTCTCACCCGGGCGGTTTCGAGCTTTTGCGGCGTTTCCATTACCGTCTCGGCCTTATGTACTGCTTCCGCTTCCGGCGGATTAACCTCAAATGCCGGGTCGTCCATTTCGTCATCGTCTTCGATAAAGGGCGCATCCAGCCGGGCGGCTTTTTCCCTGGAGACAACCTGGGCCTGGTCAGGGTTGTTCACCTTCCAGGCTTCCCACTCCTGGACCCCGGTCAGGCACAAAAAGGCGAGTAAGGCCGCAATCTGGATTAAACCGTCGGTGCCGCCCAGGGCGAAAGGCTGCGCCAGCGTCCGGGCATTGTTCCTCAAGAAATCCGGGAGGCCGGTACCCTGCCCCACGATGCCGGTCGTATAAATTCCTAATCCACCCAGCACGGCCAGGTGCAGCAACAGGTAAAGGACCAGCAAAGCCAGGTACGGCGCGTAAAAGCCTAAAAGATGGCTGCCGGTCGTACCGGTCCGGTCGCTGGCGGCTTCCTGAGAGTTGGTCTGGCCGCGCAACCTGTCCACGCCGCCTGTAACAAAGTCGAAAGCCAGCAGGGCCAGCGGCAGGGCATTGGCTTCCTGTTTGGAAAGCAAAGCCAGCCCGTAAAAAACTATCGAAAGTATGTAAAAGCGGTTGGAGCGGCGAGAGTCCCGGACGGCTCCGGTTTCCCTCCTAAAAGGCGGAGTCTGGCGGGCGTAAAGGAACGTTACCGCCGAGGCCAGGCAGAAAAGGGCCGCCCACAAATCGGCCTGGGCGCTTATCTGGCCGACCACCGGAACGTGCGCCGGGAGCGCCGCGAAAAATAGCCCCGCCACCAGGGCCAGGGCCGGTCGCCGGGTTAGCCGCCAGGCCAGCAGCCACACCAGCACCGCGCAGGCGGTATGCAGCAGGGTCGAGAAAACGTGCCAGCCGTAGGCGGTCTGGTGAAATAACTGGTATTCCAGCCAGAAAAAGAAGCGCGGCAGCGGCGCATAGAAAAGGCCGTCCAGACCCCAATCCCGGGTAAAGTAACCCAGCGGTCCGGCGGACTGGTTGCCGGTGTACTGGTTTATCAGGGTAAAATCTTCGTTAAGGAAGTAGCCGAAGCGGGTCAGGGACAGCAGCAAGGCCGCTACCCCCGCCACGACTACCCCGGCCACCCACCAGTACCGGCCCAACCAGCTTTGCGGCACATACTCCGGGGTCTGGCGCGTTTTTATTTCCGCAAGGTTACTCGTATTAAGCAAAATGCTCCTGCTTTAAGATGGTTTAAATTTTACGATGCTGTTTTTGGCCGCATCGGCTATATACAGGGTGCCGTCGGGGGCAAAGGTCAGGCCAACCGGGTTGAGCAGGGTCAGGCCGCTGGCCGTATTGTAGGTCGCTACCTGCGTCCCCGTCTGGTCGAAACGGATAATCGCGCCGTTAGCCGGGTCCGAAACATACAGGTTGCCCGCTGGGTCGAACGCCAGGTACGGCTCGCTCAAAACGGCTTCTTTCCAGCTTGGGACCGCAATTTCCTTGATATATTTACCCTGTTTGTCCAGCACCTCAACCCGTTTGTTGCGCAGGTCGGCCACGTAAACGTTACCGTCGGGGCCGAGCGCGATGCCGACCGGCTCATTGAACTGGCCCTGCCCGCTGCCGACCGAGCCGAATTGCCGCTTGAAATTGCCCTGCTTGTCATAAACCACCACCCGCTTGTTGCCGGTATCGGTGATATATAGCTCGCCGGTGGAAGCGTCAAAGGCAATCGAACGCGGCCCGTAGAAACCGGTCGGGTAAGCGGCGTTACCGTCCGGGCTGCCGGTGGTGTCCTTGCCCGCACCCCACTTTAACAGGAATTTGCCGGTCGAGTCGAATTTCTCGATACGGTAGCCCCAGGTATCGGCCACGTAAATGTTACCCTCGTCGTCGGTAGTGATGCCGCCCGGCCCGCTCTGGTACTGGGCCAGGGTAAACTGGCCGTCCCCGGTGCCGATGCTGCCGAATTTCGAGAGGAATTTCCCGGTCGAGTCAAACCGCTGCACCCGCCCGTTCAGGCTGTCCAGCACCAGGATATCGCCGTTTGAAGCCACCGTTATATTGCGTGGGGTGCGGTACTGGCCGTCCCGGTTTCCGGCCTGGGTTGAAGCGGTCAGGTCGAACGAGGTCTGGTTCTGGTTGGCGTTGGTATCAGGCGTGGCGCTGCTGCCGCTCGTGGGCGAGGTCGTGCCGTTGGTATTGGCAAAATCCGCGTAAACGTCGTTGCGGATATAGGCCACCATGTCGAACGATTCGAGCGGGTTTACCATCTCGCGGTACATAATATAACGCCAGATTTGCCCGACATACGGCTGCTGCGTGAAGAACTGCACCAGCAAGTCCCAGCGTGTATTAATAATGTCTTTAACGGCGGTGTCGTTGCTGCGGGTGTCGTCCGGCGGCTGGTAGCCTAAAATTCTATACCCGGTATTGTCTTCCGGGAAGTGCCAGCGGAAGCGGAAACGCTGGGCGGTATACTGCCCCTGCAACTGCTGCTGCAGCTTGGCGTTATTCGCTTCGTCGGCGGACACCAGCACAACCACGAAATTATTGCCCCGGCTGTCGGTCAGGCGGTCAATCGCGTTCGGGTTGTTCGCGTCCGTGTTGATGGCCTGCTGGGTCACGTCCGAATAGTCGCGGAAATACCAGCTAAGCGGCCAGGCCACTTCGGTGCTCATAAAGACCGGCAGCCCTTTGCTGTTAGCCGGGTCGTTATAGGTAACAGGCGCGGTCCCGGCGGCGGGTTGCTGTGGCACTATCGAGTAAACATCGCGCAGGTCGCGGCTCAGGCGGTCCAACCGTTCCACAAAAAGCGGCACTTCCGGGGTCGTCTGGGTATAAATCATCGGCTCGATAGCGACATCAGGGTGCTGGTAATTCAGGGCGATTGAACTTTTCAGGCAATAGGCCAGCAGGATAACCCCGAAGACCAGGAAAATTGAGGCGCGGGCAATCCGTCCGTCCAGCCGCCGGGTCCGCCACATCCACACGCTTAAGCCAAACAGCGCCAGGCCGATTGTAGAAACCAGGACTACCTGCGCCCAGCTTAAAATCGTATCCGAAGCAACTACCACCCGGCCAAACCCGGCGTCAAACTGGCCGATTTTGGGGAAGTTGATAAGCTGCCCGATCACAACTAGCGTCGCCACGAACATCAGGATAAACATGCCTGTAAAAAGCAGCCCTTCTTTCCAGTTAAGCAGCTTTTTCCAGTTGATTGACCGGAAGAAATCGTTCAGGAAAGCCGCCGTTGCCATGCTGGCCGGAAGGGCGATTTGCATGTTCAGCCAGGGGATTTTCTCGCCCGCAAACGAATACATCAGCAGGGCCAGGAAGGTCCACCAGAAGGTCAGGCCGATAAAGACCCCTTTGGGAGTAAAGATAAACCGTTCGCGCCGCCGGGTCCGCCTGAAAAAGACGATGGGGAAATAGACCAGGGCGATAAAGACGCAGAAAACGGCGAAGGTTTCGTACAGCAGCATCAGCATCGGGTAGTAGAACCACGGCTCGTCCAGGCGGCGGGTTTCGTGCTGGGCCAGCCAGTATTCGATGCCCCGGTAAAAGCCGTCCGCCAGCCGTTCGGGAGCAAAGAAGAAGTTGCTAAAAATCAGGACGTACAGGATGCCAAAGCCGAGCAAAAAGCCGACAATGGACCAGGGATTGCGGGCTGTCTTCAAGAGCGTCCGAAGCACCGCCGCGCCGCGCACCGCTTCGTCCGGGATAACCTCGGCCATAGACACGAACCAGCCTATAACCGCCCCGATGATAACGGCCAGGATGGCCCCGCCCAGAAAGTAAGCGAACCATTTGTCAATAAAGCCGAGCAGCGGCAGCACCACTTTAGGCAAGGCTGTGCGGTCAATCCCCAGGATAAAGCGCAGGCTGACCAGCGAAGACACTACAAAGACCACCGCGAAGCTGATACCCCAGGCCCAGAAGCCGCGCCGGGTGTAGACTAGCATGCCGCGTTCCCACAGCCAGCCGACCAGCGCCCCGGCAAGTACCGCCGCCACGATTACAAAGCCGAGTTCGGGAACTATCGAAGGCCATTTCAAGGCAAAGTAGCTTATGGTCGTAAAGTAACTAAAGCCGTTGCTGACGGTTTCGTTCAGGGCCGCGTTGGAAGTGCCGGAAACCTGCGTGCCAAGCGCCGCCAGGTACGAGGCCGGGGAGTGGCCCCGCAGGAAAAGCGCAATCGCGACCAGGGCCAGGGCCACGCCAATCCCCAGGGCCGTAAAGCGGGCAATTCGGTTGCCCTTCCGGCTGAGCCGGTTATAGCCAAGATTAGTCAGCCGGGCCAGCGGGTAGGCCACCAGGGCCGAGAGTAACAGGTAGAACGGCAGCAAAATCAGGTAAGCGTTGACCCCTAAAAACTGGGTTAGAGTTCCGCCATAGGTCTTGTCGTAAAAGAGGTGAATGCCCCCGCTGACAACCAGGACCGCGAACAGGACAAAGAACCCGTACCAGGTCTTGGTGAAGTCGCCCAGCGCCGGGTCGGTATACTGTTCCCCTCCGTAAGAATAGCGCCCGGTCCGGTAGCGGTTTTCTAAAGGCGCGGTTGCCGTTTGGCCTAGGCCGCAGGCCGGGTTAGCAGCCAATGAGGCTGCTTCACCGGTCGTTTCGGGCGGGAAATCTGCTTCAACAAAGTCGCCAGGGGTTTCGCCGGCTTCGGTGCCGCCCGGCTTAACTGTACCGGCAAGCTCACCCGGTTTTACTATTTCTTCGACAATTACTTCATTCTCACCGGGGATGGGTCCGGGTTTTTCTACCTTGGTCAGGTCGTCAAAACTGGCCTGGGTAGCGACCGGCCCGACCGTATCAGGCTCGTCCATCTCGTCATCGTCGTCCAGCGGTTTTCGTTTCAGGGCTGGATTGACCGCAACGGCAGGCCGGATGACGTTCGGGCCGGGCGGGATAAAATTCATTACATGGGCAGCGGGCCGCCGAATCCAGGCCGGGAGCGTCAGCACTTCCAGCAGGAAAATCAGCCCCAGCCAGCTAACCACAATTGCCAGGTTCAAGAACGACATTTCGTGGCTGCCAAAGAGGATAAAGAAGCCGACCCCGGAAGCTATAAACCAGCCTATCTTTTTCTGGTTGCGTTCCTGGGCAAAGCGGAACAGGCCGACCACAAACAGCACCATGCCGAACGTGGCGAAAATATCGTGGCGTAACGAGCGGGAATAGTAGAGGATTGAAGGCGAAATCAGGACCAGCAGGGCCAGGGCAATCGCGCCGGCCCGGCCCAGCAGCGGCCGCAAGAACCAGCACAGGACAATGATACCGATACCGAACACCGCCGGGGCAAACCGGGCGCTGAATTCACTGGCCCCACCTAACAGGTAGTAGGAAAGCGTGACCATGTAGTACAGAACCGGGCCGTGCCAGGTCGGGTCGTAGCGGTAGACGTTCTTGCCCCGGTACATATCATAGCTGAAAACGCCGTGGATACTTTCGTCGTGGTGCATGGCCCGCTCCGCCAGATCCCACATGCGCGTCGCAATCGCCAGGGCGATTATCGAAATCCAGAAGACCTTTTCCCAGCTTAACCAGCCCGAGGCAATCAGGCTGTCCAGGACGCTCCGGCGCGGCGGCAGAGTTTCAGGAGAAACTTTAACTACCCGCCCGGTTTCACCGGTTGCGCCGTCCGGGTTTTCCTTCACGCCCGGCGGCGCGGTATCCAGCGTGTCAATGCGGTTGTGAGTATTCTTAAAAGGTCTTGCCTGTTCAGTCATTTTATGGTTTTCAATCCTCAATAAAAGCCAAAAATAGCGAATTAATTTTGTTTACTAGGAACCGCTGATGGGAAATGGCACCAGGTCGCTGTATTGCCGCCAGATTCCGATAATGTCCTTTTTGATGTACAGGGTGAACTGCCTCTGTCCGAGAGGCTGGAACTGTTCCCGGAACATCACGTAACGCCACAACCGGGAGAAATCGCCCGGACTGGTCAACCGATAGAGCGATTTTCCGGCCTGTTGCAGGTGCAGCAGCGACGAATTGCCGCCGTTCGCATTATAAACCTTGTCCAGCACGCCCGGTTCCCCGGCCAGCTTTTGCAGCAAATCGGCCGTCATCATTTCGCCTTTGTTAACCGCTATCTGGTTGGAAGCGTCCTTAACGGTTTCGGCGGAAGGTTTATTTTGCAATTCCTGTATCTGAATCGAGGCCGACTGGTCGAAATCGCGGTACTGGCTTTCCTCGAACCAGTACTGGAAAACGTAGTGCTGGGCTACATAATTGTCGGCCAGGGTCTTCTTCTGCGCGTCACTCAGGGTGTTTTGCTTTGAATCCGCTACCATGATAACCGGGTAGTCCATCAGGCTCAAACTGTTTGTAATCGAGGTAGTGTAATCCACGACCCGGCGGTGGTTGGTGTAATTGCGCAGGTAGTAGTCGAGCGGTGTTCGCAAATCGTCGTCGTACAACACCGGCAGCAGTTTTAAGTTATCAAGTTTGGTTGGGCCGGTCCGCTCGGAGTCAGGTAACTGCTGTTTCTGGGCCGATAAAACCGTGCTGACGGTATCAAGGTCTTTGACAACCTGGTAGAGGTCAGGCGCGGTCTGGGTGTAAACGCCCATTTCAAGGGCCACGTCGCCGTGGTCGAAAGCGTAGGTAAAGCCGGTGTGCAAGAGGAAATAGACCAAAAAGCCGAACAATACCGCGCCGCCGACCCGTAAAGCCACCTGCAACCCGATAAAGCTAAAGAGCGCCGTAAAGAACAGCAGGGCAATCACGGGGGGAATAAAGATGGTCAGCCAGTCAAGCCGCCCCGCTGTGCCGGTAATGTTTAACTGCACCGAGGTCAGGTTTAGCAGGGTCATGTAGAAAAGGAAGCCCGTGAAGACCAGGCCGCCCAGGAATACCCAGAAAAAGACCTTGCTTTTTACGCCCCAGATAACCGGCAGGCGGTGCGCCCCGCTCTGGAAATATTCCTCGATGCCCGACCAGACATGCTCCATCGAATAAGCCGCCAGCAGGATAAACGGCAGCGCCACCTGGACGGTCAGCCAGGGCATTTTCTCGCTGGCCCAGGTGTAGAAAGCGAACCCGCCAAAGGCCCAGGCTACCAGCAGCAAGCGCACAAAATAAGGATGGTTCTCGCGCCGCCGCCGACCCGGCCAGATGTCATTTCCGGCAGGCCGGACCACTACTTCGACCTCGACCAGCGTTTCTTCTTCCTGGCCGGGGTCCGCCTTTTTAATACCGGGCAGGGTAGGGGGAGTAGCCGAATCCATTTCGTCATCGGTATCGGCGGAAGCGTCGCCGGGACTGGCCCGGCCAACTTTTTCCAGGTCTGATACGGGCAGCCAGACCAGCTTGCGGGGGCGGCTAAAACCAAACCGGCAAGCCCGCGCCAGGATAATCACCCCGGCGACGGTTCCGAACAGCAAGGCCAGCGGCTCGTAAAGCGGCATCATGAAAAAGTAGTAGAACCAGGGCTGGTTGCCCCGGGCTACCCCCTGCTGGGCCATCCAGTACCACAGCCCGCTAAAGATGCCGACCGATCCCTGGGCGATATTGGTAAAAAATCCGGTGTAGAGGATAAAGTAGAAAGCGAAGGCCAGGCTCAGGCCAATCCAGAGTACCTGGCGGTGGCGACCCAACCAGGCTGTAGCATAGGCCACCGTACGCGGTTGGCGGTAGGGCGCGAACAAAGCCCGGCCCAGCGATATATCCGGGGTGGTCCAGCCCTGGCTGACCATAAACTGCCGCCGGGCCGAGGCGACCTCGCGGAAGGCGAAAATATAAATGCCGATGCCGGTCACGGCCAGTATTATAAAGCTCCAGAAGACCGGGTGCGTCAACAGTTGCCCGACATAGGCGCGGATGGCTTCGCCCGAAACGGTATCGAACGGAATCGCGGGCGGCGGGTAGAGCGTCATCACAAAGAAAAAGACCACGGCCGCCAGGACCGCGTAGCCGCCCAGAATGAGCAGCAACCGGGGCGCGAGTTGCCAGCAGAGCCAGGCCAGGCAAAATCCGCCAAAAAGGGCCAGGTAGAAGAAGCTAACCTCTTTGGTGCAAAAGAGCATCGCCAACGACAGCATCCCGGCGTACCACCAGACCGCCCGGGGCCGGTGAATAAACCGCACCAGGCATACAAACAGGGCCAGGGTCGCAAAAGCGACAAAAATGTCTTCGCGTAAAAAGCGGCTGAAATACAAAAACATGGGCGAAATTGCCAGCAGGAAGGCAGCCGTCAGGCTGCCCCAGCGGCCTAACTCGCGCCGCAGACCGAGCGGGAGCAGCAGAATAAGCACGCCGAAAAGGGCTGTCGAAACCCGGGCGACCGACTCGCTGTCACCCAGCAGCCAGAAAACCAGCGCCTGGATATGGTAAAGGAACGGGCCGTGTTTCCAGGGTTCCTGGTCGTAGCCCTGCCCGTTAAAAAGCCGCCAGGAATAATAAGCGTGGACCCCTTCGTCGTGATGGAGCGCCCGGTAATCGAGGTCATAGAAGCGGGTGAAGGCCGCGAACCCAATTATCAGGATGTACAAAACTGCTTCAAGAGACAAATGATAGCGGAAAGAGGGCGGCATTCGCCACCAGCGCCTGATAGAAATCGGGGTTGGAGAAGAAATCTCAGACGCAGTAAACTCTTCTTCGTCCGGCAAATCCGCCGGGCCATCCAGCAGGTCTTGCGCGGCGGGTCTGGAAACGCCCGGGTCAGACGAAGGGTTGCCGGTTAAATTATCGGGGAAAACCTCGCCTGGTTGATTATCGTTATCTACTGCCATTATTCCTGTATCTGCCACCCATTCTTAAGTGGTTGGACTGGTCTGCTAAAAACTTCCGTTTTCTTACTGAACAAGACGCTCGCGTTCTCCCAAAAGTTACCGGGATTTTACTACAAAAGCGCTCAACTATCCACCTGAAGCTTAAAAATGTAAGTAGTCAGTGGCTTAAGGTCAGCAGTCAGTGAAAAAGCGGGCAACGTGCAAGGCCTTGTTTTGGTAGAGTTGACGGAAGGAAAGGGACTTTATCCCCCTCCCTGGTTAATGTTTACGCCAAAGGCGCTGAGATACCTTGTAATTAGCCGTTCAGGCTGAAAAATCTTCCCCGGCTTGCTCGCTCTGGGATTTTGCACATTTTTTGAAAATAAGGGAAAAGTAATCCACCAATATCCACTAAAATCCACAAAAGGTTATCCACAAATGTCCATAACTTAGCTTATGGATTTAAAAAAACGTAAATTTTGATTCGACAGGTTTGCTATAATGAGCTAAAATATTCGTATGGTTTAAGTTCAGTTTTTCAGTTGAGTACAGCTTTAATAGCTTTCCAGGCTAAAAGTTCAGTAACTAATCCACTATCGAGGTGGACGCGGTAAAGAAATAATAGGTAATTAACCCTGACCTTACCGTCCAAGTTCAAGCCAAATTCCTTTACCGTCGCCAATCTCAAAATATAAAATCGTTGAGACCGGGAAGCCGCTAACATCGGTTTTATTCAAAAGGTCCACAGGAGTCCAACATGACCATAGGAAATGCTGGTAGTAATACCACCACCGCGAGCAATGCCGAAGTCAGTAACCTGCTGGTTCAGGGGTTCAAAGCCGCAAAAGAAGGCCGCCGCGACGAAGCCTATGACATCTTTTGCGATGTCGTGCGGCGCGACCCCAATAACGAGTTAGGCTGGCTTTACCGGGCCGCGACCACCCAGGACCTCTCCGAGGCTTATGTCTGTTTGCAGCGGGTTCTGAATATCAACCCGGCCAACGAAAAGGCCCAACGCGGCGTAGAACGCATCCAGAATCGCCTCAGCGCTGAATCAAATAATCGCACTGCCCCCTCTAACGGCGGGTCTACGGCGGGGGCGGCCACTCCGCCTATCGCAGAGCGCGAGGTTATCTCCGGCTTTAATTCAAGCTTCAGCCGAACTTCCGCGCCTGATACCCTTAAAGCTCCAAACCAGACTACCCGCTACCCTTACCAGGAAGCCGCTTCGCCCTTCAACCAGGCCCAATCGGTGTCAACTGATGAGAACGCCGCGCCTCCGCCTTACCGGCCCGATTTCGGCCAGCTTAATACACCCGGCGCGATTGACCGGCCATCCACGGCTCAGATTCGTTCTTCCAGGCCAACCCCCCCGGCTTATGTACCGGCGACTGTTCCTGCCAGGCAAGATGAAGTCGGGCCTGATAATGATATGGTCGATGAGCCGGTCTATACCGGCCCGGTTGGTTCCCAGCCGGAAAGTTCCAACTCCCGCCGCTCGTTCCTGATGGGCGGACTGGCCTCGGCCCGGCAGCGTGGAAGGGCTGCTTTTGGCGGCGACACCCCGACCGACCTTGACCAGAACGGCCAGCGCCGCTCTCGCCAGGTTCTCATTCCGCTGGTGGTTTTAGGCATTATCCTGGTTATCGCGGCCCTGATTGTGTTGCTTTTGCCGGTATTCAATAAAAATTCAAACGAAACCGCTACCAGCGTGGCAGTTGCCCCGGCCACCACTTCGGCGGCCATCCTCAATACGCCGGTCAGCACCAGCACGCCGGGCAATAAACCGGCTACCACCAGCGCAATTGCCCTAACAGTGCCGGTTGTAGGCGCGACCACTGCCGCCGCTCAGACCTCGGTGGCCGCTACCACTGCCCCTGCCACGACTGCTCCGGTTGTTACCACCGCCGCCCCGACAACCGCCGCCCCGACGGTAGCTCCTACCACGGCCCCGGCGCCAACCCAGGCTCCCGAGCTTACAGCCGTACCGCCCACGGCAACTCAGCCGCCACCTCCGGCAACCACCGCCCCGGCGGCCCCGGCTTTACCCAGGGCTACGGTCTACGTCATCAAGAGTGGCGACAACCTGACCCGTATCGCAACGCAGTACAGCACCTCAATTGAGGCTATCCAGGCCGCTAACCCCGGTTTGCAGCCAAACACGATTTTTGCCGGAAACCGAATTGTGGTCCCGGTCTCGCGTCCCACCTTCCGGGGCAGAGGCGCTATCATCAACAATAACGAAAACCTGCAAACCATCGCGAACCGCTACAAAGTGAATGTTGATGACCTGGCCCGGTTCAATGGTTACGGCAGTCCCGCTGACGCCAAGCCGGGTGACGCCATCCTTATTCCGTAAATAAAATACCGGTCCATTCCGGTAATCTCCCGACAAAGAACCATCTGAGAGCCCCTGAGCAAGGCTTCCCGGATGGTTCTTTGTTTAAGCTATAAAATTCAAAACCTTTTGCTGAACCCTGTACAAATGCCCCTTTTACCCGGGCGCCTTAAACCGGTTTTGTTTAACCCTGCCGCTCTACCCCCGGTAGACCAGGGTTGTAATGCGGTCGTCCGTCTCGATAAATTTGCCGCTGGCGACCAGCAGGGCAAAGATAAACGGGGCTTTACGCTGGGCCTTTAACCCGCGCACTTTGAGGCTTTCTTTGGTTAACTCGCGGTCGCGCTGGCCGTAATAATCCAGCACTTCCTGAATCCAGGCCCATTCCACTTCCGTGGCCGGTTTCCAGTTGCCGTACTTGTCCTGGCTTTCGACCATCAGCCCGGTATCGCTAATTTCCGTGATGCGCTCCCCCAGGGAGGCGCGACCTAGCGTTTTAATGGTCAGGCCTTTAAGCTGGTTAGCCCTGGCCTGGACGACCTTCATATCTCCCTGCGCCATTATCGAAATCTCCTTGAAATGCCGTTAGCAGGCAGCCCCGGTAAAAAATTATTCATCCGGCTCAATCGTACAGCCCAGCCCATAACTTTGAATCCGCTCCTGGTAAAACTCGGCGGTCTCCTGGGGTACAACAATCACGACCGCTGTCCCCTCGCTGTGCGCGGTGAACATTATATCCAGGGCGTCTTGCTCCTTGAGCGAAGGAACCGACTTCACCAGGGCGACCACCACGTAATCCATCGAGTGAAAGTCATCATTATGCAAAATCACCCTGTAAGGCGGGCATAATTTATTGAAAACCTCGCGGTCAAGACCGGGCGTGGTTTCGGTCCTTTGGCTGAAAGCGGTCTGATTGGTTAAGGTTGGAACTTTTGTAACTTTCACAGGTACTACTCCATCGGGTAAACTACCGTACTTTATTTGTTTTGACCAAAAAATTATACCTTAGGCCCGCAAACCCCTTCAAGCTTTAGGCCCGGTTTCTGTAAAATTTGTCATATATTTTCTTTTTGCCAGCTTCGCGTACTTTTTCAGGCCCGATTTCTTTACCCGCCGGTCCTTGCATGACCCCTGAGGGCTTTGTTATAATAAAACAAATGTTCTGTGAGGTGGGAAGTCCTTAAAAGCCTTTCTTTCTCGCCCGCTTTTTGACCGGAACACGCGACAGGAACGCCACATATCCCCGGTAAATAGTCTTGCTAGAGCTGGTAGTTTTATGGCCGATAACCAGAATATTTCAATACTCCGCCAGAATCAAATACGCCGGGTCTGGCACAAGGACCAGTGGTTTTACTCGGTCTTTGACGTTATAACGGTTCTGACCGAATCAAGACGGCCCGACATCTACTGGCTGACCCTTAAAAAGAAACTAAAATCGGAAGGGTTTAACCTGGCGGCGGCCCCTATCGAATACCTGAAACTTGAGCCGCATGATGGCCGTTTGAGCTATACTGTCGCCACCAACCGCCAGACCTTGCAGCGGCTTATCCAGTCGATTCCTTCCTCGAAAGCGATGCCGCTCTACCAGTGGTTAGCCCAGGTCGGGGATGATTTCAAGGAAATCGAGAGCCAACGACTGTTGTTCGAGCGGATGAGAGAGGCTTACCGGGCCAGGGGTTGCCACCCGGAATGGATTGAGCGGCGGCTGAGCGAAGTTATCCGCAATAGCGCCCTGCTTAACGAATGGCAAAACCGGGGCGTGGAAGATATTGGCCAGTTAACCTTGCTCCTCGACGAAATATACAAGGATGTTTTCGAACTGAACAGCCCGGTTGCCCCTGCCGAAACCTTCATACCCGCCAGATCAGGTATTCAAGCGGGGGGTACGGCCCTTGAAATGGCCCTGCTTGGTCTCGGTGAAGCCGTGGCCCTCTTTTTACACCACGACCGGGCCAGCCGGGGTTTTGCCGAAATTCTGGAAGATGTGCAGGAAGCCGGGGCGGTCGTCGGGCAGGCTACCCTCAGTATCCAGGCCGCCATGGATTTCCCGGTGGTGCGCAACCGGAACTTTCAGTTCGAAGGCGACCTGGTCCAGCAGCTTTCCATGTTTGACAAAAAATTCAAAAGCTAAAAGATTGCTAACGCCGCTAATTTAATTTTGGCTGTAAATAATTTCTGTAAATAATTACTAAAGGAGGTTCGCCCAAACTTCACCCTGTTCTTGTTTTTGGTTTTCCTGCTACTGCCCTGCTGACTACCGCCCACTTTTCTTTTACAAGTGAAAATGCTATAATAAATGACACAACAAAATATCAGGCGTTGAAAGAGAATAGTAAATTTAACTCTTCCTTTCCAGAGAAACCGCGCCGATGGCCTATTTTCAAGGGCCGGGGCTGTGAGCGCGGATAGGGATAACAAAGTTAAATCGAAGGGACTCTGGAGCCATTCTTTCTAAAGAGGGGGCGTTCCTTTGGAGCCTGGGTTTACAGGCAAGGCGTCAACCAGGGTGGAACCGCGAGATTTGCCAGCCTCCTATGGCTCTGGCCCTCGTCCCTGGCCGTTTTATTCGGGCCGGGCGAGGGTTTTTTAATACCCAAAATCCCCTATCCGGCATAGTTTGGAATAAAAGGAGGGTTTCGCAAATGTCAGGCGATACCACAATTACACCCGTGCCAGACAGTACGGCTAACGAGCCACAACCTGTGGACGTATCTATGGATACCATCGTATCTCTTTGTAAGCGGCGCGGCTTTGTCTATCCTTCCGCCGAGATTTACGGCGGCTTTGGCAGCACCTACGATTACGGCCCACTGGGGGTCGAACTGCTCCGCAACGTTCGCAACCTGTGGTGGCGGTCTATGGTTCAACTGCGGGATGACGTGGTTGGCCTGGAAGCGTCTATCCTCGGCCCTGAGAAAGTCTATGTCGCCAGCGGTCATGTCGCCAACTTCTCCGACCCGCTGGTTGATTGCAAAAATTGCAAGCGGCGCTGGCGGCTCGACCACCTGGAAGAAGGTAACTACGAAGCGGAATACGGCCTGACCAAACGCAACCCTAAAGGCGAGATTGTCTGCCCGGCTTGCGGTGGTGAATTGAGCGAGCCTCGCAAGTTCAACCTGATGTTCAAGACGCGGGTCGGCGTTACCGAGGACAGTTCGTCGGTAGCATATTTGCGGCCTGAAACCGCCCAGGGTATGTTTATAAACTACGCCAACATCCAGACCTCGACCAGCCGCAAATTGCCTTTCGGGATTGCTCAGATTGGCAAGAGCTTCCGCAACGAAATCACGCCCGGTAACTTCGTCTTTCGTACTCGCGAGTTCGAGCAAATGGAGATGGAATTTTTCGTCAAGCCTGGCACCGACGACGAATGGCACGATTACTGGGTTAAAGAACGCTACGAGTGGTATCTGAACCTGGGTATCCAGCCGGAGCGGTTGCGCCTGCGCCCGCACACCAAAGACGAGCTTTCTTTCTACTCGAAAGCAACCAGCGACGTTGAATATCTCTTTCCCTGGGGCTGGGGCGAACTGGAGGGTATCGCCAACCGCACCAATTACGACCTGACCCAGCACGCCGAACATAGCGGTAAGGATTTGAGCTATTTTGACGAGGAAAACAAGGAGCGGGTTGTCCCGTTCGTCATCGAACCGGCGGCGGGTGTTACCCGGACGGCCCTCACTTTCCTGATTGACGCTTACCACGAGGAAGTCGTCAACAACGAAAAGCGAGTGGTGTTGCGCTTCCACAAGGACATTGCCCCGATTAAAATCGCGGTGCTGCCTCTTTCCAAGAAAGAAGCCCTTTCCACTCTTTCCAAAGAGATAGCTAAAAAGCTCCGGCCCCGCTGGATGACTATGTACGATGAAACCCAGGCTATCGGCAAACGCTACCGCCGCCAGGACGAAATCGGCACGCCCTACTGTGTAACCGTGGACTTCGACAGCCTGGAAGACCATGCTGTGACCATTCGCGAGCGCGACAGCATGTCGCAGGTCCGCGTCCCGATTGATGACCTCGTTCGTGTAATGTCCGAGCGGCTTGATGGGTAAAGATAGTAGCCAGTAGCCAGTAGCCAGTAAGAGAAAAACCTTGTTTTTAACAAAGTTGTTAAGGACAAGGTTTTCTCGGGCTTTAGGACAGTTTTAGTTGAAAGAAACTGCTATATGAGTTCGCATAGTTATCAAGACCTGGTCGCCTGGCAAAAGGCTATGGATTTAGTTACTAATTGCTACAATATTACCGAAAATTATCCAAATAGCGAGATTTATGGCCTGCCCAATCAACTTAGAAGGGCCGCTGTTTTAATCCCGGCTAATATTGCCGAAGGGTAAGGACGGCATTCTGACGCGGAGTTTTTACGATTTCTGTTTATAGCATATGGCTCCTTGACGGAATTGGAAACGCATATCCTGATTGCAGGAGGGTTAAATTTTTGTAGCAAGCCGGAAACTGATACACTGCTTGAACATGCGGCTGAAGCTGGCCGGGTTTTAAAAGGTCTTTTTTTTTTCAAGAAAAGAAATTACCAAAAAAGCAATCAGGAAAACCTTCGCCATAAACCTGAATTCACTGACCACTGACTACTGACTACAAAAGGGAGAAACGCATGTATCTATTTCTGGTAAGGCACGGACAGTCAATTTGGAACGCCGAAGAAAGACATCAAGGCTGGAACGATGTTCCGCTATCGCCGCTGGGCGAGTTGCAGGCCGGGCGCATCGGCGAACGCTTGAAGGGCCAGCCCTTTGACTACTGCTTTACCAGCCCGATTTATCGTTGTTACCAGACCGCGGCGGCAATTGTCCGGGCGCAAGGCCGCGACCCTGAAACCACTTTAAGAAAGCTTGAAGGTATAAAAGAAGCCCGCATTAGCGCCCGTATGGAAGGCCTGCTCAGTAAAGATATGGTCAAGGACTGGACCAAAGAGCAAAAGGAGCGTTTCCGAGACGACTACACTTTCAAGTTCGAGGATGGCGAGTCGGTCCAGGAAGTAATAGCGCGGACTATCGCGGCTTTTACCGAGATAGCCATGCTCAGCGAGGAACCCCCGCCGCCTGTTGAAGATGCCGATGAAGTCGAAGAAGTTGGGGCCGCCTCCCGCGATGTGGTCCGGACTAACTCAGCCGAAACTGAAGACCAACAGCAGGCCGCCGAAAAGCCTAAAATTGTCCCAAAGACCGCCCTGGTGGTCGCCCACAAAATCAATGTTCAAATTATGATTCTGCACGCCCTTAATGCGACAGACTCTATCGTTAAACGCCAGACCAACATTGACCGCCTGGAAATTGGCAACTGCGCTCTGAGCGTCATCGAGGTCAATCTAAAAGGCAAAGAGCCGTTCTTCCGGCTGCTTTCCACCAACGATGCCCATCACCTGGCCGGACTCAAAGCCCCGCCCGCTCCCCCCGAAAATAAATAATAGCCGTCCCTGTAAACCACTCCGGGGAGGAGAATAACTCTAATACTTTAGCTGACCCGCCACATCACCGCCGAGTTTGCATCGCTAGCGCCTGAAATCAAGGTTTTGTTGTCAGGGAGCCATTCCAGGAACGAAATCTGCCTGTACTGGCCTCGCAAAACTGCCGTGTTTTTCCAATTAATCGTTTCCCAGACCTTAACCGTATGGTCCGCTGAGCCGGAAGCCAGGCTCTTGCTGTCCGGCGAAAAACTCAGGACCGTTACAGCGGCCTGGTGAGCGTTGTAAGCCCGGAACAGTTTGCCGTTGGCCGTGTTGTAAAGCTGGATTAGCCCGTTATCGAAACCGAGGGCAGCCATCCGGCCATCCGGCGAAACTGCCACCGCCACTACATTGGCTTTTTCCGGCTTTTGCTCGGTGCTGGGCTGGAAGAAAATCTTCTGGGGCGGGTCTTTCGAGCCGTCCGGGGCCAGTTTCAAAATGCCGTAATCGCGGACATAATCAATTGGCCCGACCAGAAAAGACCAGTCCGCCGACCAGGCCCGGGGAGCGGCCAGGATATTAGGACTGTTGGAACGAGCCGAAAGGCTACCCGCGTTACTAATAGCAAGGTCATCAGGTTGGACGGTTGGTGTTGGTCTCAAACCAGGCGTCGCGGTTGCGGTAACGGTCAGAGTTGGGCTAACCGGCGCATCACTCTGGTTAAGTGGTAAAGTTGCGGCCTGGTTTACCCGGATAATACCCACGTTATTCTGGTTTTTTTCGAAAAGCAGTTCCGGCTCGGCGCTTGTGATGTTCCACTCCACTTTAGGGATAAAATCGGCCTCTGTAGGAATTAACAACTCTTTAAAAAGTGCCGGGGGTGGGTTATCCTTAAAAAATTTCCAGATGCGGGCGACCGTTTTAGTGTGCGGGTTATAAATGGTGCCGTCCAACCGGCTATAAATAAGGGCTAGATGCCGGCTGTCGGGCGACCATTTGTAATAGACCGTCCCGTTACTGATAGCAAAAAAGAAATTTGAATTTAGCTGGCCGGTTTTTAAATCTCTAAGCTGCGGGCCGGATGCTTTGCTGTACGTTGCCAGCCACTTGCCGTCCGGCGACGGGACTGCCATATCTACCTGGTCGTCCACTGTTTTGGATAGCCTTTTGATATTAAAAGTTTTGCTTGGATTTTTTTGCCCGGAAAGCTCATAAATCGCCAGGTAGCCCAGGTCATCGCTCACCAGGAAGCGCTGCCCGTCCGGCGACCACCAGCTTTTAACATCGTAAGGAAATTCCGGCAAGGGGATAGAAAAGGTATTGGTCCAGTTAAAGCTACCGCCACTTTCCGGGTCCAGGTCGTAAACTTGTAAATAATTACTTTTAACCACCGGCCCATTATTGACCGTTTCCACCTGGCGGCTGTCTACCAGCAGGCGGTCGTTCCGCGACCACTCGACCATATTGGCCGAATCAGGGTTATCCACTTTAATAATTTGAAAGGTATCTGGCGTATAAGGATAAGAATTACCCATGGCGGTTGCAAAAGAGGGCACTTCCCAGACCGTCAGGGTACGCTTGTAGCCATTTTCGCCCGCGCTGGCGGCGCCGCCTTTAACCCAGCGTTGCAGCGCCATGTACTTTCCGTCCGGGGACCAGGCGAAGTTGCCCTGGTTAGAAACATTGTTGTACTGGTCTACATATGCCGAGCCGGCCGGAATCGATTGCCAGTTAAGCGAAAGTGATCCCACTTTTTGCAGGGTCTGGCTGTCATAAATATTGACAAGGTTAAAGCCATTGCAAAGATAAAAGGCGATGTAACGGCTATCCCCCGACCAACTCCAGACCGCCTGGTTAAGGTTTTCCTGGCCGAATTCAGCCTTTAAGTCAAGCGCCGGTTGGTTGCCAGGGGCCATAATTTGCTGGGGAGTGCCTTTGAAACTCCAAAACTGGAACTGGGTAAAAAAGTCGAAATTTCTTAGCATCAATATACTGCTGTCGGGCGACCAGCTTAACGGGAACAGGTTGTTTTCGGGATTATAACCCAGTCCCGTTATATAAGGGAAAGTCCTTAACACCCGCCCCCCGGCGCCAAGCCGCATTTTACCGTCCAGCCCTTCGGCGGCGAAATTCTCACCGTCCGGCGACCAGCTAACCCAGGCGTACTGGTCGGCATCGGGCAGTTCCCGGCGGCTGATGCGCGAGCCGCTAATGGTATCCCAGACTTCCCAGCCGCTATCCTGCAAGGTCAGGTAGACATTCTGGCCCAGCGACCACTGGGCATTCACCACCCGCATATTACGCTGGCTGTTCAACCTGACGGCCTGACCGGGCGCAAGCGAGTCCGGGCCGAGATACTTTTGCTCATTCTGGGTTAGATAGGCCGGGTTCAGGCGGGTCAGGCTAACGCCGTCCGCCTGGCGGGTATTTTGAAGGCCGGTCGGCGCGGTCGGCGAAGGCATAATGGTAGCGGTCGGGGAAACTGTTACTTTACTCTGGACCGTTTCGGGCGGATTAGCCGCCGAAAAGACCAGGAAAGCCACGATAAGGACAAGCCCAATCAACAGGCTGCCGAGCGCCAGCACACCCGGAAAACCGCTCCGGTTGGCCGGTTGGATTTCGGCTGGCGGCAACTCCAACTGCCTGACAGCCGGTTCTTTTTTCGGTTTCTCGGCCAGGCTGGCCCTGGCCGCTTCAATTTGTTCATCGGTCAGGGGCAGGTTTTCCCGGCGGAAGAGGCTCCAGCCAAAAGCCCCGCTTAACTGCCGGGTAGAGCTATAGCCGTCCTGCCAGCCCTGCCGCAGCACATTCACGGTGAGCGGGTATTGCAGGGCCAGGGTATCTAGCTGAGAGGCCGGGTGCATGCCAGCCAGTTCCTGCCCTGTTACCAGCAGGTAAAGAAGCCGGGTTAGTTCGCGCTGGCGGTTGATTTCGCCGGTACCGGTAGGCAGGGTAATTTCCAGGCCCGCCGGGGTTTGCCCGACCCAAATTTCCGCCGGGCTGAGAGAGGGGTACGGCTCCGCGCCCGGCTTAAAATTATTCAGGGCCGTTTCCAGGGCGTACACGATTTCCAGGGTCTTATCAATGGTCAGACCCGAAGCCAACCGGGTTGCTTTGGCCGGTTCAGGCGCGGTTTTCCTGGCTTTTAAGAGGTCTTTTGGCCGGACGTTAATTTTCTTGAAGAAGGCCAGCCAATCGAAGGCCGGGCGGTCGTAGTTGGCCGGGTTCTGGCGGGCCTGATTTAAATAATCCGGCAGGGTTAAGGAACGGTCGCCCGCCACGGATGTATTTGAACTGCTTTCCGGCTCTTTTATCTGTTTCAACCAGGTTCTCCGCGCAATTTTGTGACCCGACAGGCCCGTTAGTTAATGCTAATAAAGTGTCCGAATCCTGGGCTGGAAAATATATTCAGTCTTTTATTTTCAAAACGGTTAAAAATAGATTATCGTAATTTTAACACATTCACAAAAAGCGTTAAACGTTGAACGTAAAACGTAAAACGAAAGAAAAAAGTTCCCTTAAACAAAAAGTAGCCCTACTCTGCATTTGCCCTGTCCAACTTAAATAGTACTAAACAAAAGGTGGCAAAAGGGCTGTATACTTTTGGTTCCAACGTTCAACGTTCAACATTCAACGAAATTGCATTTGTTTTACGTTAGCGGTGCCAGGTTCGGGCGTTAAACGGCTACGAAAAGCGAACAAGTATGTTAAAATATAGACTGCCTGAATTATATTTACCAGCTTAACCCTGCCTGTGCAGGGTACTCCTGGGGTTGGACTCAGGGTTAGTTTTTGCGAAACGGCCATTCTAAGGCCGGTTGGAGGATGTGTGTTTAAGTTTTTCCGGCGAAAGAAAGAAGCCGAAGAGGTAATTGAGGAAAAGACAGAGCAAGCCCTGGAAAAGAGCCGCAGCGATGCGGGCATTTTCGGGCAAATCGGCAAGCTCTTTGAAGTTGATGATATTACTGACGAATTTTGGGAAAGCCTCGAACGGTTACTCTTACAGGCCGATATTGGGGTCAACCTGACAGATAAACTGATTGAAAACAGCCAGCGGCGCACCCTGGACGAACGGACCCGCCGCAGCCGGGACGTGGAGGGTATTTTTCGGCGTGAAATGATTCGGACCCTTGCCGAGGTCCAGAATAAAGCCCAGGCCTCCGTTGAAGCAGCCCACCAGAAGGAAGCCCGCGACCGGGAATGGGAGCGCAAGCAGCAGGAAAAGCAACAGCTTAAAAACCGGCCAAAGGGCACGCCGCCACCCCCGCCCGCCGCGATTCCGAAGGTCAATCCGGGCGCGGAAGGCGAGAAACGCCCCTACGTTATA
>CADDZM010000022.1 GCA_902812345.1 Chloroflexota bacterium | reverse complement strand
AATTAAGGCGGTCTTTTAAAAGCTCGGCGGCAGCCAGGACCGCGTCCAGCCCCTGGATCAGGTTGTGCGACCCGGCAAAGACGGCCAGGTTTTCGGCGTCTCCGGCCAGAAGCTGACGGGCAGCGGGGGTGGCTTTATCCGGGCCAAAGACCGAGGTGTCCGCGCCATTAGAGAAAAAATAAGTCCGGGTTTTTGGGAAATTTTGGTGGATTTCCGCCGCGACCCCTTTTTCCTGGGCCGAGACAAGCCAGGACTTTTTATAGAGGAAGGAGGCCAGCCCGGCGCTTATCCGGTATAGCCGGCTTTCCGGTCGCAAAATACCCATGTTCGCCAGCTTTTCCGGCCAGGGGTCGGCTACGTTAAAGACCATCCGGGTCCGCTTCAGGCAGCTCAACCAGTAAGCCGACAGGCCCAGAAACAGGGGCGGGCTTTCGACTATCAAATAATCGGCGCGTTTGAGGGCAAAGCTACCAACCAGGGCCGAGGAAATGACAAACGAAAAATAGTTGCCCATGCGAGGCAGAAAACTGGCCTTCTGGGAAGGATAGATGTAAGCGCGAATAACCTCGACACCCTCGATTTTCTCCCGCTTGAACAGGCCGCCATAACCAGAGTAGATCTGGCCTTTGGGGTAATTCGGCATAGCAGTCAGGACCGTGACCCGGTGGCCCCGCTCGGTCAGGCGGCGGGCCAGTAATGCCAGCCTGGTCTGGGGCGCGCCGGTTTCTGGCGGGTAATATTGGGTTAATAAAGTAATGCGCATGACTCGTTAGACGTTAAAAGTTGAACGTGTGTATTCTTTTAAAAGAAAAGCCGGGTTTTACACCGGCCTTTCGATAGACTAATCAAACTTTGGCTTGCGCTTCTCGGTGAAGGCTCTCATGCCTTCCTGGGCGTGGGGCATTTGTGAGGTGGCAGCCATTACCTCGATTGCATAGCTATAGGCTTTTGGTTGGTCAAGGTCAATTTGAGCGTAGAAAGATTGCTTGCCGATGCCTTTGCTAATAGCGCTGCCCCTGGTAGCGGCTACGAGCAGGCACCGGGACTCTTCTACCAGCCGTTCGGCGGGTACGACCCGGTTCACCAGACCCCATTCGTAGGCAGTGCGCGCGTCTATCCGTTCGCCAGTAAAAAGCATTTCCAGGGCGCGCTTGCGGCCAATATTGCGGCTTACCGCGACCATCGGAGTCGTGCAGAACCAGCCGCCCGCCCCACCCGGCGTACCAAAAGAAGCTTCTTCCGAGGCTACGGCCAGGTCGCAGGTTGCTACAAGCTGGCAGCCTGCCGCAACCGCCATAGCGTGGACCCGGGCCAGCACCGGTTGGGGAATGGTTTGGATTGTTTCCATCATTTCGGTGCAGAGACGCATTATTTTCCGCATCTCGCTTAAATCCCGGCCAATCATATCCGAGAAATCGTGGCCGGAGCTAAAGACCGGGCCGTTTCCGGCCAGGATAACGCCCCTGGCCTTGCTTTCCCCGGCTTCCTCAAACGCCGCCTTTAACTCTTGCATGTGCCGCACTGACAGGGCGTTGCGACGCTGCGGGTTATTCATGGTTATAGTGGCGAAATCTTCTTCAAAGGCTAAATCTACCAGTTCGTACTTCATTGGGCCTTCCTCCTAAAGGACTTTCGCTTGAAACATTTTTGAGGTTGATTTCCTCCTATCCCTCAGGCTTCTCAGGGGCAAGGCGAAAGTCGTGCTCCTAAAAGGAATTATAGCAAATCTGGACACAAATTGTAATACAAAAACCGGGCGTCACCATAGAGCCGCCGGTTTAAGCCGGGGTAACTCCGCTTTTGGCGCTGGAGCTATTTTACGAAGTTGGTAATTTTCTGGAGAAAGGCTTCCGGCTTATAATTTACTAAAAACTCAAGAAATTCGTCGCCGGGAAGCGGGCGGCTGACGAAATAGCCCTGGATTTCGTCGCAACTGGTCTGGCGCAGAAAATCGAGTTCTTCAAGGGTTTCAACCCCTTCCGCTATTACTAAAAGATTCAGGGTATGCGCCATTTGGATGATAGCCGCCGTAATCGCCGATGGTTCAGCCTTTTCCCCGACGTTCTGAACAAAAGAGCGGTCAACTTTGAGGGTATCGAACGGCAAATGGCGTAACTGGCTGAGTGACGAATAGCCGGTACCAAAATCATCTATTGCCACGTGAATACCGAGGGCGCGTAATTCGCTCAGGATTGAAATGGCCGCCCCCATATCGCGCAGGAGGACGCTTTCGGTCAGTTCGAGTTCGAGGCTGTCCGGGGAAAGGCCGGTAGTCTCAAGGATCTGGATTACCTTTTGGCGCAAATCTTCTTCGGTAAGCTGGCGGCCTGATAAATTCACCGCTACCCGCAAATTGGTCAAACCTTTTTCCTGCCAGGCTTTAACATGGGCACAGGCGGTAGAAAGCACCCATTCGCTCATGGGGCCAATCAGGTTTGTTTCCTCGGCAAGCGGAATAAATTCGCCAGGCAGCACGAGGCCGCGTTCGGGGTGTTCCCAGCGTATCAGGGCTTCCACGCCCACCACCTGCCCGGTAACCAGATTGATTTGAGGCTGGTAATAGACCCGGAATTCGTCACGTTGCAAAGCCTGACGCAGGTTTGCCTGTAAATTAACTTTTTCGATAATGTTGTGGCTCAGTTCCGTGGAATAAAAGTGAAAGAAGTTTCCGCCCCTTTCCTGCACATGATTCAAGGCGACATCGGCATTTTTCAAAAGGGTATCGAGTTCAGCCCCGTCTTTAGGGCCGAGAGCAATTCCAATGGAGGCGGTTACAAAAAGCTCCTGACCATCCAGGTCGAAAGGTTCAGCCAGTTCGGCCAGGATAATTCGGGCCAGGTTATGCGCCTGGGTTTTGTCCGCGCTGGGTAAAAGGATGGCAAACTGGCCCGCCTGGATACGGGCGATGGTATCCGAGTCGGCCACCAGGCGCTGTAACCTGGCCCCAACCAACCGCAAAAGATTGTCACCCCCGATAAAGCCCAGGCTCTCGTTTATGCGGTTAAACCGGTCAATAGAAATGGAAAGGAGCGTGACGGCGGCGTGGCTACCGGCGACTTCTTCAATCCAGTTAAACCGCTGGCCGAGCAAAACCCGGTTAGGCAGGCGCGTCGCATTATCGTAAAAAAGGAGTGAATTAAGGCGCTCCTCGGCTTCTTTAAGTTCCGTTACGTAATGCTGAGTAACGCTGGCCTGTTTTGCCAGGCGGGTATTAATGGCAGCCAGGACTTCTTCAAGGGTAAACGGTTTTAACAGGTAATCGTCCGCTCCCAGGTTCATACCCTGGCGCTGGTCCTGGCGGCTTGCAAGGCCGGTGAGGAAGATAAAAGGGATATTGACAGTCAAACGGTGAGCGCGCAGTTCCTTGAGGACGCCGTAGCCGTCCAGTCCAGGCATGATTACGTCACAAATAACCAGGTCCGGCTGGTTGTCGAGGGCAGATTTGAGACCTTTAAGACCATTTTCCGCCGTATTAACCTGAAAGCCCGCCGAACTCAGCAGTTCGGAAAGGCTCGACAGTACCTGTATATCATCTTCTATAACAAGGATTTTAGGCATTTAGCTGGCCCACCGGCCAGGAAATTGGCCGATAAACGGAAAGTTGGTTAGTTTTGAGAATAGTAAAGGCTTCAAGAGTTTCTCTAACCTTTTCGAGCATACTAATGATAATATATGCGGTAAAAATCTAAACTATTACCTTTTTCCTATAATCAGGGGTTTCCTATAATCAGGGGTTTTGCCTCAACACTTACAGCGCGGTTGCTTTTCTCATAACCTGAAGGTTTTCCAGGTTCAAAGCGGAAGTCCTGCTAATATAAAATTACGGTGGCACCAGCAGGTTCTAACCAGCTATTTTTCAGGCGAAACTTTCGAGTTTTGGCCGACAACCTGGATAAGATGGTGAAATAAATGGGCGATGGCGCGACTTTCGTCGTGCCGGGGTGCGGCCCGTAAAAGGACGGCCCGCAGGCGTGTCATAGAATAAATAACCCGCTCTTCGGTAGTGTTAGGATAAAGTTTCCAGAGCAAATCGGCCAGCGCTTTGAACATCTGCTCCCGTTCGGAACCTGTCGCAAGGCGGGCGTCCTGCTGCAAAAGCTCGATGGCCAGAGTGATACTGGTTGGTTCGCCGCGCCGGGGCGGTATGCCGCTCGGCTCCAGGATGGCCGGTCGAGCCTTTTCTGGTACAGCCTCGGTTTCGGGTGTTACCGCCGGTTCAAAAGCGGCCTGAGATGCCAGGAAAAGTTCGTATACAACCACCAGGGCAGCCTGAGCTAAATTCAAAGACGGGTTAGTCGCGCCGGTCGGAATGGTCAGGAGAGCGTGACAGTCGTCCAGGGCTTCGTTTGGCAGGCCGGTATCTTCGCGCCCGAAAAGGAGAGCGGCAGGGGTGCCGGGACTTTTAGCGGCGGCTTCCAGCATGAGAGGCGCGGCCTGGCGAGGCGTGAGGCGGTCCCTGCGCGTGCCGCGTTTGCGGGCGGTTGTACCGAGGACAAAACCGCAGTCGGCCAGGGCTGCCGCCAGGTCGGGGAAGAATTCGACGGCCTCAATAATGGGTTGGGTATGATGAGCGATGCCCTCGACCCGGTAAGCATCCCAGGCGGCCGGTTCGACCAGGCGCAGCCGTTTTAGGCCAAAGTTGCTCATTACCCGGATAACCGCCCCGACATTCACCACGTCCTGGGGCTGAAAAAGGATCACGACAATATTATCCAGGACCGCCTGGTCAGGCTGTTTTTGCATAGGTAGGGCTAATCTACTTTCATGCTCTCATACTTTCATGCTTTCAGCACAATTTTGCCGAAATTCTGATTTGTTTCCATGTAGCGGTGAGCTTGCGCCGCCTGGCTAAGCGGGAAAACCCTATCTATCACCGGGCGCAAACGCCCATCGGCAAAACGCGGCAGAGCAAAGCCGGCCAGCTTTTTGGTCAGAGCGGCCTTTTCTTCGGTCGTGCGAGCCCGCAAGGTTGTTCCCGTAATGCGGAGGCGCTGGCGCATAACCAGGCCCAGGTCGAGTTCGGCCTTATTGCCGCTCAACTGGCCGATAAGGGTCAGCTTGCCGTATAGGGCCAGGCTGGCGAGGTTATCGGCGAAATAATCAGCCCCGATAAAATCAAGAATCAGGTCCACGCCCCGGCCATTCGTAAACTCTTTAACTTTGTGGGCAAACTTTTCAGTCTTGTAATTGATAAGCCCGGTTGCGCCGAGTTCGCGGCAGCGTTGCAGCTTTTCAGTCGAACTGGCCGTCACGAAAACGGTGGCCCCGGCTTCACGGGCCAGTTGAATCGCGGCGGTCCCGACCCCGCTACCCCCGGCGTGGACGAGGACAGTCTGGCCCGGCTTTAGCTCGCCCATTTCAAAAAGGTTGAGATAAGCGGTCAGGAAAGCTTCGGGAATAGCCGCGCCTTCTTCGAAAGACAAATTATCCGGCAAAGGCATAGCGTGAACCGCCGGAAAAGCTACCTTTTCAGCGTAGCCGCCGCCCGCCAAAAGCGCCATGACCCGCTGACCGGGCTGCCAGCGAGAGTCGCAGTCCGCGCCCGCTTCCAGAATTTCCCCGGCCATCTCCATGCCCAGAATGGGAGAAGCGCCTTTTGGCGGCGGGTAAAAACCGCGCCGTTGGAGCAAATCGGCCCGGTTGACGGCTGTCGCACGCACGCGCACCAGCAATTCGTGCGGCTGCAGGGTAGGGCCGGCGGTCTCCTTCCATTCGAGGACTTCGGGGCCGCCCGGTTTTTCGACTAAAATCGCTTTCATGCTGGTTATTCCTCTGGTTCCGGCTGTTTAGATTATAACAGCCCGCCTTTTAAGGTGTTTCGCTGGCCAGGCCATCTTACAAGATAGTTACCTGTCGTTTGTTCTTAGAGGGTTAGTCTATCATAACCGCCTACCTCATGCACATACAAAAAACCGGCTTCTCTAAAATAAGAGAGCCGGGTTTTGTCAAAATCACAAATTAAATTTCTAAAGATTTATGGCCTGACCTGCATCCTGATGAGCAGGAGTAAATGAGCAGAGCAATAGACTTCAAGCGAGAAATGAGCCTAGCAGCATTTCCATTTCGCAAGCAGTTCTTTGCCGTCTTCGCCGACACCGTGAGTGATGCAGTCCTGGAGAGCGCTGAAAATGCCGCGCATTACCAGGTCAGTCTTCCAGCTTTCATCGGCGCGCGGGCTGGCCTGGAGCCAGTGCTGGCGCAGGCGCAGGAAGCGCTCCAACCGGAGCAGGAAAAACAGTTGGGCGCGACTGTAGCAGCTCAGTTTAGAGCGGTCCAGGCTGGTGTCGTTGGCGTTGTCAACCGGCTCGGTATTGAAGTAGAGGGGGCTGAGATTCTTGTATTCACCCTTATAGACCGGGGTCTGTTCAATAAACGAACGGGACTTTACGAACCCGGCAAACTCAGCGCCGGAATCGCTATCGGCACGGGACGCGCCTTCCGCATTAGCGGAGGCCTGGGCCTGGTTACTCAACCGCAGGGCTTTCAATAAATTATAGCCGAAGCTATTGTTTACCATCCTCGAATGGGAAGGATTGAGTGCAGGCATTTCCGCCGGCTCGTAAGCGTAGCCGTCATCAATTTCTTTTTCTTTATCGTGGTTGCTGCGGTAGGTATCCATAATACTTGCCTCCAAAAGTTCAAGGACTTTTAATTCAGGTCAGGCCTATAAATAATTTCGTTTCAAATTATTCGTTTCAAATTATTAAAGGAAGCCAACTAGACGGACTACAAGGGGCCGTGTGATAGTGCTTCAGCTTTAAAAGTTCATCCGAGTTTATCGTTTCCTCCGGCGGTTTTCCTTAGCAGGAGTTAGCCGCTTCTGTCTATTACTATTACAAGATGCGTGCCAGGAGCAGGGGCAGGTAAAGAATCCGGGAGAGTAATTTTTAAAATTCGTTAGGCTGATGAAAACAAAGAGAGTAAACAAAAAAGGCATCCCTTGCGGTATGCCCCTTATTATCGTCCTGGCTTTATGGGTCAGGCATCCTTTTTAGCGCCCTTGCGGGAAGCTTTGGTTTTAGCGCCGTTCCCGCTGCCGTTACGGTGTCCATTAGCGGAAGCCGAAAGCTCGGCCCCGGTATGAGCTTCGCCCGGTTTTTCAAGAGCTATTTTCAGCACCTCGTCAATGTTATCCACCAGAAAGAATTCGAGTTCATTACGCAACTCGTCGGGCAAGTCATCGAGGTCGCGGGCGTTCAAGCGGGGCAGAATAATCCGCTTGATACCGGCCCGGTGCGCTGCCAGGACTTTCTCTTTAAGACCGCCAATTGGCAGCACTTTGCCGCGCAGCGTAATTTCACCTGTCATCGCGACGTCACCGTGAACCGGGCAGCCCGTCAGGAGCGAGGCCAGGGCGGTCGTCAGGGTAATCCCGGCGCTGGGGCCGTCCTTGGGGATTGCGCCTGCCGGGATGTGGATGTGCAGGTCGCTCTTTTCATAGAAATCCGGGCTGATACCAAATTCTTTAGCCTTCGAGCGGACCAGCGAAAGGGCCGCCTGGGCCGACTCCTTCATCACGTCACCCAACTGCCCGGTAATGATAAGCTGCTTATTGCCGGGCATGCGGGTCGCCTCGATAAAGAGAATATCGCCACCGACCTCGGTCCAGGCCAGGCCGGTCGCCACGCCCGGTTGCTGGGTGCGTTCGGCGGCATCCGAGAAGTAACGCTGCTTGCCCAGGTATTCATTAAGAGTATCAACTTCTACGACTACCTTGCCGGTCTTGCCCTCGGCCACGCGCCGGGCAATCTTGCGGAAGACCGTCGCGATTTCCCGTTCAAGGTTGCGGACCCCGGCTTCGCGGGTGTAGTCGCGGATAATGCGGCGCATGGCCTCGTTGGAAATTTCGGCGTCCTCGGTGGTCAGAGCGTGGGCGCGAAGTTGTTTAGGGACAAGATGCTGGAAGGCGATATGGACCTTTTCTTCCTCGGTATACCCTGCCAGTTGCAAAATTTCCATGCGGTCGCGGAGCGGGGCCGGAATCGGGTCGAGCAGGTTGGCCGTGGCAATAAACATGACCTTCGACAGGTCAAAAGGCACGTCCAGGTAGTGGTCGCGGAAATCCCGGTTCTGTTCAGGGTCGAGTACTTCCAGCAGGGCTGAACTGGGGTCGCCCCGGTAGTCCGCGCCGATTTTATCTACTTCATCGAGCATAAAGACCGGGTCATTCGACTCGGCCCGCCGGATAGCCTGGATAATCCGGCCCGGCAGCGCCCCGATATAGGTGCGGCGGTGGCCCCGGATTTCAGCTTCGTCACGCATGCCGCCCAGCGACATCCGGGTGAATTTTCGGCCTAAAGCCCTGGCGATACTCTGCCCCAGGCTGGTTTTACCAACGCCCGGCGGCCCGACCAGGCACAAAATCGGCTCACGCGGTCCGCTAAAGTTGTGAACATCCTCGTAAGTCAGCGGCCCGTCGTTCAGGTCACTGGATGTCGGTTCGAGGGCTTCCGAGGCCAGCGAGGCATCGGCGGCGCTTGGTTCGGCCGCCGGTTCAGGCTTGGGCTGGGGAAGGCGGTCGTTACGCAGCTTGCGGACCGAAAGATATTCCAGCAGGCGCTCTTTGATTTTTTCAAGGTCGTAGTGGTCTTCGTCCAGCACCTTTTTCGCCAGCAAAATATCCAGGGGAGCCTCGGTGCTTTTGTCCCAGGGCAAACTGGTCAGCCAGTCTAGATAAGTCTTGATAACGCCGTATTCAGCGGCCGCCGGGGGCAGCTTGGAAAGGCGGTCCAGTTCTCGCTCGGCCTCGCGGTGGGCTTCGGCAGGCATTTTAGACTTTTGCATAAGTTCCCGGAACTGGTTAATCTCGACCGATTGAGGGTCATCCTCCCCCAACTCTTTCTGGATAGCCTTGATTTGTTCGCGCAGGAAATACTCGCGCTGGGTCTTGCCGAGTTCGTCCTGGACCTGGCTCTGGATTTTGCGGCCAAGTTCGAGGACTTCCAGTTCTTTGGTCAGGAAAGCGTTCAGCATTTCAAGCTTGGCTTTGATGCTGGTTGTTTCCAGTATTTCCTGGCGCTGTTCGAGTTCCATACGCACGCTGGTCGCAATCAGGTAGGCAAGCTGCCGGGGCGACTCGACATTAATGGCGGTCATAAGCAGTTCGTCCGGGATTTGCGGGACGAGGGAAACCAGCCGCTGAAAAAGCGAAATTGAGTTGCGCATGAGGGCTTCGACCTCAACGCTTTTTTCATCGGTGTCCTGCAAGACTTCGATACGGGCCTTCAAAAATGGTTCCGTCTCGACGAACTCGACAATTCGCATCTTTTCGATGCCCTGTACGGCCAGGCGGATAGTGCCGTCCGGCACCTTGAGAAGCTTATGGACGGCTGCGACAGTACCGATAGTAAAGGTATCGCCGATACCGGCCTGCTCGACTTCCATGTTCTTCTGGGCCACCAGACCAACCAACCGGGGCGCATCGCCCTGCATTACTTCTTCAATCAGGCGAATAGAACGTTCCTGGCCGACTGCCAGCGGGAAGACGGTCAAGGGGTAGACGACAGTATCTTTAAGAGGCAGAATAGGCAGAATGGCAGGAATTTGAGGTGTTTCGCTAGCAGGGTCTTTCTCTGCGCTTTCGGGGGCTTTCGAGCCGGCCCCCTTACGGGAACGGCGTGAGGCAGCGGGCTTGCGGTCCTCAACGGCCTGGTCCTGGTGTTCCAGGAGTTGCTTGAGCATTTCAGGCAAATCCAGCAAACTTTCCTGGGAGGCAGCATCCCCTTCAGGCAGTTTTTTTTCAGTTTCGTCAGCGGCCAGGTTCCGGGCAGTTTTCCGCTTTCTGGTCTTCGCTGGGGCGGGTTCAGGAGTAGAATTTTCTTCTTCAGGTTTCGAGCGTTTGCGAGTCTTTGGTTTTTGCTTATCGTCCTCTGCCATTTTTTCTCCCAACCGGCTTTAACATTTCACCAGATTACCTTCCGTGGTTCCAGGTAACAGCTTGAATTAAATTTAGCCGAAAATATGTCCGGTTATTTACCTGCCTATTTTACTTTATGGAGGGTTGATAATCAAGGTTAATACCAGAGCTTAACGTAAAAATAAGCGGCCAGTGGGTTAGGCTAGCCGCTTTGTTTGTGATATTGAGTGAAGTGGATTAAATTATTTTGAGGTTACCTTGCTTTCCGAGACAAAAGTAAGTTACAAAATTTCTCCCGGTTTGGCCCGGGATACCTGCACTTCAGTCTCTTAAGCTCAAAAAGCAATGAAAATAGCGGGTGGGTTTTAGCCCACTCAAATTAATTATACCAACACCTTTTTATTAAAACATCACCCTGCAGGATGATTTTTAAATCCATTTGCTAATATTTAAGGCTTAAATAGGGCCGCTATCCAATAAATTTTATTCTAATTTACTAAAACGGCCCCTTAAATCAGGCCGGTTCAGCCGAAACAGGCGGGTTCGACTTTGGGCAGGCCAGCAAGAAGAACCAGACCGCCAGCATGGCCACCGTAAGCAAAACCATGAAAGGCAGCAGTGTCCACAGTCCGAACCACTGAGCCAGGTTGCCGGTAAACCAGGGGAAGAAGGCGGCACCCATGCTGCCCAGGCTGGCCGCGAAACCAATCGCCGTGGCGACAACGCGAGGGGGGACCAGGCTTGAAATCAGGGTAATCGTGGTCGGGAAGAGCGGGCCAAGGCTAAAACCGGTCAGCACCAGGCCTGCCGCGCTGACCAATTCCAGGGGAGCGGCCCAGACCAGCAACACACCTACTACAACCCCGGCCAAGCAGGCTTGAATAAGGCGTTTGTTGCCAATTCGTTCGCCTACGTGGCCTAAAATCAACCGGCCCAGGGTCAGGCCAAGCCAGTAACCGCTTACCGCCCAGCCGGAAAGCAGCGCGTTCTGATGGCGTTCCTCGGTAAGGAGGCTATAGCTCCATGTCCCCATTGATACTTCAACACCGACGTAAAACAGCAGGAAGGCCGCGCTCAGCCAGACATTCCGCACCCGCAAGGCGCTGGACAACACATTCTTCTGGGGCGCTTCCCCGGCCTGCTGCACATGCAATTCCGGGAAAGGATTGTAGCGAAAGAGAATAGCAATTCCGACCAGCACCAGCAGGCTGACCATAATCAGAATGATATAAGAGTTGGCCCAGAAAAAGTTAAGAGCCAGCATGGCCGAAGCAATCAAGGGGCCAACCAGGGCCCCCGCCCCGTAAAAGGCGTGCAGGGTGTTCATTAAAACGGTGCTGCGCGGGAATTTTACATAGTAGGAGTTCAGGCCCGCGTCAATGATGCCGAAACCAAAGCCGGTAGCGTACAGGCAAAACGGCAGGGCCAGGAACGGCACTACCAGGCTAATCAGGCTGACACCCACCACGTAAGCGGTCAGGCCGAGCAACAGCAGGCTACGGACACCGATTTTTGCCGCCAGCGGCCCACTTGAAAAAGCCGAGGTCAGATAACCAAAAGTGCTGGCAAGAAATATCAGGCTGACCGTCGCTTTGTCCACCCGGTAATAACCCTGGATACTTGGCAGGAGGACACCCAACAAACCATCATGGATGCCCATCAGAACAAAAGCCAGGATACCCAGCCCAACCTGGAGCCTTAAAATCGGAGTGTAAGCTTTCAGGTTGCTTGAAACGGCGGATTCCAATTGTCACCTTTATTAATCTAAAAATTCCAAAATAATAAAATTCCAAAATAATAAGGAAGGACCAGCTACCTTTGTAACTGGGCCTTCCCCTTCCAATAACCACTCTAACCCCAGGCTTTACGCTTTTGGCGTTGAAGGAGTGGTCGGCGCCGCCGGAGTAGTGGGTTTGGCCGTGGTCGAAGGCGCCGCCGTAGCCGGTGGCGGGGTCGGAGCGGGAGCAGGGCCAACTTTGTAGATATTCGGCCAGGGCGCATAGACCGATGGGAAAGTAGTCCGTTTAACTTCCTTGCCGTCCACAAGGATAACCCGCGTAATGCTGGTGGTCAAGCCTTTGCGCGCGCTATCATACTGCACTTTCTGGCCCGGTTTCAAGGTCGGGTCAACCTCAGTGCGGTCGGGGGGCGGGTCTTTGACATTGGTAACGTCACCCGGGATAAGCTTAACCTTCTGGCCGGGCACTTTGTTGCCCAACAGCCTTACGTACAGCTTGCCATTCTCGACACTTGCGGTCACGGCCATGTAATAGTCCGAATTGTTATCGAACTTCAGGTCAACGCCCGGCTGGTAAACCGCCGCGTCGAAACCTACCGGCTCGCCTAATTCCTCGTACCAGCCGACCCGGTAAGCGTGCGGGTTGCGTTCTTCAATCGGCAGTCCGGCGTAAAAGGCCGCCCGGAAGGTCGTTGTGGCAACCTGGCAAATGCCGCCGCCCACGTCGGGAACGGTCTGGTCGGCCACAATCGAGAAGCCGGTGACATAACCTTCCTTCTCGGTAATCTGGCCGATAGTGTCCAGGAAAGAGAAAGTTGTATGAGGTTTAATGATAGCCCCGGTCAGGTGCTGAGCGCCGACTTTGATGTTGGTGGCGCGGGCAGCGGTTGAACCGGCAAACAGAGAAACTCCTTCGCCAATAACATCAAAGTTACCGATACGTTCGGGATATTTTGATGAAAGGGCTGGTTCTTTAACGTCCACCCAGAGGGTCGTTTTACGTTTGGCGGGGTCCGTTGCCACGAAAGCCTGTTTCAGGTTGTCCATGGTACGCGGCACCGACAAAAACTGGCCGTCCTGGCTCGGTTTGACGAAACCGGGTTTGCCCTTGACCCAGCCGATAACACCGTCCCGGGCAGCCTGGTTGATGTCTTTACTCAGGTTGTTGAGGTAATTTTCAAAATAGGTTGTATCAAAGGTATAGCCCAGGTGCCTGGGTTCCTTTATGTCCGTGTTAACCGTAACCTTTATTTGAGCGGCGATAGTCTTCTGGTCGAAAGTCCAGTTTTTATCGCCATAACTGACCGTAACCGGGCCGTTCAGGTAAGGTTCGACCCCGCGCTTGAAGCTTTCCACTTCGGCGGCGGTAATGACCGGTGGCACATCATGAACTTTAAGCAAATTATCGGTGGACGGGGTAAGCGAACTGATAGTCTTCTTGAGGGCTTCCATGGTCGCGTCATAATCCACGTTAAAGCCGATTTTACCTTCAGTCGTGGTAAGCTTGCCGTCAGGGTCAATTTTTACGGTTGGCTCCACCGCGTCGAGGCGAATCCGGTCGGAAATATCGGTCAGGAAGCCGTTCAACTTGGCTTCGTCCAGCACGATTTCAACCGGCAAATTAAGGCTGTCAGGCTGGATTACTTTCAAGACACGCAGCCCGCCCCGGTTAAAGTTAAAGGCTTTATCCAGGGTACTGTCAAGGTTGATGGCTACGCCCAATTGCTCCAGGGTGGGGGTCCAGGTTTTATCCTGGAAAGACAGTTGGACCGGCTTTTGAGTATAGTCTTCCAGCGACTTCAAAATTTTAGCTTTGGCCTGGTCGCGGGTCATCTCGCCAATGTAAACACCGCTAACGCTAACGCCCGGCTCGGTTTTGTTGGTGTACTGGCTGTCTATGATAAAGTTATAGGCGAAGAAGCCTACAAATACAACTACTATAAGAGCAAGGAAGCCCATGCCGAGGGTAAAGCGCGGGTGCGGTCCGGTAGGGACATGGTTTTGTTTCGATTTTGGGATTGGTTTCGTTTCTTGGGTAGCCGGGGGGCGAGGGGCGGCCTTGAAAGAAGACCCCGAACGCCCTGAACTACCGGGAATCTGGTTTTCCATTAAAAATTATCTCTCACCTGTTTTATTATAAATTTTGTGCCTGATAGACCCAAAACAACGCTGTTAATTATATAACGGGAAAATAAGGCTTTTGTCGCATTGTTTAATGTGCAAAATCTGGACCATCTCCAGCGATTAAGCGGAAATGCGCCGGTTAAAAATTGATTCTGGTACAAATTTGCTATGGAGCTATAGTACAAAAGTACCTGGTACGGGCTGAGCGTTGTAAACCGGCAACCTGGATTGGCCCCTAGGGTTCTAACCGCAAGCGCACCCCACCGACCCCGATAACGTCGCCCCAGTTGACCTGCACCGGTCGCGTCACCTGCTGCCCGTTTAGAAATGTACCGTTCGTGCTGGCGACATCGCTCAACCACCAGCGGCCTTCCCGCCAGGCAAGTAGCGCATGCTCGCTTGAAACATAATCATCGTCAAGGACAAGGGCATTACCCGGCAGGCGGCCAATCGGCATAATCGGGCCCGGCTGGAAGATTTCACCCGACCGGACCAATGTAGCGTTCCCGGCATCGGTCACGACCAGTCGCCCGGTAGGACCGCCCGCCTGGCCCACCGGGCCGGACACGGGAGGCGGGTTAAAATTTTCAGCCTGGTAGTTTTCCTGGACATAATTGGGGCGGCGGCTGGGGCGGCTTAACTCCCTGGTAATGGTCCTTACCACTAAAAAGATAAAGAAGTATAGTAAAAAAATAAAGGCGATTCTTAGAACCAGGATAAAAAGGTCAAATCCTATCGTATCTGTCAAAATTTCCTCGCGTACCTATACGCTTGCTTATATTACCCAACTTACCCGACAAAACCTAAACCTGGAACAGCACCTCAAAGCCGCCCAGTGAAATGCGGTCCCCCGGCGTCAGGACAATCTGGGTGACCGGGCGACCATTTACCAGGGTGCCGTTGGTGCTATTGAGGTCAAACAGCAAGAACTGACCGTATTTAAACTCAATGCGACAGTGTTGGCGGGAAACGCGGGTCTCCTCGGAATAAATCACGTCATTATCCAGGCCGCGCCCGACCGTAACATCTTTATTAAAGCGGATGTACTTGGACGGGTTGTTATTGTCGTATTCCAGCGCGACAAGGGTGGCTTGCGGTCGGGCTACCTGCCCGGCGGAACGGTGTTCGCCATTAAGCGGCAGCGCGCCGATATTCATAACCGCGGTCCCGCCGTTTAGCATACCCGACTTTATTTCAAGGTCGGGAGCCAGGCTCGGGGCGGGGGTTTGAGTAGCGCGGGCCTGGTTGGGGTCCACCGTATACGCTTTAATCATGATGTGCCGCTTTTTAACCGTATCGTTGCTGTTCAGCCAGACCAGGGGCCGCCCGCCGCCAAAGGTAAAGTTACGGGAGTGGGCGTAGCTAAACACATATTCGGTCAAGCTGTGTTCAGCCTGTATCTTGGGCAGAATAACAGTGGTGAGATATTGAAAGTCGGCGGGATGCAGGAATACTTCGTAGCGGTTAGGCACGTAAACTTTGCCAACGGCGACCTCGCGGCGTTCTTCCATGATGCGTTCCAGGCGTTTTTGGATTTCGGCCAGGCTAATCTTGCTGCGGAAAAGCCCTCTCATGGAGCCTTCGACGACTCCCTCGACCATTCCCTCAAATTTATCTATTGCACTCACTACCGGATTTCCTGCTCGTTACTAATACCGATTTGGTGGGTTTTTCCTGGTTCAATAAAATGACCCTTGCCCCTTTTCTGCAACTATTATACCATTGAAGCTCCCCCCTGCAAACTTGATTTTAGGGGTGGCAAGGTGTAGACTATTTCCTTGCAGGTAATTCTTACCCCTTACCCACCAAATCCCAGGAGGTTCGTTACGCAAAGACCCCACGCTACCACTATTCTCGCCGTTGTCCGCGATGGTAAAGTCGCTATGGCCGGGGACGGGCAGGTTACTTTTGGCGAAACTGTCATGAAAAGCACCGCCCGCAAAATTCGCACCCTTTACGACGACCAGGTGCTGGCCGGGTTCGCCGGGGCGGTGGCCGACGCCCTGACCCTTTTTGAGAAGTTCGAGGGCCAACTGGAACAGTATAAGGGTAATTTGCGCAAAGCCGCCGTCGAACTCGCCAAAGAATGGCGCAGTGACCGGGTATTGCGCCGCCTGGAAGCCCAACTTCTTATCGCTGACAAAGACCAGGTCCTTATCCTTTCGGGGGAAGGCGATGTAGTCGAGCCGGACGACAAAATAGCCGCTATCGGTAGCGGTAGCGTGTACGCCCTGGCCGCCGCCAAAGCCCTTTTGCGAAACACCGACCTTAGCGCCGCCGATATTGCCCGCAACAGCCTGCAAATTGCCGGGGAGATGTGTATCTTCACAAATACCAATATCACCCTGAAAATTGCCCCACCGGAAGTCGATGAGTCGGATACCGAAGGCGCGGATGCGGAGGGCGAGAGCGAAGACCCCGAAGATTTGGACGGCAGCAGCATGGAGGGCGGGTCATTATAAAGCGCCACTTTTCCACATTTTACTTTTCATTTTCATTTTCATTTTCATTTCATTTTATTGAAGGCGGCGCTTTTTTAAAAGAATTAAGATTTATAAAAGTTTACAAGAATCAGTGGTGGCAATAGCATTTTTGTGCTATAATATAATCAAAGTCCAACCCAACGACAGCAAGTTATAGCAATGGAACATAGCTTTTTCGCGCCTTTGAAAAAGTTATTTTTACGTATGTGTAAGGGGAAGTTCGGATGATGCACGACAAAATTATTGTGCGCGGAGCCAAAGAGCATAACCTCAAAGATATTGATATTGAAATGCCTCGCGATAAACTGGTGGTTATCACCGGGCTTTCGGGAAGCGGTAAGAGCAGCCTGGCTTTTGATACGATTTACGCGGAAGGGCAGCGCCGTTACGTCGAGTCGCTTTCGGCTTACGCCCGCCAATTTTTAGGTTTGATGGAAAAGCCGGACGTAGACTATATTGAAGGGCTTTCCCCGGCTATCTCGATTGACCAGAAAGGCACCAGCACTAACCCGCGCTCGACCGTCGGCACCATTACCGAAATTTACGATTATCTGCGCCTGCTTTTCGCCCGCATCGGGCATCCGCACTGCCCTAACTGCGGCCGCGAGATTTCGCGCCAGACCGTCCAGCAAATCGTGGATACCGTGGCCGATTTACCCGAGGGCAGCCGCCTGATGATTCTCGGCCCGATTATCAACGACCGCAAGGGCGAGCATAAAGGCGTCTTTGAAGATTTGCGCAAAAAGGGCTTTGTGCGCGTGCGGGTTAACGGGCAGGTCCGCGATTTGGACGAAGAATTCGAGCTTGAAAAATACAAAAAGCACACTATCGAAGCGGTCGTGGACCGTGTCATTATCCGGCGCGAACCGGACGGCACCTACCCTGAGAAGAACCGCCTGACCGACAGTATCGAAACGGCCCTGAAACTGGGCAGCGGTATCGTGACGGTCGTGATTATAGACGGCGAGGAGCTGCGCTTTTCCGAGAACTATGCCTGCGTCTATGACGGCATCAGCATCGGCGAGATTGAACCGCGCACCTTTTCGTTTAACACGCCGCACGGAGCCTGCCCTGAATGTAGCGGTCTTGGTGAAATTTTGGATTTCGAGCCGGACCTGGTTATTCCTAATCGCTCGCTGACCCTGGCCGAAGGCGCAGTCTTGCCCTGGAACCGGTTGGGCCAGTACAGCAGCACTTATATGAGCGCCTTGCTTTCGGCGGTCGGCACCCGTTACGGCTTTGACCTGGCGACCCCGCTCAAAGACTTTACCCCGGAACAACTTGGCGTCCTGCTCTACGGTCTGAACGGTGATATGGTAACGGTTAAGCTGCGCGGCAACACGACCACCGAAGCTACTTTCGAAGGGGTTATACCCGACCTGAAAAAACGCTACAAAGAGTCGAGCAGCGACTACATGAAGGCTGAAATTGAAAAGTACATGATTGGCAAGACCTGCCCGGTCTGTAACGGCAGCCGTCTTAAAAAAGAAGCCATCAGCGTCACGATTGCCAACAAGTCTATCGTGGACGTGGTACGCAGTTCGGTAAGTGACGCCCTGATCTTCTTCAATAGCCTGTGGGTGAACGACCAGGAGGAGAACGGCGCGGGCAAGCTGAACGAGCGCGAGGTAATGATTGCCCGGCAGGTCTTGAAAGAGATTCGCAGCCGCCTGGGCTTCCTGATGGATGTCGGCCTTGATTATTTGACGATTGACCGCTCGGCGGCAACCCTGGCCGGCGGCGAGGCCCAGCGCATCCGGCTGGCAACTCAGATTGGCAGCAGCCTGATGGGGGTCCTCTATATCCTGGATGAGCCGAGCATCGGCATGCACCAGCGCGACAACGGCCGCCTGATTAAAACGCTTCTCAAACTTCGCAACCTTGGCAACACCTTGATTGTGGTTGAGCACGACGAAGAAATGATACGCTCGGCGGACTACCTCATTGATATGGGACCGGGCGCGGGTATTCACGGGGGCGAGGTTATAGCGTGCGGCACGCCCGAAGAAGTCGCCGAAAACCCGAACTCGATAACCGGGCAGTACCTCAAAGGCACCAAAGAAATCGCTATCCCGGCTCACCGCCGCAAAGGCAACGGTAAGCAGCTTCTCTTAAAAGGGGCGCGGGAGAACAACCTTAAAAATATCGACCTGACGGTCCCGCTGGGCCGGTTTATCGCGGTGACCGGTGTGAGCGGCAGCGGCAAAAGCACCCTGATTACGGACACGCTCTATCGCAAGCTGGCCCACGTCCTTTACGGCTCGAAAGAAAAGGCCGGGGAACACGATACGCTGCTTGGCATCGAGAATATTGATAAGATTATCGAGATTGACCAGGCGCCAATTGGCCGGACCCCACGCTCAAACCCGGCGACTTATACCGGGGTCTTTACCCAGATTCGCGACATTTTTTCAAAGGTGCCGGAAGCCCGGACGCGCGGCTACGAACCGGGCCGGTTCAGCTTTAACGTAAAAGGCGGGCGCTGTGAAGCCTGTCAGGGCGACGGTATCATCAAAATCGAGATGCAGTTCTTGCCGGATGTGTACGTGCCGTGCGAAGTGTGTCACGGCAAGCGGTACAACCGCGAGGCGCTCGAAATTCTTTATAAGGGCAAGAACATTTCGGACGTGCTTGATATGACGGTCGAAGTCGCCAGTGAGTTCTTCGCGAACGTCCCCAGCATCAAGAACAAACTGGATACCCTGGTAGACGTGGGCCTGGGTTATATAAGGATGGGCCAACCGGCCACAACCCTTTCCGGCGGTGAGGCCCAGCGCGTCAAGCTGGCGACCGAGCTTTCGAAACGGGCCACCGGGCGGACCCTTTATTTGCTGGACGAACCCAGCACCGGGCTGCACACCCACGATGTCGCCAAACTGATTGATATTATGCAGCGGTTGGTCGAGACCGGCAATACAGTCCTGGTTATCGAACACAACCTGGATATTATCAAGGTTGCCGACTGGATTGTAGACATCGGCCCGGAAGGCGGCAACAAAGGCGGCATGATTGTCGCCGAAGGCACCCCTGAAGAAATCGCCGAGGCTCCCGGCTCGTACACCGGCCACTATCTAAAGCACATTTTCGATAAGGAAGCGGCCAGGCTTAAAAAGTCTGAGCTGGCCGCGCCCCCCAAGGCCAGCAAGGAAAAAAGCCTGGCGGCCGCCTCCTAAAAATTACTTAACTTAAACATAAAAGGCTTGTCAAGAAGTAACCTGAAACTTGCTCGACAAGCCTTTCATTTTGATTATCTGGTTAAAAATCTAGTATTGCATTTAAATCAGGTTATACCAGAAAATTGCTTCAAGAAGGGGGTATAGCCAAATGCATAATAAATGGTACCTCCATCATCATTTATTAAGAAACGCTGTGACTGTCGCAACCGCCAGTTCCACAAAATGGTAAGCCATCATAATCTATTACCCACCCTGGATGGTTTTCAATTCTCGGAAGACTTTTACCGGTAGGAGTACATTTTCCAACGGCTGTGCAGGTAAATCCCGGGGGCGAGAAAGCAGGGATCCAACTACCATCAGCCTGTAACCTTCCAAGTGAACCTAATCCAAAAGTAACGGTAACTGTAATCTGGTGGCCAGCCCACAGACCACCTCTTTCCCACGGCGCGCCAGCATTATAATCCAAAGCCTGGCCCACCGATAAAGCCGGAAGTTTATCAGTACGGCGTAAGGTTATTCCACCGGCTTGCGAATAAAGCTGGTCAGGTAAATTGATAATCTCGCCTACCGCTATGTGGGCCGGCTTATTAATAACTAAAGGTGAAGGAGAGGGAGTAACAGCCTGGGTTGTTGATACCAAATTTGTTGGAGGATTTAATGGTGAGCTTGTAACCATAACAGATTCTTATTCAATTCTGTATATATTAAAATAGACGCCTAAATTAAACCAAAAATCACAAATTAAAATACTTATCCAGTGAGGATTCAACGGGGAAAATTTATACTCAGGTTGGTGGAAAGTATTTTGGCAGACAAACTTATTGCAGCGGTGAAACATTTAGCTTACAATTAACCGAAGTTTTCTTCTTGTTTTTACCAGGGCTTTGCTGTTTTCTTACTTAAACCGGAGTTGATTATTTCAATGTTAAGACCCAGGGTTAACCAGCCCCTTTTTATACTGGTCATTATCGCTATTTGCCTCAATTTGTTCCCTTTTCAACTTCCCGCCCGGACCCTTGCAGCAGGGCAGGCTGAATCAACGCCGTTGAGTACGAACCAGCCCGGTAATAATCATGCTGCCCTGGCGGCCAGCCCGGCGATAACCACCGGCATCAACTTCGCATCCGGCTACCATAAAACCCTGATTCAAAACAACAACCCGGCGGCTATTATCGGCGCGGCTAAAGGCGGGGGCCTTTTGCTGGCCGATTACGGGTCGTTCAGCCTCTGGAAGTTACCGGACGCGCCGGGTCTTAACGGCCTGGCTCAAAATAGCGCCGTGGAAAAACACGATGAGTTCGACCGGATTGGCCTGCGCGACGGCGAAATTGATACCGGCAAAGCGGTTGACGCGCCTGCTCTAAACAGCCAGGCTACCGGCGACCCGCAATTGTGGCTGGTCCAGTTTGTCGGGCCAATCAAGCCGGAATGGCTGGAAAGCCTGCAAAGCCTGGGCATTGACCCGGTAATGTATATGCCAAACAACGCCTATGTCATCTGGGCGGACGGCCAGCAGTTAAAGCAGCTTAACGAGCAGGTCGCAACCGGCGCTACCGAACTGCAATGGGCCGGGCCGTACCAGGCCGGGTACCGGTTGGACCCTGCCCTTAAAAATCGTAAAAGTATTTCAGGCAGCGCGCCGGTAACGGTGACGGTCCAGTTTTATAACACCTCTAAAGTGCAGGACTCGCTGGACCGGCTGGAAAAACTGGGCGGCAAGGTCGTCCGAGAGCCTTGGCAAATTCTTAAGTTTACGGACGTTACTCTCCAGGTGCCTCCCGGCCAGCTTGAAGCAATCAGCCGGTGGCCCGATGTTTTTAACGTGGAACAATACGCCGAGCGGGTCAAAATGGATGAGGCCCAGGGCCAGATTGTAGCCGGAAACGTTAGCGCCGCCAATGGCAAGGTTGGACCTACCGCGCCCGGCTACCTGGCCTGGCTGACCGGTTTAGGCTTCCCGACCACGCCCGGTGCGTACCCGATTGTTGACGTGGTGGACGACGGCCTTGATAACGGCACGACTACGCCCATACATCCTGACTTTTATACTTTTGGGGACAAAACCAACGGCGCCAGCCGGGTAGTAGCGACCGCTAACTGTACGGGCGACGCCCTGGCGGATGGCACAGCGGGACACGGCAATTTAAATAGCGGCATCGTGGGCGGTTACAACAATTCCAGCGGCCCGCCTTATGTAGATTCCAATGGGTTCAACCGGGGCGTCGGTATTTCGCCGTTTGGCCGGTTGTCGCATACCAAGATTTTCGCCAATAACAGCAATTACGATATTTCAAATTGCGGTAATTCAGACACCGGGGTGGTTTTAAAGAGTTACCAGAACGGCGCTTCTATAACATCCAATAGCTGGGGCGATAATAGCTCGCCCGGCGCTTATGACGCATCTTCGCAGGCTTACGACAGTTTAACCCGGGACGCGGCGGGGACGGTAGCGGGCAACCAGCAAATGTTGCACGTCTTTTCCGCCGGTAATGATGGCCCCAGCGGGACCATCACCGGGACAATCGGCACACCCGGCACCGCCAAGAATGTGCTGACCGTTGGGGCCACCGAGAACGTGCGCGACCAGGGCATAGCCGATGGCTGCGGCGAAACAAACGCCGATAACGCCGACGATATGGCGACTTTCTCTTCGCGCGGCCCGACCACTGACGGCCGCATTAAACCGGATATTGTCGCGCCCGGCATCCATATACAGGGTCCGGCCTCGCAAGACCCTGCCGGTTTCAACGGTTCCGGGGTTTGCGGCGGCAGCGGTAATATTTACTATCCAAACTTTGCCCAGAACGGCATAACCCAGACCCTCTACACCTGGTCCAGCGGCACCAGCCATTCGACCCCGGCGGTGGCGGGCGGCCTGAGCTTGCTTTACAACTATTATTCGCGAGTCTGGGTGGCGGGCCAGTACCCTAGCCCGGCCATGGCGAAAGCCCTGACCCTCAACTCTCCGCGCTACCTGGCCGGTGCCGGGACCGGCGACACCTTGCCCAGCAATAGCCAGGGTTGGGGCGACCTCAACCTGGGGGCTTTATTCGATGGCGGGCCGCGTTCGCTACTGGACCAGAGCAAAGTTTTTACGACCACCGGCCAGCAATATACCCGGTCTGTTGCCGTCCATGACGCGACCAAACCGGTGCGGGTTACGCTGGCATGGACCGACGCGCCAGGGACGACTACCGGCGATAGCTTTGTAAACAACCTGGATTTACAGGTGACAATTAACGGGCAGACTTACAAAGGAAACATCTTTAGCGGCAGCCTTTCCACTATCGGCGGCGCTTTCGACACTAAAAACAACGTCGAGAATGTCTTTTTACCGGCGGGCTTGAGCGGCGCTTTTACTGTTACGGTGACGGCGGCTAACCTGGCGGGCGATGGCGTGCCGGGTAATAGCAGCCCGGTGGACCAGGATTTTGCTCTGGTGGTCTACAACGCCGACGCTAATGGAACGACCCCGGCCCTTCTCCAGACCAATAAATTTTTGAGTGGCGGTGATGGCGACGACGTAATCGAGCCAGGCGAAACCGTCAACCTGTTGGCGAGCTTTTATAACAGCGGCGACGGCCCGGCCTCAAATGTACAGCTCACTTTAACCGGCAGCACGCCGGGCGTGACAATTAATACAGGTGCAGCCAGCTATGGCAATATCGCGTCCGGCGCGACCGTCACCAATACCACGCCATTTAAATTTACGGTTGGCAGCGGCGTGCCTTATGGGACCGTTATAACGCTTACCGGGCAACTTACCTGCGACCCTTCTATAGCCATTCCGTTTACCTTCACTTTCCAGGTCGGGATGGTTACTATCGCGCAAAGCGGCTTGCAATTAGGCGGCGGTGACAACGACCAGTACGCCGAACCCGGCGAAAACTTGAGCCTGGCTATCGGGCTGACTAATGCCGGAAACGCCGATGCCAGAATTGTTACCGGCATCCTTACCAGCAATACGCCGGGCGTTAGTGTCACCGCTAACACCGGTAACTACGGCGATATCGCCGCCGGGGCTACCGTAACCAATACAGCGACGCTCTATATCTTCAGGGTTGACCCTGGTCTGGCTTGCGCCGGAACAATAAGCTTTACTCAACAGGTAACCTATAGCGATGGCACAACCCAAAACTTTACGATTACTCTGCCGGTGGGCGCGCCTAAAATAACCAATACCAGTGCAACCGATATACCCCACCCGATTTCTGAGGTTGGAGCGCCTACCGTTACCTCTAATTTGCCCATAAATTTCGCCGGGCAGGTTACCCATATTCGGGCGAAAGTTAATATAACGCATACCTGGGATGGGGATTTAACGCTAACGATTATAAGCCCGGATGGAACGCGGGTAATCCTTTCAAATAAGCACGGCGGCGGCGGCGAAAATTATACCGATACGGTTTTCGATGATAGCGCCGCCGCCTCTATTAGTTCCGGGAGCGCGCCCTTTAGCGGAAGCTATAAACCGGATGAACCGCTGGCCGGGTTCAACGGCAAAGCGATTAGCGGCAACTGGCAACTGGAAATAAAAGATAACGCCGATAGGGACGGCGGCGCTCTTAACGGTTGGAGCCTGGAAATTACATCAGACTCAAAAATTTGCGATTACCTATCTAGCGTGAGGGTTGTAGCAACCGCCGGAAGTCCTCAGCGCACTCCGGTTAACACGAATTTTCAAACGCCGCTTACCGTCAAGGTACTGGTAGGTGAGGGTTCAAACAACCCGGTGCAGGGAGCGCAAGTTACTTATCAGGTGCAGGCCGGTTCAGGCGGGGCCAGCGGAGCATTTTCCGGTAATGCGAGTGCGACAGTTTCAACGGACGGCAGCGGGAATGCTATTGCGCCGGTCCTCAACGCCAACGGAACTAAAGGCAAATTCACGGTTACGGCCAGTATTGGGGGAAGTATTAACTCGGTGGCCTTTGTACTGGTTAATACTGATACCAATTCGTGCGGGGGAAATGTCGTGACGAGCCATAGCGACGACGGCACCAGCAGCGCCTGCGGGACGCTTTCGTTTGCCCTGGCTGAAATCACCAATCCCAATACACCCATTACTTTCAACCTGACTGGCATTCCTGCCAGTACGATAAATGTAAGCGGGGATGGATTTATATTCCCGGTAGCCTCCGGTTTAACCGTAGCTGGCGAGAGTTGCGCGAACCCGGTGATAATTGATGGTTCAGGTACCACCGCCAACGCGGACGGTATCCCAATGCGCGGCGGGATGTTCAAAAATCTAACTATCCAGCACTTCAAAGGAAGGCAGATTGTCGCAACCGCCGGGGAGACCAATTTTCGCTGCGTGAAAGCCATCAAATAGTCTTAAAAGTTTTCTCAAATAAAAAAGGCGAAAGGGCTTTTAGCCCTCTCTCGCCTTTTTTATTATAATCCGGAAACGAGGTTCGCGGTTTACTCGATAACGGCCAGGACTTTGTTTTGCTCGACGGTCTGCCCGGCCTGGACATTGACAGCCTTGACCGTCCCGGCCTTCGGGGCGCGCAGTTCGTTCTCCATTTTCATCGCTTCCAGGATTGCGATGCGCTGGCCCTGCTCGACCGCCTGGCCCACCTCGACCGCCACAATTGAAACCAACCCCGGCATGGGCGCTTTGACCTGGACTTCGCCGGATTGCAAATTGGTGCGCGGAACCAGCGAGTTCAGGCGGTGCTGGCGTTCGGTCTCGACGCTAACGGTATAAACCTGGCCGTCCAGGGTTACTTCGTACTCGCCCCGGTTTTCGCCCGGCTCGATATGGACCTGGTGCGACTGGCTGTCCACCAGCACCGAAAATAAATCTTCGCCGAGGGCCGGTTGGAAGTCCACCGCCATTTCCCGGCCGTCGGGCAGCCTGACATGGGTCGCGCCTTCCGGGTCGGAAACTATCTCAACTTTAAGGCTGTCGCCCGCAATCTGCGAATAATAGAGCATTTCTTTTCTCTTAAACTCTTGTTTTCCCGCTACCTTAAACCCTTAAACCCGCCGCATCATTTCGCGCCGCCCGAACTCTTGCCAGGCGCTCTTTTCGGCGGTTTCTTCCGGCGCGGCCTTGCCGTTGCCATTTCCGCCCGAAACGGGCGCGGCGCCTTCGGTTTGCCGCCTTTCGACAAACAAAGCCGCCATTATCGCGGCCAGTTCGCTCTGGTCGGTGCGGGCCGCCGGGTCCGGCTTCAGGGCCGGGTTAGTTTCCAACGAGGTTGTGTAAAAATTGCCGCTTCTAAACGGTTCGCTGTTCATAAGCTGCTGGTGATAGGGAATGGTCGTGTGAATGCCGAAAATCTGGTATTCCGACAGGGCGCGTTCCATGCGGGCAATAGCTTCCTCACGGCTGCTGCCCCAGGTGATCAGCTTGGCAATCATCGGGTCATAAAAAAGTGAAACTTCATAGCCATCGTAAACTGCGCTATCCAGCCGCACGCCTGGCCCGGTTGGCGGCACCGTCCGACGAACCGTCCCAACCGAAGGCAGAAAATTGTTAAAGGGGTCTTCAGCCGTGATACGGCACTCGATAGCCCAGCCGCGTGCGTACAAATCTTCCTGGCTGAAACTGAGCGGTTGGCCGTCGGCGATGCGGAGTTGCTCGGCCACAATATCAAAACCCGTGGTCAATTCGGTCACGGGATGCTCGACCTGGAGGCGGGTATTCATCTCCATAAAAAAGAACTGGCGGTCCTGCGTCACCAAAAATTCAATCGTCCCGGCGTTGACATAGCCGACCTCACGCGCCGCCGCGACAGCGACCCGGCCCATTTCCCGGCGCAATTCTTCGTCTACCGCCTGGGAAGGCGCTTCCTCGACCATCTTCTGGTTCCGGCGTTGCAGGCTGCACTCGCGTTCGCCCATATAGACCACGTTGCCGTGGGTATCGGCCATAAGTTGGATTTCAACGTGCTTGACGTTTTCCAGCATCTTTTCGAGATAGACGCCGCCGTAGCCGAAAGCGCCGGTGGCCTCGCGGGTCGCGCCTTCAAAAGCCGATTGGATATCTTCGGGGTTGCGGACCACCCGCATGCCCTTGCCGCCGCCCCCCGCCGAGGCTTTTATCAGGACCGGGTAGCCGATGCGTTCGGCGGTTGCGGCGGCAGACTGCCAGTTGGGCGCTTCCTGGTCAATGCCCGGCACCAGCGGCACCCCGGCGGCGCGGGCGATTTGTTTGGCCCGCACTTTATCGCCCATGGCTTCGATAGCGGCAGGGGGCGGCCCGATAAATATAAGCCCGGCGTCCTGGCAAGCCTGAACGAAGTTAGCGCGCTCGGACAAAAAGCCGTAACCGGGATGGACCGTGTCGGCCCCGGCCTTTTTGGCTATTTCGATGATTTTGTCGCCGCGCAAATAGCTGTCTTTGGAAGGGGCCGGACCGAGCAAATACGCTTCGTCGGCCTCTCGCACGTGCAGGGACTTGCGGTCAGCCTCGCTATAGACTGCGACAGTTTTAACGCCCAGGTCGCGGCAGGCCCGGATAACCCGCAGGGCAATCTCGCCCCGGTTGGCAATCAAGACTTTCTTTATTCGGGTAAGTTTAGCCATTTAAAAAATCCTCCGGCAATTTCTGGCAATTAAAGCGGAATATTGCCGTGCTTTTTGGGCGGATTGGTGTCGCGCTTGTTTTTGAGCATTTCGAGGGCTGAAATCAGGCGGGGTCGGGTCTCTTTCGGCTCGATAATGTCGTCAATAAAGCCGCGGGCCGCCGCCACGTAGGGATTGGCGAATTTCTCGGTATACTCGGCTACCAGGCGTTTACGGGTGGCTTCCGGGTCGTCGCTTTTATCAATCTGGTCTTTGAAAATAATGTTGACCGCGCCATCTACGCCCATCACGGCGATTTCGGCGGTCGGCCAGGCAAAGTTAATGTCGCCTCGGACGTGCTTGCTGCTCATCACGTCATAAGCGCCGCCGTAAGCCTTGCGGGTAATCACGGTCACTTTCGGGACGGTCGCCTCACAGTAAGCGTAAAGAAGCTTGGCTCCGTGCCGGATAATGCCGCCGTGTTCCTGCGAAACGCCTGGCAAAAAGCCCGGTACGTCCACCAGCGTTACAATCGGAATATTAAAACAGTCGCAGAACCGCACGAAACGCGCCCCTTTGTCGGCGCTGTTGATATCGAGTACTCCGGCGAGGACGGCCGGGTTCTGGGCCACAATGCCGATGCTGCGGCCACCAAGCCGGGCGAACCCGATGATAATGTTCCCGGCGAAATGCTCCTGCACCTCCAAAAACTGGCCGTCGTCCACGATGCGGTGAATGACTTCGCGCATATGGTAGCTTTTGGTCGGCTGGGCCGGGATAATCGAGTTAAGTTCTTCGTCCCGGCGGGTTGGCGGGTCTTGAGTTGGCAGGAAAGGCGGGTCATCCAGGTTATTTGAGGGCATGTAGCTAAAAAGCTGGCGGGCGGTCAGAAGGCATTGTTCTTCATTCTCCGCCGCGAAATGAGCGACACCGCTGGTGCTGTTATGAATCATAGCCCCGCCCAGGTCTTCAAAACTAACGTCTTCGTGGGTAACGGTCTTGACCACGTTTGGCCCGGTCACGAACATATGCGAGGTATCTTTAACCATGAGGATAAAGTCGGTCATGGCCGGGGAGTAGACCGCGCCGCCCGCGCAGGGGCCAAGCACCGCCGAAATCTGGGGAACGACACCGCTTGCCAGGACGTTTTTAAGGAAAATGTCGGCGTAACCACCGAGGGAAAGGACACCCTCCTGGATACGCGCGCCGCCGCTATCGTTGATTCCAAAGACGGGCGCGCCGTTCTTCATCGCCAGGTCCATAACCTTAACGATTTTTTCGGCATGGGTCTCCGAGAGGGAGCCGCCGAAGACCGTAAAATCCTGCGAAAAGACAAAGACCAGGCGGCCGTCAATCTTGCCGTACCCGGTCACGACACCGTCGCCCAGGTATTTGTGTTCCCCCAGGCCGAAATCGGTGCTGCGGTGGGTCACAAAAGCGTCCAGTTCCACGAAGGAATTTTCATCCAGCAGAATCTCAATGCGCTCGCGGGCGGTCAGCTTGCCTTTGGCGTGTTGTGAGTCAATCCGTTTCTGGCCGCCGCCAAGCTGGGCCTGCTGGCGCATCCGGCGCAACTGCTCGACCCTCGTCTCGCTTGTAACCGCCGGGCCGGAAGCATCACCATAAGACCCGGCCTGTGATTGAATGACCTGGTCTGGACTGCTAGTGTTCTCCGTTGACATAGCTTATTCACCTTCAATTAGCTGGTAGCGTGTTAAATACCGTCCCAGAAGAGCTTATTTAGATATGTGAAGTTTACCACAAGCAAATTTGCCGGGCAAACAATTGCGGTATCCTCTCAAAAAGTCGGGGCTATCCCAAAGCCGCAACATCGTATATAATGCTTGAATGTTAGATGAACTGGACCCCTCTCAAATAGAAAACCCACTCCTCCGAGTGCCGTTTGTGGTTTTGATCAATCTGCTTGAGAAAGCCTTATCTGAAAATAGCTTGCTCAAAGAGGAAAACCTGCGCCTTAGAGTTTGTTTTAAAACGAGGCAAAAAATTTTCAGCTTGGGTCGCTTTTAAAACAGCTTCTTATCGTTAAGAATGTGCAGTCGTTTGGGAAGTTTAGTGGCATCTGGACTGATCATCATACATCCTCTTCCTCACCTTAACCGCACTGTCCCAAAAAGTATACCTTATGAGAGCCTATCCTTGACGGGTCTCAAAAGATGTCTCATAATGGCTTTACCATAACATCTAAAATCTTTTGAGACAACAACATAGACAGGAACAGAGGCAGCTTATGGCGTTAATTGGTTATGCCAGGGTCAGTTCGGTAGGGCAAAGTTTAGAGATCCAACAAGACAAACTCAAGCACTGCGATAAGCTTTTTGAGGAGAAGCGCAGCGGCACATCCGACAAACGACCCCGATTGAAGGCCTGCCTGGAATATGTACAGGAAGGCGATATTTTGGTGGTCACTCGCCTGGACCGGCTGGCCCGCTCCACGCTGCACCTGTGCCAGATTGCGGAGGAACTCAAACGCAAACGGGTTGATTTGCAGGTGTTGGATCAGCAAATTAGTACGACTGATGCCACGGGTCGCTTACTATTTAATATGCTGGGTGCGATTGCCCAGTTTGAAACCGAAATCCGCTCGGAACGGCAAATGGATGGAATTGAAAAGGCCAAAGCCCGTGGGATACCTTTTGGCCGCCACAAGACCCTGACGCCGCCGCAGATAGTGCAGCTTCAAGCCACCCGGCAACAAGGGACCACTATTCGTTCCTTGACTAAACAATACGGCGTCTCAAAAGCGACCGTCTACCGCTATTTGAATGATGGAGCTAAATAAATCCGGTCCAGTGAGGGCGTACAGGGCAAACCTCTTTTATTACTCGGTACTCCTACTCGGCTGGTTTGGTCTAGGGGTAGTGCACCATTTCGGCGGGTTATGCAACCCCCCCAAACTCATCTGATAAGGATTGACCGGCATCTTCTTACTGGCTATCTTCAGTTTAGATAGAAAGAAAGAAGGTTAAATTACTCCACCGGGGTACCGGGGCGTAATTCGGCAAAAGAAGCAACTTACTTTAGTTTGGGCTTATTGTTTGATAGATATAATCGGAACAGGGTAAACATGAAAACGTTATTACGCAAAGGGGTGGTGTTTGCCCTGCTAGCGGCCCTCCTATTCGGGGCAAGCACGCCATTCACGAAATCCCTGGTAGGTGATATTCAACCCTTGATGCTTGCCGCTTTGCTGTATGGTGGCTCCGGGCTTGGTTTATCGGCCTGGATCCTGGTACGCAGGTTGATTGGGCGGGGAACCACCGAAAGCCGTTTAACGGCCCCGGATATACCCTGGCTGGCCGGGGCCGTGGCGGCCGGTGGCGTGGTTGCTCCGGTGCTGCTGATGTTTGGCCTGACCCTTATTCCCGCGTCCAGTGCCTCGTTACTGTTAAATCTGGAGGGGGTCTTAACCGCGTTACTGGCCTGGTTTGTTTTCAAGGAAAACTTTGACCAGCGCATTTTCCTGGGGATGCTCAGTATCATCGCGGCAGGGGCGCTCCTTTCCTGGCAAGAAAGCATGGTCGGCATTCCCTGGGGTGGACTTTTGGTGGCCGGGGCCTGCCTTGGCTGGGCCATCGATAACAACCTTACACGTAAGGTTTCCGCGAGTGACCCTGTGCAAATCGCGGCTATCAAAGGGGTGGTAGCCGGGGCGGTTAATTTAACTATCGCGCTCGCAAATGGCGTCACTTTTCCGGCACCGGGCACCATCCTAAAGGCGGGGGCAGTAGGGCTGGTGGGTTATGGCATCAGCCTGGTATTATTCGTGTTAGCCCTTCGCCACCTCGGTACGGCCCGCACCGGCGCATATTTCTCGACTGCGCCTTTCGTGGGGGCAGTAGTGGCCCTTGTGCTGTTATCGGAACAAGCCACACTTTTATTTTGGGTGGCGGGGGGATTGATGGCGCTGGGCCTCTGGCTGCATCTCACCGAACACCACGAACATTCACATAAGCACGAACCGCTAATTCACGAACACGAACACGTCCACGACGAACACCATCAGCATAACCAAGATTTTCCCTGGCAAGGCCCCGAGCCGCATAGCCACCCTCACAAACACCAGGCCCTGACCCATAACCACGAGCATTATCCCGATCTCCACCACCGGCACACCCACCTGACCTGAAGGGAATGCTGGGACTGGCTGCTTTAATCGTTTGAGCCTGCTGTTTAACAACCGGCTTTTTCGCCCAAAACCTGGCCGGTTTAAGGGAAGAAATATAACTCAGGCTACTTTCACCCCTGATTACAACTGCTCATAAATATGCAGTGGGTAGAAATGGACTTTTGATTAAGCACTAAGCAATTCTAAGCCCAAACTGGACTCAATAACCTGCTACGAACTTGTGAGCAGTTGTACTGATGATTGGCCCCTGGTTGGGAAGCGCTATAACATGTTGGGGAACTTCCATCTTCATCTACATCTTCTACATCTTCATCTTAAGGTAGGCCAGGGCTGGGGTGAGGTTGGCGCAAAGTTAAAGAAAATAGAGAGCAAACTAGAAAAGAAAGAAACGGCAAAGGTTTAGGGGTTGGATATATTTTCGATTGGAGTAGTCCCGTTAGTGGTGCTGGTCATTACCGCCTTTGCTGCTTCAACCGTGGCCGGTGTCACCGGGTTTGGTGGGGCGGCCATTCTTTTACCGGTCCTGGTCGCGGTTTTCGGGGTCCGCGATGCTATCCCCATTCTCACCGTGGCCCAGCTAATTGGCAACGCCAGCCGGGTCTGGTTTAACCGAAAAGAGGTGGTCTGGCCCCTGATCGGCTGGTTCAGTTTAGGGGCGGTTCCCCTGGCCCTGCTGGGCGGCCTCTTATTTACCCAGGCTCCACTGGTCCTCCTGACCCGTTTTGTGGGCATCTTTTTGCTGTTAATGGTGGTCTGGCGGCATCTCCGCAAAAAGCCAATTTTTCACCCTACCATGAGAAGCTTCACCTTTATCGGAGCCGGTTTTAGTTTCCTGTCGGCGCTGGTGGGTAGTGTCGGTCCAATCCTGGCTCCCTTTTTTCTGGCTTACGGCCTGGTAAGGGGAGCTTATATCGGCACCGAAGCGATGTCAACCGTTGTAATGCATGTGACCAAGCTGTTTGCCTATGGAGGCGCGGCTGCCTTAACCAGCGCTGCTTTAGTAACCGGTCTGGCCCTTGGTCCCATTATGCTGGCCGGGTCTTTTACCGGGAAACGAATCCTGGAACGCTTGCCTAAACGGGTTTTTATTGTGCTGATTGAACTTGTCTTAATAATCTCAGGACTTACTTTGCTAATAACCGGTTGAGCAGGTTCGGTGAGGGAAGCTTTCTATACGTTTGTGTGACACCAAATTAGCCAAAAAATCCCAGGACAGCCGCCGCGACGGCGGAGAAAACCACTACCACCCAGGGCGGCCACTTCCCCAGCACCAGCAGCCCGAAATCGGCAATGACAAGGATAAAATCTTTGGGGCCGTTAACCGCGCTTGTCCAAACCGGTTGGTAGAGAGCAGCCAGGAGTATACCGACCACCGCCGCATTGACGCCCCGCAAAGCCGCCTGAAAATCCTGACGTTTACGGAAAGTATCCCAGAAGGGCAAGGCTCCAATGATCAGCAGGAAGGCCGGCAAAAAGATTGACACCAGGGCCAGTAGCCCGCCTACCCAACCGTTAGGTGGAATTTTGCTGGCCGTTCCCAGAAAAGCCGAGAAGGTAAATAGCGGCCCCGGAACCGCTTGCGCCGCCCCATACCCGGAAATAAATTGCTCGTTCGTGACCCACCCCGGCGGTACCACTTCGGCTTGCAAGAGCGGCAGCACCACGTGGCCTCCGCCGAATACCAGCGCACCCGAACGGTAAAAACTGTCCACTACCGCCACCGGTTGGCTCTGCGTCAGCGAACGCAGCACCGGCAGCGCCACCAATAATAAGAAAAAAACAATCAAACAGCCGATGGCCAACCGGCGAGAAACCCCAAAATGTAACCTGGCCTGGTTTTCGGGAATTGTAACCGGTAAAAACTGCCAGCCGATAATACCCGCACCCACAATAATCAGGATTTGCACAAAACCCAACGGCCAGGCCAGAGTAATAATGGCGGCGACAATGGCGAGCGTCGCGCGGGGGCGGTCCGGGCAGAAATTCCGGGCCATGCTCCACACCGCCTGGGCCACTACGGCTACCGCCACCACTTTAAGGCCGTGCAGCCACCCGCTATCGGAGGTGCTGCTCCCGAAGAAACTGGTGCCATAGGCAAAGAGGATCAAAATAATGGCCGAAGGCAAAGTAAACCCCAACCAGGCAGCCAGCCCACCCCACAGCCCGGCCCGGCTGATACCTATCGCAATTCCCACCTGGCTGCTGGCCGGTCCCGGCAGGAACTGACACAGTCCCACCAGGTCACCGTAGCTCTGCGCGTCTATCCACTTGCGCCGGTTGACATATTCTTCCCGAAAGTAGCCCAGGTGAGCAATCGGGCCGCCAAAAGAGGTTAAACCCAGGCGGCCGGATACAGCCAGCACTTCCAGGAATGAACCTTTTTCCGAAACTTCCGGCTGGTTTTCAGCAATCACGATTTATCCTCACTATTTTTGGGCGCTTCTTCTTCATTCTCAAATACCTCGTTGACCAGTTCGTGAATTTTCCCTTTTGCTTCCGCCAGCGCCCGGCCGCCTTCTTCGGTAATCGTGTAATACTTTCGCACCTTACCGCCTACCTTGCGGTTGATATGGGACAGATACCCCAGCGTTTCCAGAGAATGCAGGAGCGGATAAAGCGTGCCAGGGCTAAGCTCATAACCGTGGCGTGCCAACTCCTCAATCATGGCAAGACCGTACACCGGTTCCTGGGCCGCATGATGAAGGATATGGATTTTGATGAAACCTAAAAAGAAGTCACGGAGCATATTATTATCGTTCTCCAATATCGCTTCCCGATAATATAATATAATATTATATCTCACAATGGAACACCGATGAGTTAAAAAGTCAAGGGGTATGGTAGCAGGATACGTGTAAAAGTGGTTCTGGCTCACTTTTGCTGAAATTGTAACCCTCCTTCGTATATAAGATGTAAGAAAGGAAAAAAACTTCCCTCACTAAATCTTTAAGGAGAAATACAATCATAAATT